>JAFGPV010000196.1 GCA_016936015.1 Pirellulales bacterium
TACATTCATATCACGTGAAGGAATCATCTTATCGAATTCGCCCTTGCCGCGCCAGCCCAAACTGCCCAGAGTGCGCGATAGCCCTGCGGACAATCCGCCTGACCCGAAAGCCCGGCCCGCGATCATCATCTCCAAGGAAACGACTTGCCTGACCGGACCGTTGCGGAAGGACGGTACGGTCGATTACGTCGAGGCGCTGGATCGGCTGTCCCGGCAGGGCGTGACGCCTGAGAACAACGCGGCCGTGCCCTTCTGGAAGGCGATGGGGCCGGCCGAGATCTTGCCACAATATCGGGAGGAATACTTCCGCCGAATCGGGATGCCCTCGTTGCCGGAGCAGGGAGATTACTACGTCAATCTCAAGGAGTTTTTGACGTCTCGCAAGCATGAGTTTAATCCGAACTTCAGCGAGGCCATGCGGGAGATTAAGGCGGACGCCAACTTCGATGCCCTTTTAGAGCCGGCATTGAAGCGGCCGTGGTCGAAGCAGGAATATCCCCGGCTGGCTGCGTGGCTGGCCGCCAATGAAAAGCCGCTGGCGCTGATCGCCGAGGCCTCCCGACGTCCGCGGCGCTACGATCCCTTGATCGGTGGGAAAAAAACGCCGCTGATGATTGTGCCTTTCCCGGCCACGGCGGTGTTCTCTGAGCCAGGTAATCCGGCCCAAGCCCTGGTCGCCCGGGCCATGCTGCGGTTGGGTGATGGGAAGGTGGACCTGGCTTGGGAGGACTCGTTGACCTGTCACCGGTTGGCCCGACTCGTCGGCCAAGGCTCGGCGCTGATTGATGCCTTAACGGCCTATCGTCTTGACGAACAGGCTTGCCAAAGCGACATCATTCTGTTGGAACATGCTCCGCTCACCTCGGCTCGGATTGCCAAGCTGCGGCAAGATATCGAGCGTCTCCCGCCTTTGACTAAATTTGCCGACGTTATCGATTCCGCCGAACGGTTCACGTATCTGGACAATATCGCCATGGTTTCCAAAGAAGGAGTTCGCTCCTTGGCGGTCCTGGCAAGCATTGGGAATAACAAATCACTGAATCAGACCATTCATTTGCTGCTTTACTATGAAAAAAACACCCCGATCGATTGGAATATCGCGCTCCGCATGGGCAACGCCTTGTTCGATCGCATCGCGGCCGCCAACCGCCTGCCTGCCCGGACCCAACAGAAAGAAGCCCTGAAGAAGATTAAAACGGATCTGGAAAAACTGAAGAGGACCGCCGCCGACACCGCCTCCTTAGAAAAATTAATCTGCAAAAATCCACGCCGGGTCCTTTCGGAACGGCTCGGACAAGTGTTCCTTGCCCTCTGGGGACCGCAGACGCTTGTTGATCTGAGCATTAAGCGTGTGGACGATACCATCATGCGACAGGAGCTTCAGAACCTGGCCTTTGCACTGGCCGCTTTCCACGCGGATCATCACACTTATCCCGAAAAGCTTTCCGAGTTATCACCCTGCTACATCTCCTCGATTTCCCGGGATGTTTGCAACGACTCGGCTCTGCACTATCAGCGAAACCAGGACGGTTATCTGCTCTACAGCGTCGGAAACAACAGGAGAGACGACGGCGGCAAAACCTTCGAAGACCGGGTTGATAACCTCTCCTGGTCGGAGATGAAGGAGCAGGGCCTCGATTGGGACGACCTAGCCGTTCGTATCCCCGTTCCAGAAATTAAAAGCAAGAAGCCGCCAAAGAAAAAGCAACCCTCAGCCGAGGATGCACTCCAGCTTGCAGACTTCTCGAAAACGGTCCGGCAATACGTGAAGGAACTGGATTACTCCGATCAGACCGCCAAGGACGTCGCCCAAATGGTCGTGCAATGGCACGATTGGCACACCGATCATCCACTCATCCTGAAAAGCATTCGACAGCTCGGCCGGGCCAAACGGGATTTTGCCGAGCATAAAATCGGTAAAGCGGAGATGGCGGAAACGGAACGAAAGATCGTCGACGACCTTTGTGAGAGCACCCAGTTCTTGTTTTTCTACAACATCGGGCACGCAAGCTTGACGGATGTCGTTCGAGATCAATTGGCCAACTGTTTCGGATATTCACAGCTCTTTTACGTTTTGGGCCGTTCCCTCGGTTTGTCCGTCCAGGTTATTTGGGTCGGCGAAACATATATCGGCTCGGCCCTACCGAACCAACGTCATACGGCCGGCCTTGTCGCATTAGCCGACGGCAAGGTGATGATGGTCGATTTGGCGAACAGGTCGGTCAGCGATCCGTTTTTCTTGAAAAAACAATACCGGCCCATCGGCGATTTCTGGGAGATTCGAGATCCGAAAAATCTCTTGGGACTCCATCCGTTCATCCAGGTCCTCGATAAAAACGGAATTCTCGCGTGTATGCTCTACAACAAGGCCACACGCACTATCGCGGCGGGAAAACTGGATCACGTGATCGAGGACTACACTCAGGCCATCGAATTACACCCGAAATTCGCCGAGGCCTATTGCAACCGAGGTCTTGCTTATCAGAAATCGGGTGAAAAAGATAAAGCGCTGGCTGATTTCCGCAAGGCGATCGAGTTGAATCCGAAATTCTCCGCGGCGTATCAAGTCCAAGGCACATGCTATCTTGTCTCATCGCAATTCGACCAGGCCATCGCCGATTTCACGAAGGCCTTGGAACTCAATCCGCAAGACGCCGGGGCGTTGTTCGCCCGGGGATTCGCCTACGCCCGCAAGGGAAACAAGCAAGCGGCCAAAAACGACCTGAAAAAGGCCGCCGCAATCGACCCGACGATGAAAGACAAGGTGAAGGCGCTCGCGGATCAATACCAGATCGATCTTTAAAGAGTACTGCAAGGAACCGCACGTTTAGCCCCGGCACTTGTGCCGGGCGTCAAGGAGGTTTCCCACGCACGCCCCGCACAAGTGCCGGGGCTAAACACTTTCGAATTTTCGTGTTCTCAATCGGGAACGATCCGGAACGCGGCGGGGCCGGGGGCGGTGAGGAAGAATTCGCTGCGGGCGGCCGGTTCGGGGAAGGCGGAACGGTAGGCCTCGGACCAGGCGGCCAGCAGCGGCCGGGCCTGCATTTCCTCGACCAACGCCCAGACGCTGCCGCCGAAACCGGCGCCGAAGGCCGATGCGGCCGACGCGCCGAGCTTTCGGGCTTCGGCCGCCAGAAACATGGTCTCCGGGATCTGATTCTTCAGCAACGTCTCCGCCGCCCGCTGCGAGGCGTCGACCTGCCGGCCGAATTCGGCCGGATCGCCCTGCTGCAGGGCCTCGCAGGCCGCGGGAATGACCGTTTCATTCTCGGCGACGAAGTGCTCCAAGCGGTCCTGCAAAGCAGCGGCTTCAGTGGAGGGTAGTTTTGCAGTGATCTCCCGCAGGCGATCGGCCGCGTCGGGCGATTGTTCCAGCACGGCCTTTAAATGCGGCGTCGATTGTCCGGTCTCCGACCGCCAGAGTTCCGCCAAGCGGGAGGCCAGCCGCGAGGCCTGATTGTACTTTTCCATCGCCTGACCGGTCTTCTCGGCCACCACGCCGCTGGAGGCGATCGCAAACACACAGCCGGCCGGGCAGGGCAGCGTGGCCTCTTTGCGCGTGGGGCAATAAGAAAACCGGCTCAGCCGGCCCGGCTGGGCGCAGAGCATCGCCGTGTGATCCTCGCTCCCGCCGAAGGTCCCCACGCCGCGGTCGCCCGTCAACGCGCCGTAGCTCTGGCCGTTTTCCACCGTGCCCAGATACTCCGCCAGCCGTAAGGGATCTTCAAGTACCGCGGGAAATTCCGCTTGCTCGTACAAACGGTTCACTTCCGCCAGGGCGAAGAACGTGGCCACCATCAGGGCGCTCGAGCTGCTCATGCCCGCCGCGATGGGCAGGTCGCTGCAAAAGGCGATCTCCGCCCCCTTGCGCAGTCCGGAAAAATTTCGGCACAGCCGCCGGGCCACCGTCATCGGATAGTTCGTCCACGAACCGATGGGCGGGATCAGATCGGGACGCAGGAGAAACTCGATCGTCTCGCCCACGGCGGCGTCGGTCATGCGGACGGTGGCATCGTCTCGGGCCGCCAGGGCCAGGCAGAATCCCCGCTCCGCGGCCGCCACCAGGCTGCTTCCGCCGGCGTAGTCGGTATGCTTGCCGAGGACCTCGATCCGCCCCGGCACGAAAAAACCGCAGACCGGAGGGGCCGGCAGCGCCGCGGCAACCTGGGCGAATAACTCGGCCTTCGCCCGGCAGGCCGCCGGGCGGAGTCCCGACGCGGCCAGGACCTCGGTCGATCGGTCAGCGTCGGTGAAACTGCCGGGGCAACGGAACGTGTTCATGGAGACCTCCTGCACTGAAAGCGTGGGGACTGGTTCCTCGGGTCTTCAACCGTTACAATCGAGCTTCTTTCCAGCGAAGACCAAAGGTCTCCGGCGCCTCCATGCACGATACCGCCAATTCCGTCCTAGTTCAAGAAGTGAGCGTCGCTCCTCCGGGCGCTTCCGCGCGTTTCGAGGGGCTGATGTTCACCGGATCGGGGCGGGAGGTCGTCGAGCGGATCGGTCGGGAGACCTCCCAAAACGGCGCGGCCGTGCTCGATGCGATCGTCCGGCAATTGCTGGTCAAGAAAGGCGCCGACTGGACCAACGTCATCTTGAGCGAGTACCTGGAGTTGTACGACGATTCCGCCGGCACGTTTGCGCTGGTTTGGGACCGGTCCGCGCGGCGCTTGGCCGCCCATGGCAGTGCGTTCTCGTCGAAGGCGCATCCGGCTGCCGCACTGGTCGCCCATATCCGCACCGACGAATCCTGCCAGGGTCTCGGACTGGGCACCCTCGTGACCGAAGCGGTCACGCGGGCGGCCTTCCGGCAGGGGGCTCAGGTCGTGGTGTTGGGGACCGACGATAAACGCCATCGCCTCCGGGAGGGCGAAAAAGCCGCCTTCGGCCTGTACGCCAAGCTGGGCTACGCCATTCTCGCCGAGCGGGTATTGTCCGATACCGTCGAGTGGCTGATGATCGTCGATCCGCCGATCTTCGAGCGGTGTCAACGCGAGAAACAGTCCGCCGGGATGCGGTTTCCCCCGACCGCCTCGCCGGACGTTCGGGCGATGCAGCACGACCTCGTCGAAGAGGTCCGCGGGCGATTCAGCCAGGAATTGACCGGCGGGCGGACCTCGCCGGTGGGGCTGGGCGACCTGGCCAACCTCTTTCTGCTGTTGAATCTCTGCCCGGCGGAAGATTTCCAGGCCAAGCTGACCGCCTGGGGAGTCCACCTCGGCCCCGAGCTGGAACGCTGCTACACGGTCAACGTCCGGGCGGCGATGGCCGACTGCGACCGGCTGGAAGAGGCCTCGCTGGCCCTGCGGGACGGGCAGGGATTGATCCTGGCGGTCTGTGCGGCCCGGCGGGCCCTGCCGTTTACCCGGAACACGATGGAGATCGACTTCTACTGCTTGCCGCGTTTTTTCGCCGCCAATCAGGCGGCCGTGGCGGCATTGGTCGAGGCGGCCCTGACGCGCATCGGGCAGTCCGCCGTCCGGCCCCGACCGTGCCGGGTCGTGTTTTCGGGAGTGGACGCGGAGAAGGTCCGGCTGTTTAAGGATTTGGGATTTGCCCCGACCGGCAACACGTTTCCGTACTTTTCCGGCGAAGGAAAACCGGCTTTCCAGGCCCAGGAGTGGGAGAAGAACTTATCATAAAGCCGCGACCGTTGGTCGCGCCAATATCAAACCGTCAATCGCGACCGCCGGTCGCGGTTTTCTGTTTAGACCAGCGGAGAAATTCGCCGTGAAACCGAATCGACTATGGCTTTTCTACGCGATGCTGACCGTGGCGTCGTGGGGCGTATGGGGGGCGTACATCGACTATCCGGCGCAGCAGACACCTCCCTTCCCGGAGACGCTGGGCTACGTGGTCTGGGCGCTGGTCATGATTCCGCCCTCCCTGCTGGCCCTGGCGATCGTCGGCTGGAAACTGGAGTACGACGTCAAGTCGGTCGTGTTCGGTTGCGTGCTAGGTTTGCTCGGCGCCAGCGGCCAGTTGATTTTGTTCAAGACCTTGCGGCTGGCCCCCGCCTACCTGGTCTTTCCCTACATCGCCCTTTCGCCGGTGGTGACGATCGTCTTGGCCCTGATCTTCGCCGGGGAGCGCACTACGGCAAAAGGATGGATCGGCATCGCGCTGGCCGTCGTCGCCGGCGTCCTCTTGGCCTACCAGCCGCCGAAAGGCGAAGCGCAAGGCCTCCTCTGGGTCCTGCTGGCCTCCCTGGTGCTCCTGGCCTGGGGCGTCCAGGGATTCATCATCTCTTACGCCAATCGGACGATGAAGGCCGAGAGCATTTTCTTCTACATGATGCTGACGGGCTTGTTCCTCATCCCGGCGGCGCTGTCCATGACCGACTGGACGCACTTCCGCACGGCGATCAATTGGGGATTTACGGGACCGTATCTGACGGCCATGATTCAGATCCTCAACGCGGTCGGCGCGCTGTTGCTGGTCTACGCCTATCGCTACGGCAAGGCCATGATCGTTTCGCCGTTGACCAACGCCGGCGCCCCGGTCGTCACCGCCGTCATCTCGCTCCTCATGGCGTGGCAGGCCCATGAACTCGTGTGGTCGTCCGCCAAGACGGTCAACGCCGTAGGCATCGTCGCCGCCGTCGCCGCCGCCGTACTCATGGCGATTGAAGGGGAGAAGGGATAGCCGTTTAGCCCGGCCGCTTGCGGCCGGCGTATAGGACGGGTTGCCAACCTGTCCCATGGCGGACTGACACGCCCCGGCTCTGATCATTCCGCCGATGTTTTGCCCGTACCGGACAAAGCGGGCGGGTGAATTTCCTTCCGCCATCCTTGCGGCAGAATGACGTCCATCGGTTCCTTCTCTGTTTCGAATGTGTTCCTTGCCGTGTCATAAAACATGTACGAGCATGAATTCTTCCCACCCGGAAAGACGATTCTCAGCGCCTGGGGCGTCATCGTGCTCTCTTCCAGAATGAGCACCATCTTCCCGAAAAACGAAGCGAACTTCCGCAGCCGAGGGTACATCTCGATCCAAATTTGATCCCGGCGGTCGCCGGGGGTGACGAGCCGGAGATAATAGTTGCGTTGGAGCGTTTCCGCTTCGATCGTCAGGAGATAACATTGTGGAAAAAAACAACGCATCAGGGACGTGCCCTGAGATTCAGAAAGAAAGGGATACTCGTGCAGGCACTGATTGGTAGCATCGAAAAAATACACCCTTTTACCGTCGCAAAGAATGCGTTCCGCCCGGATTTTTTCAATCGGTACGACTTTACTATCACCGTTGTCTCCCGGCTGATCGGTATAAAGGGTTTGATATTTCCATTGATTCGGCACGGCGTTTTTCAAGATGCCGTAATCCACGTGGACGGGCTGGTTTTTCCCCTCTTTTAATGATGCCAATGTCGGTAAGTATTCCCAACGTTTAAACTTGCACTCGAAGCTCGTGATCTTCCGGCACGCTTTTTCCCAGTCTTTTAATACCCGATTCAGCCGGCCTTCCTCCTTGGGTTCGAGTTGGAACGGCGCAGCGCATAACTTGTCGTCATCCGAAGCGGAGTAAATCCAGGGAAAAAGAGCTGCCTCAAGATTGCCTGCCCACCACCCCGTCAGGATTAGCACAAGAAATAACCGGTGCATCCCGGATCCTCCCCGTTTCAATTGGTTAATAGACCATTCGTCCCGTTTTGCGGCCGGCGGTACGGCGATATAGTAGGACAGGTTGCCAACCTGTCCTACGGCGGGTCTACCGTAATCCCGGCGGCGGCTGGGGGGCGTTGGCTGATTGCGCGGGGTGGACCACCTGGTCCCAGCCTCGCGGCAGGCACGCCTGGAAGGGATTGCTCTTAATGATCCGCAACGGATCGTTGACGGTCACGTCGTAAAATTGATACGACGCCCAGTTCTTCTCGCCGGGATAGACCATCCGCAGCGCCAGCGGCCTCAATTTCGGCGTTTCGAGGATCAGCAGGCAGAACGTAAAATTGGCCGCTTCTTCCTGGTAGCGGGGATGGGCCTCGATCCAGATCTGGTTTTTCTTGTCGGGGGGAGGCGTGACGATCCGCATCCAATAGCGCTGCCGGAGCTTCTTCGCGTCGGCGCCGAAGATGAACGGCAGCGGGCTGTTGACGATCTCCTTGCCCTGCAATTCCGGCGGTAGGGGATAGTCGTGCCGGATCCCGGCTTTCTCGCCGGAATCGGAGGGTTTCCGCGGCTCGTATTTATACACCGCCTTGCCGTCGCAGATGTAGAGTTCCGCCCGATTCTCTTCGATCGACACGATTTCCGTCTTCCCGTCGGCCTCCTTCTGATCGGTATAGAGAATCTGGTATCTCCCCTTATCCGGCGCGGCGTAATTGATGACGCCGTAATCGACGTGGGCGGGCTTCTCCGCTTCCTCTCTCGTCCGTGCCAGATCGGGGTAGTATTCCCAACGCTTGAATTTGCAGTCGAAGGTGGAAATCTTCTGACCCTCCTTCTCCCAGGCGGTTAAGACCTGATCGAGCCGGGCTTCCTCCTCGGGAGTCAGCCGGAAGGTCGGCTGGGGCGGAAGGACCTGCCGGGCGGCGTTCGGCGGTGCGGGGCGACGCTGGAGCGTGGGCCCCGCCGCGTAAACGGGCTGATCGGGCTGTGCCGGGGCGTTTTGCGCCCAAACCGCCCCTCCCAGGCAGACGAATACGGTAAGCGTCAGAAGCAAGCGTGGCATCGGATTCCCTCCCGATTTTGAAAAATCCTTTTTCATTCCGGTCGGCGGCCGGTTTACTGGCATACCACACCAATTAGTGGTATATTTAAAGCCCAAGGTCATACAAGCCGGCCGATAAGCGGAGGGAATTGTATCAAAAAGGCACAGTTCTCCCTATACCGATTTTCATGGTTCCCGGAGCGTATCCCATGATGGATCCTTGGCTTTGGGCGGTGATTTTGCTGACCCTCGGCATCCTGTTGGGGGTTTTGGAGGTCTTTTTCCCCTCGGCGGGAATTTTGGCCTTTCTCTCGGCGGCCTCGATCGTGGCGGCCATCGTGCTCGGATTCCAACAGAACGGCTATGTGGGACTGGTCGTCCTGGTGGCCGCGGGAGTGGGATTGCCCGCGGTGATTATCCTGGCTTTTAAGTATTGGCCCCACACCGCAATGGGGCGCCGCGTCCTGCTCCACGGCCCGTCCAGCGAGGACGTCCTGCCTGATGACCCCGCTAAAGAACTTTTAAAAAACCTCGTCGGCAAGGTGGGGAAGGCGAAATCCAAGATGCTCCCCAGCGGAGTGATCGTCATTGACGGCCGGACTATCAGCGCCGTCAGCGAGGGGGCGCCGATCGAGGCCGGCCAACCGGTCCGCGTCCTGCAAGTCCGCGGCAAGCGCGTGGTCGTCCAGCTCCTCGACGAAAAAGAGGCGCTGGCCGCCGGCGAGGATCCCCTCAGCCGCTCCTTCGAATCCCCGTTCGACGACCCGTTTGAGGAACGGCCGGCTTGACAGACGCCCGGGATCGGGTAAAAGGTGTGCTAGGGAGAAGCAGGAAATGAAATCGCGTCAACTAGCCGGCGGCTAACAGCCGCCGAGGGATTTTCTGTCGTCCGCGGCGGCTGTTAGCCGCCGGCTGTTGAATTCGACTATTCCGTAACGTTGGAGGATATTCCCATGCCTCTTTTTGCCCAACAACCGCCGGCCGAAACCGACGCGTGGCAAATTGCCATCGTCGTCGGGATCATCGTCGTCATCATCGCCGGGCTGTTTATTTTCGGCGTGTTCGTCAAGTATTTTCGCTATTGGATTCAATCGGTCACCACCGGGGCCGGCATCGGGATCTTCGACCTGATCGGGATGACCTTCCGCCGGGTCCGGCCGGACGTGATCGTCAGCAGCAAGATCATGGCCGTGCAGGCGGGAATGGGCGACCGCCAGGGGGTGACCGAAAAGGCCCTCGAAGCGCACTATCTGGCCGGCGGCAACGTCCCGTTGGTCATCCGGGCCCTGATCGCCGCCAACAAGGCCAAGCTCGACCTGGACTTCAAGCTCGCCACGGCCATCGACCTGGCGGGCCGCAACGTGCTCGAGGCGGTGCAGACCAGCGTCAATCCGAAGGTGATCGACTGCCCGGCCCGGGGCGGCCGGGATTCGCTCGACGGCATCGCGCAGAACGGCATCCAACTGAAGGTCAAGGCCCGGGTCACCGTCCGGGCGAACCTCCGGCAGTTGATCGGCGGGGCCACCGAAGAGACGATCATCGCCCGGGTGGGCGAGGGGATCGTCAGCGCCATCGGCTCGGCCAAGTTACACCTCGAGGTGCTGGAGAATCCCGACCGCATTTCCAAAATGGTGCTCTCCCGGCGGCTCGACTCGCAGACGGCCTTCGAGATCGTCTCGATCGACATCGCCGACGTCGACGTGGGCGACAACGTTGGCGCCCGGCTCCAGGCCGACCAGGCCGAGGCCGACATGCGGGTCGCCCGGGCCAACGCCGAAGGCCGCCGTGCACTGGCCGTGGCCGAGGAGCAGGAGAACATCGCCCTGATCGAGGAGAACCGCGCCAAGCTGGTCGAGGCCGAGGCCCAGGTCCCCCTGGCCATCGCCCACGCCTTCCGTGAAGGCAGCCTGGGACTGATGGACTACTACAAGCTCCGCAACATCCAGGCCGACACCGACATGCGGACGGCCATTGCCCGCCCCGGACCGGCGCCGACCCCTAAACCAGGAACCGCCGCATGAACTTTCCGCCGCTCTTTGCCGTCGGACTTGACGAGATCCTGGGGATTGCCGTTTTTATAATCTTTGTAATAGGCTCTCTCCTTAGGGCGCTTTCTGCGGTAAAGCAGCAAGGCCAAAAGCCGGGAGGGGGCCAGCCGCCACCGCAGCGCCCCGCTCCCCGCGACGCGCTGAGCGACGAAATCGACGAGTTTCTCCGCCGCGCGACACAGCGGAAGCCCCGGCCCCAGCAGGCCGTCCGGCCGCGGCGGCAGCCCGCCGCTATACCCCAGCAAGCGGTTGAGGGGCCGGTGCAGGCCGAAGTGGTCGCCGCCCGGCCGGTGAGTGGGGGATTGGACAAACACCTCCAACAATTCGCCCGGGAGAAAAAGGAGTTCGAGGAGCGCGCCGCCCATCTCGGCGACGAGGTCGCCCAGGCCGACGACAAGTTGACGGCCCATCTGAAGGAGAAATTCACTCACAAGCTTGGAAAGCTCGAACGCCGTTCGGAAGAACCGGCTGCCCCCCCAAGCCCCGCCGGCGTTCTGTTTCCCCACGCGCTGCCGGCCGCCGCCGGCTTCGCCGCGCTGTTGAGCCACGCCGACAGCCTCCGCCAAGCCGTCGTGCTAACCGAAATCCTCCACCGCCCCGTCGAACGCTGGGAGTAGTTTCTTGAGGATTTCCCCTCTCCCTTTGGGAGAACGGCAGGAGGTGAGGGCTGTATGGCGGTCAATGCGACAAAGCGATCATCCTCTAACGGTATACCCTCACCCTAACCCTCTCCCAAAGGGAGAGGGGACTAATTTCTGGACACGCTCTCAGAGTTCACCGGCCGCCTCATTTCCCTTCAGAACAAACTTTTCCGGTGCCGGCGGAGGAAATATCGACCAGCGGAGCGCGAGACGCACCCGTGCAAAACAGCTTAACGTCACCCGGCGCCGCAGGACCTCCGCCGGGCAAAACGCGATCTTTTCCAACAGGGCGTGGTACGTGGAGACCATCAACCCGAAGATCCGGCGTCCCTCCGGGAGAATGAGGGGATAGAGCGCCGAGGCGGCCTGATAGTGCTCTTCCGCCCGGTCGAGCGTACGGCCAATCAACCGCGTAAAAACCGGGTTGGCTTCGCCCCGGAATAGCTCCTCGGCCGAATAGCCCGAAATATGAAAATCCTCCTCCGGCAGATACACGCGGCCGGCGGCGACGTCTTCGCGGAGGTCGCGGAGGATGTTCGTCAGTTGCAGCGCCACGCCGACCCGCCGGGCCAACTCCACCGCCGGCGCCGCCTCGGCCGTCCCCTGGCCGCGGAAACCCCAGAGATGAATGCAGGCCACGCCCACCGCGGAGGCCACCCGCTCGCAGTACCACCGCAACTCGTCGAACGTAGCGTAGCGGTTCCGGTCCAAATCCATTTCCATGCCGTCCAGGACGTCGAAGAGGCAATCCGGGGGGACGTGAAATCGCTCCACCGTATCGGCCAGGGCCGGAAAGATCCATCCCTCCTCGTCGGCCGGGACGCCGGAAGAAGTGTCCCCCAGCGCCTCTTCCAGCCGCCGCCGCAATCCGTCGAGCCGCTCCCGGCGCACCGTGAGACCGCCCGCCGGGGCGTCCGTCACGTCGTCGGCGTGGCGGAGAAAGGCATAGAGGGCGTCCATTGCCCGCCGTTTCGGCCGCGGCAGCAGGGCGAATCCCGCGTAAAAACTCGACCCCGCCTGCCGACTGATCCGCCGGCAGCGTCGATAGCTCACCTGGAGTGATCGAGGATCGGTGTGCATGGAGGAATGTTTATCGGCGGCCGGTACGACGGCCCTTGAATTTCCCGTTTATCCGAGCCGCCGTACCGGCGGCTGCTAAACGGAACGTAAGTCCAATACTATCTCATCATCTCATATTCTTCATCTCTTTTTCAGCTCCCGCCAACAGCGAAACAACAGGCCGAGTTTCTGCAATTTGCCGACCGTGGGCCGCCGCGTCCAGACGTCGAAATCCTGGCGGCGGACGGCCCGCAGGATCGCCAAGCCGCCGTGGAGGAACAGGGCCACGTCGAGCCGCAGGGCAGGGGGAAGCAGTGCGATCAGCGGCCGGCCCGAATGGAAGAAACCTTCCGCCCGATCGACCTGGGCGCGGAGCAGCCGGCGGAAGGCGTCGTTGCACTCACCCCCGGCGAACATCGCTTCCGGATAGCCGTACTGGCGGCAGTCGGCTTGCGGCAGATAAATCCGGCCACGCCGCCAGTCCCGGGCAACGTCCTGGCAGAAATTGGCCAGTTGCAGCCCGGTGCAGATCGAATCGGCCAGCCGGGCGTTCTCTTCCGAAAAGCACTCGCCCACGTACAGCACCAGCCGGCCCACCGGATTGGCCGAATAGCGGCAATACGTCAACAGATCGTCGAAGGTTTCGTACCGCGTCACCTGCTGGTCCTGCCGGAAGGCGACCAATAAATCGCCAAACGGTTCGACGGGGATCTGGAACCGGTCGATCGTCTCTTTCAGCGCGATAAACACGGGATGCGCCGCCCGACCCTGATAGCAATCGAGCAATTGCCCTTCCCACCAATCCAACAGGGTCCGGCTCCGCTGCGGATCGCCGGTCTCGTCGGCCAGGTCGTCGGCCCAGCGGCAGTAGGCGTACACGTTGCAGAAATGCCGTCGCAACGGCCGCGGCAGCAGAAAGCTCGCCACCGTGAAATTCTCATAATGCCGCCGCGCCAACCGCCGGCAGTACTCCTCCGCCTGCCGCACGGTCATCGTCGGTCCCCGAGGCGTCTCGGGACCGAAACGGTTCAGGTCTTGGGAAAAGTTATGATCCACAACCATCTATTCTTCATCGGAGGCCGGTTGGAGCGGTTTCCAATCAAGCCGCTTTTTCTCCGGACTTGAAATAGCGATACCATAATCCATAGACAATCAAACGTATTACCGTAAAGGGAAAACTGAGCAACGAGCTGATCCAACATCCCACGGCGAGATAGATTAAAAAAGCCATAAACGTCGAGCATTGCATATTTCCCAAGATCCCAAACTGACCTCTCGAAAACTCAGAAAGAGCAATCAATTCCGCCATGATCGGTCCCGTGCAATGGGCAACCAGCATACCGCGTACGCGCTTCGCCGAGTAATACACAAAGATGACGCCCCATGCAAAATAAACGGCGAACAAACTCCCCGTCGTGATCGGATGTTTTTCGATGACAATCGACCGAAAGACGGCAATCAACGAAAAATAGGCGCTGCAGACGAGGACGAACCAAAGCAATCCGCTGAGGCCGTATTGTGTCGACTGCTTTGAAGAAGCCTCCTCCGGCAGCGGCTCCTCCCTGGGCAATCCACTATTTCTCCCATCGGCCGAACTGGATATAACCACCTGCTTCAAGTCGGCAATCGGCAGGGGGTGTTTCGGGGAGGGCTCATTCATGACAAATTGCAAAATGAACAAAAGCGGTTATGCTATGGTGAAAATCACAAATATTAATATCACTTCCTCCAACGCCCCGGGATGGCAATCCCGGGGGAGAGTGGCGGTATTTTTTACCCCCGGGATTGCCATCCCGGGGCGTTGCGAATTTTCATGCAAATACTACTGGCCCAGCCGCGCGGTTTTTGCGCCGGGGTGAACATGGCCATCCGGAGCCTGGAACTGGCCCTGGAGGCGTTTGGCACGCCATTATACGTATATCACGAGATCGTTCACAATCGCCGGGTGGTCGAGGACTTTCAGCGCCGGGGCGTGGTCTTCGTCGACGATCTGGCCGAGATCCCCGAGGGGGCGTACATGCTCTATTCCGCGCACGGCGTCTCGCCGGAAATCCGCCGCCAGGCGGCCGCCCGAGGGCTGAAAACCATCGACGCCACCTGCCCCCTGGTCATCAAGGTCCACCGCGAGGCGGTCCGCTTTGCCCGGGAGGGATACGTCATTATACTGATTGGTCACGCCGGCCACGACGAGGTGATCGGCACCATGGGCGAGGCCCCCGAGGCGATGCGGCTGGTGCAAACCGTCGCGGACGTCGACCGGTTGGAGATCGCTCCTTTGCAGAAGATTGCCTATTTAACGCAAACCACCCTTTCGGTAGATGATGCGGCGGCCGTCATCCGGCGATTGAGGCAGCGGTTTCCGCAGATTGTCGGCCCGGCGCGGGACGACATCTGCTATGCGACACAAAACCGGCAGGAGGCGGTCAAGGTTTTGGCCGCCGAGGCCGATTTTGTCCTGGTGGTCGGGAGCCGCAACAGCTCGAACAGCCAGCGGCTGGCCGAACTGGCCCGGTCGTGCAACGTGCCGGCCGTGCTGATCGACGGGCCGGCGGACATCGACGTGAAGTGGTTCCGGCCCGAGATGACTGTGGCGATCACGGCGGGGGCCAGCGCCCCGGAGACGGTCGTCCAGCAGTGCGTGGCCTGGCTGCAGGAGCGTTTTTCGGCCACTGTTGCGACGCGTCAAATCCGCGAGGAGCAAGTCCGCTTTCCCCTGCCCGATCCGTTGACGCCGCCATGAAAATCAACGACCTTGATTTTTACGTCGTCGCCGTCCCGGACGAGGAGTATGCTCGGCCCCGGCGGTCGTTGTTCGTGCGGGTGGCCACCGACCGGGCGACTTACGGCTGGGGCGAAGCCGCCGTGGGGGAACCGGCCGGCGATTGGGCGGTACGGCGTGCGGCCGTGCAGTCCCTGCTCGAAGGCCGGAGCATCTTCGACCTTGAAGAGTTGCACACGCTCGACGCCTTGGCCCCGCCGGTCCTCCGCTGCGCCGTGGAAATGGCGCTCTGGGATTTGATCGGTCGGACCCTGAAGCAGCCGGTCTTCAATCTCCTTGGCGGGCGGTACCGGCGCCGGGTGGCGATGGCGGTCCGCCTGCCGCCCTGCTCCCCGGAGCGTGCCGGCCAGGCCGCCCGGGAACGGGCCGACCAGGGATATCATACCCAAATTCTTACCGCCTCCGGCCGCCTGGAAGAGGACGTGAAGATGCTGGCCGAGGTCCGGGAAAGCACTGGCGCGGAGGTCAAGCTGCGGCTCGACGGCCGGGGGAAGTACGCCTTGGAGTCGGCCCGGGACCTGTGCGCCGCCCTGGAAGAGTACGACGTGCAGTTCCTGTTGGACCCGTTGGTCGCCCGGGAGTTTTTTCTGCTGGCCACCCTGGGGCGCGAAACGACGGTGCCCTTGGCCTTCGGCCGGGCGGTCAGTTCGCCGGCCGAGATGCTGGCGGCCGTCCGCTGCGGCGCCGGCAGGTTTGCCACGCTGGACCTCTCGCAACTCGGCGGCTTGATTCCCGTCAAGCGCTGCGCGGTCATCGCCGCCGCAGCCCGCGTCCACGTGACCTTGGGCGGGCGGACGTTTCTCGGCCCCGGCACGGCCGCCGTGCTCCACCTGGCCGCCTCCACCTCCGGAATGACCGAAAGCCACCAGTGCGCCGGAGCGCCGTTGGACGACTTCTTCCTCCGGGAGCCGCTCAGCGCCGTGCGTGGAATGATCTCCGTCCCGCCCGGCCCGGGTTTCGGCGTGGAAGTGGATCGGGGAAAACTCGAGAAATTTCAGGTCTCGCCCTGAATGTACCCCTTCATGAACCGGTTCTCCAACGCCAGCCGGTCGTGCTGCGCCTTGACCAGGTCGCCGATGGAAACGATGCCCGCCAGCTTCCCCTCGTCCAGCACCGGCGTATGCCGGATGCGGCGGTCGGTCATCAGGCCCAGGATCTGCTCCACCGCGTCCGTCGGGGCGGCGGTGATCAGCTTCGTGGTCATCACCTCGCTGACGGGAACGGCCGACAGGGGCAGGTTGCTCCGGGCACAGTGGTAAAGAATGTCCCGTTCCGTGACGATTCCCAGCATCTCCCGTTGGCCCGAGGCCCCGGTCCGGCAGATCAACAAGGCCCCGATTTTATGTTCCACCATCGTCCGGGCCGCTTCGTCCAGCCGGACCTCCGGACCCAGGGAGTGAACGACGGAGCCTTTTACGGCAAGGATGTCTTGGAGCAGCATGAGCGGACCTCCTCGAATCAAGGGACCGCGGATGAGGGCTATGCAATTTTAGGCCCCGGCCTGCCCGGCGTCAAATCGGGAGCGGCGGTCCGGTCATTCCGAGCGCAGCGAAGAATCCGGGGTGTCTGGGAGACGGCGGAGATCCTTCGCCGACCAACGCTCCGCGTCGGTGCCCGTCAGGATGACCCTTATGAATAATCCCGCCTATCCGTAGCCCATCCGGTCGATCTCTTCTTCGGACAGTCCGTGGTGATGGGCCAGTTCGTGGAGCACGGTGATGTGGATCTGGCGGCGGAGGCTTTCGGGGGTGACGTGGCCGAAGGGATCGACGGCGGCGGCGAAAACGCCTTCGCGGTAGATCATCACCACGTCGGGCCGGGGAAAGTGATGCTCCTGATGTTTTTCGCCCAAGGGGATGCCGGTGTACAGGCCGCACAGTTCGTTGCGGCGGCGGACGCCCACCTGCCGCATGATCTCCGCCGAGGGATGATCGTCGACGTGCAACGGAACCTTTTCGATCAGTTCCTGCACCGGCGGCGGCAACTCCGCCAACACCTCCTCGAACAGCACGTCGAATTTCCGGCGGCTTCGGCTATCCAAGACAACGCTCCTCGTTCAAATAATTAATCAAACAATAAAAGCTAATTTCCGTTGTTATAGCTTGAGAAAATTATAAAGCAGTTCGCGCCCGCCGTTAAACCCCTCTGGCGGCAGAGGTCCTGCCGTGTTAAAATAACCGGCTTTATTCCCCGTTCCCGGGGCGCCGGTAGGGCAATTTTGCTTTTCAGAATCGTCGGCGGGTGATGGTCCGCCGGCCCAACCCGCAAGGAATCCGTGGCATGTCGGACAACAAAATGAAGAGTCGCTGGTGGGTGGTTTTGGGCGCCATTCTGATCCAACTCTGCCTAGGCGCGATCTACGCCTGGAGCGTTTATACGCCCTATTTAACCAAGGCGCCTTATGAATTTTCAGCTACTCAGACCCAGGTAATTTTTAGCGTTGGCTTGGCCACGTTTGCTTTAGTGATGATTTTTGCCGGCCGGATGCTGACACGGATCTCACCGCGTCTGATTGCCGCCCTCGGCGGTATTGTCCTGGGGATCGGCTACATCCTTGCCGCGTTCGTGGGGACCAGTTTCATCGGCCTCGTGATTACCATTGGTTTGCTCGGCGGTGCAGGCATCGGATTGGCCTACGTGGTGCCGATTGCCGTCGGCGTGAAATGGTTTCCCGATAAAAAAGGGATGCTGACCGGTTTGGCGGTGGCGGGTTTCGGTTTCGGGGCGACGATCTGGGTCAAACTGGCCGGCGGTTGGGGGAACGTCCCGAGCGATTCTTTAACGATCCTTCCCGCCTTCGAGGGTCTGATTAAAATGTTGAAGACCGCCGACGGTCAGATCGGCACCGTATTTCTGGCCTATGGCGTGATCTATGCAATCGTGGTGTTGCTGGGATCGGTTTGGATGGTCAATCCGCCGCCCGGCTACAAACCTGCCGGCTGGGAACCATCCGCGCCGTCGCCCGGCAAGGCGCGCGCCAGCGGCTTGGTCGATTTGACAAGCACGGAAATGCTCCAGACCCCGCAGTTCTACGCCCTCTGGTTGATGTTTACCTGCGGGGCCATGACCGGTTTAATGGTCATCGGGTGCATCGCCTTGTTCGGCATCGACGCCCTGGGCAGCATGGGAACGGAAGAGGCGGTTGCCAAGAACATTTCGGACACGGCGATGGGCGTGTTCTTTGCGCTGGCCAACGGCTTGGGGCGAATTGGTTGGGGGATGATCTCCGATAAAATCGGCCGGAAAGCCAGTTTGTTTTTGATGCTCGGCTCCCAAGGCGTCATCATGTTCCTCTTCTACCAGATGGGCTTCCAGCCCTGGCTGTTCTATCTGGGGGCGACGCTGATCGGCTTCAATTTCGGTGGAAATTTTGCCTTGTTCCCCGCCGCAACGGCCGACTTTTTCGGTAGTAAAAACGTCGGCCTGAACTACGCTTGGGTTTTTACCTCCTACGGCGTCGGCGGCATCGTGGGACCGATCCTCGGCGGATATTTCAAAGGGCTTGCCAAAGGCGCCGAACCGAGCGCCTGGCTGCCGCCATTTGTCATCGCCGGGATCGCCTGCCTCGTCGCAGCGGTTCTCGCACTTCTGCTGAAACCCCCGCGGCACATAGAAGGCTAAGTGTTCTAAAATAACAGATGGCGTCCAACGCTGCTTCAGCAGTATTGGACGCCTTTTTTCCTTCTGGCCTTCCCCTCTTCAGCGCAGTACAATAATCAAATTCACCCAGACTCCCGGGATTGCCATCCCGGGGCGTTGGTGAAAGTCAAGAATAAAACTCATTGGAAGAACACCCCCAACGCCCCGCGACGGCGGTCGCGGGGGTTCAGTGAATAGCAAATCCCCCATGCCATCTGCACCATCGAGCATCACCCGCCGCCGGTTCCTGAAAACCTCCGCCGCCGCGTTGGCCCTGCCGCAGTTCATCCCCGCGGGGATCCTGGCCGCGGGCCGGAATCCCGGCGCCCATGGGCGGCTGATCCTGGGGCTGATCGGCATGGGCGGGATGGGCCTGGCGCACCTCCGCGCGATGCTCGAGCGCGCGGGGCAGGGACAGGTCGGCGTGGCCGCCGTCTGCGACGTGGACGAAAAACGCCTGCAGGCCGCCGCCCAGGCGGCCGGGCCGCGGACCCTCGTGTTCCGCGACTATCGCTACGTCCTCCAGCGCAAGGACGTCGACGCGGTGATCCTCGCCGCGCCCGACCACTGGCACGGCGTGCAGTTCGTCCACGCCGCCGAGTGCGGCAAGCACATCTACTGCGAAAAGCCGGCTTGCTCGACGATCGAGGAGGGTAAGGCGATGATCGCCGCGGCGGAAAAGAACAAGACCGTCGCCCAGATCGGCTCGCAGGGCCGGTCGCAGCCCGAGGCGTATCTGATGCACCGCTTCCTGGCCAACGGCGGCATCGGCAAGATCAAGCGGGTCGATTGCTGGCACTATCCCTCGCCGGTGGACGACCAGCCCGTGCCCAACGGCGATCCGCCGCCGGAGCTGGACTGGGACCTGTGGCTCGGCCCGCTGCGCTGGCGGCCGTACAATCCCCGCTACCTGCACGGCACGTTCCGCTGGGTGATGGACTGCGGCGGCGGGCAGATCTGCGACCGTGGCGCCCACCTGTTCAGTTGCGTTCTCGGTTTCCTCGACGCCGACGGCGCCGGACCCGTCACGGTCGAGGCGACAGGCACCTTGCCGACCAAGGGTCTTTGGGACACGGCCGTCACGATGAACGTTACGTACACCTTCAAAAATCCCGACTGGGTTCTGACCTGGAACCAGCCGGGCAAGCCGGTCCCGCCCGAGGAGCGTCCGGCCGATGCCCCGAAGATCGAGCAGCCGCGTTTCGGCGCGGTGTATCAGGGCGACAAGGGGACGGTCACGCAGTGGGGCGGCGACGGCGGCCTCTGGGTGGACGACAAGGTCCGCAACTGGCAGCCGCCCCCGGACGCCGTCGAGGTCCCGAAAAGTCCCGGGCATTACGAGGATTGGTTTTCCGCCGTCAAGACCGGGGGCAAGACAATTATGAACGTCGCGGCCGGCGTGGGCGTGGCCAACCTTTGCAACCTCGGCAACCTGGCGTTCCTGCTGGGCCGGACCCTCCGCTGGGATCAGGCCAAGCAGGAGATCATCGCCGACGACGAGGCCCGCCGCCTGATGAGCCGTCCCCAACGGTTTCCTTACCATTTATAACCACTCCCCAGCCGCTTGGGGCTTCGCAATTCATTCCGCATTCATTATTTTCTCCATGCCCAACGCCCCATTGACTCTCGACGAACTGATCGCCCGGATCAAAGACAAGGACGACACGGTCCGGGCGGCGGCGTGTCTTCGGGCGGGCGAGGTCGGCGCGGCCGCGGTCAAGCCGTTGGCCGCCGTGCTGACGGCCGGCGACGTGGACCTGGAAGTGGCCCGGTCGGCCAAGCGGGCGCTGTGGCGGATTGTCCGCTACGTGGGCCGATCCGACGGACAAAAGCAGCGCGGCGCCGTCCTCTCCGAGTTGTTGGCCCTGCTGAAAGACGTCTGGCCGGACGCCCTGCGCCGCGAGGTGCTGTGGATGCTCTCCGAGATCGGCGACGAGACCTGCGTGGCGACGATCACTTCGCTGCTTGTCAACGCCGAATTGCAGGAAGACGCCCGCTGCGCCTTGCAGCGGATCCCCGGCCCGGCGGCCCTGAACGCCCTGAAGGAAGCGCTCGGCCGCGTATCCGACGACTTCCGGCCCGCCGTGGCCCAAGCGCTCCGCGCCCGGGGCACCGACGCCGGTCCCAAGAAGTATCCCGTCCGGAAATTAATCCCCGCCCGCCAAACCGCCGTCCTCCCGGGAGGAAAAATGAAAGAGAAGCGGTAGGGTGGGACCAACCTCCGCCAACGCCCCGCGATGGCAATCGCGGGGGTTTGGAGGATCCATCGCCCCAGGTCGATCCATGAAGGAAAAAATTTCACTCTGCGTCTCGTTGATCTTCACCGTTTTCCTGCTCGGCAGCGTCACGTCGCTCCGGGCGCAGCGGATCGCGGTCGACGCCGTGGCGGGGGAGCCGTTCGGGGTGGGCAAGATCGTCGTCGATCTGCCCAAGGAGATGCTCCCCCAGCCGCTGGGCGTCGAAGGGCTGGCGCTGACCGATCCGGACTGCCGCCTCCTCTATCCGACCGTGGATGCGCCCGGCTTCGGCAAGATCCTCAGGGAGTTTCTCGACGCCGGCACGCCGCTGACCTCCGGCGGTCCCGTCCGCCATCGCGTGGGGGGAATTCTGCGAGGCTTTGCCAATCGCCCTCAACCGGCGACGATCTATTTCCTCTTCCGCGGCCAGGAACCGCTGCACGTCACGCTCCACGCCCGGCAGCCGCTGCCGATAACGATCACGCCCCGGCCGGCGCCGGCGGCGACGCATCGCCTCCTGCTCGAACAATGGTGGCGGCAGTACACCCAACCGCCCGGGCTGCTGGAGCAGAAACCCGACTATCCGCCCCTGGTGGAAAACTACCTGGCCACGATGCTCGAGCGGCGGCTGAACCTTCAGCGGCCGCCGGCCCAGAAAACCTCCTCGCCCTACGACGAGTTGGAGCGGGAGTTGGGGCTGACGCTGGGGACCGAGAAGTTCCGCGTGGCCCTGCAGCGGGCCAGGCTGCTGGGGGAATATCACGGCAACCAGCCGGCCGATCAGCCCCTGCCGCCGCCGCTGGAGGCCCCGCCGCTTCGCTTTCCCGAAACGGCCCAAGACGTCCCGATCGAGCCGATGGCGATGCGGGTGCCGGAGGAGTGTTTTTACGTCCGCTTCGGCAGCTTCGGCAATTTTCTCTGGATGCAAGACACCCTGGAGCGCTGGGGCGGCGATGCCCAGAACCTCGTGGCCCTGCGGGGCCTGGACCTCGATTCCCGCGGACGGATCGAGCGGCAGTTGATTCTCAAGCAGACGGCCCTCTCGCGGATGCTCGGCCCCACGGTCGTGGCCGACGTGGCGGTCCTCGGCACCGATCTCTTCTTCCGCGAAGGCGCCTCCTACGGCTTCCTCTTCCAGGCGAAGAATAATTTCCTCTTCGGCAACAATATCAAGTCCGAACGGCAGGCCCGGGTGAAACAGGGCGGCGTCGAGGAAAAGACGATCAAGATCGACGGCAAGGAGGTTTCCTATATCTTCTCGGCCGACGGCACGGTCCGGTCCTATTACGCCGCCGACGGCAACTTCCACCTCTTCGCCACCTCCCGGCGGCTGGTCGAGCGGTTCTTGCAGACCGGCAAGGGGATCGGCAGCCTGGGAAAATCGGAGGAATTCCGCCACGCCCGGAGCATGATGCCCTTAAGCCGCGAGGATACGGTCTTCGTCTATTTCTCCGACGCCTTCTTCCGCAACTTCACCAGTCCGCACTACCGGGTGGAAATGGCCCGGCGGCTGCAAGCGATGGCCGACGTCGAGTTGGTGCAGCTTGCCAAGCTGGCGGCCGCCAGCGAAGGCAAGCCCGGCGCCACGATCGAGGACCTGAAGCGATATGGCTTTCTGCCCGAGGGCTTTGGACCGCTGCCCGACGGCAGCCGGATCGTCCTGCACGGCGGCGACGTGATCGACGACCATCGCGGCCGCCGCAGCGGCTTCCTGCCGATTCCCGACGTTCCGGTTGGCAAGATCACTGCCTTCGAGTTGGCCGAATATCAGCGCTTCGCCGATTTCTACAGCCGGCAGTGGGGCCGGATCGATCCGATCCTGGTGGGCGTGAAGCGGACCAAGTTGCCTTCAACATCAAGTTCGCCCTCACCCCCGGCCCCTCTCCCAAAGGGAGAGGGGAGGAGGGAATTGGTCGTGGTCGACGCCTTGATGACGCCCTTCGCTACGCAGCACTTCGACATGCTCCGGAAATACGCCGGCCTGCCCGACGCCCAGCGGATCGCCCCCGTGCCGGGCAACCTGGCGGCCTTCGACTTTGTGATGCCGACGCAGCACATCTTCGGCGGCCTGCGCGATTTCGGCCCGCCGCCGCGGCAGCAGTTCGGCCGGCTCTTGCCCCTGGGTCAATTGCGGAATTGGTTGATCGGCTACCTTGGCACCTCGGGCGACCTCGGCCCCTTACGCTTTCTCAACCTGGCCTTCTCGTCGCCCGACGCCTACGGCTTCGCTTTTACGCCGCTCGGCGGCGGCTGGCGGCGGCAGTTCGGCCCGTTTACCGTCTTCTCCTTCCAGCACGAGGTCCTGGCCGAGGTCACGCCGCAGATCCGCTTCGTGCCGGCCGAGCGACCCGCCCAGTTGTGGCTCCGCATCGACGATCCCACCTCCGCCCGGATCATGCCGTTGGCCAACAACTGGGCGTACCACCGCACCCGGGAGACCTCGCTGAACAACCTCCGCCTGATGAACGCCCTCGAGCAGCAGCTTCACGTCCCGCCGGCCGGCTGCAAGGAGGCGGCCGAGTTCCTGCTGGACGCCAAGCTGATCTGCCCGTTGGGCGGCCAATACGTAATGCAAAAAGAAGGCCCGGACTACGGCCGCTGGACCTCGACGGCCCTGGCAGAGCAGACGTCACCCGAAAGCCTCCTCTTCTCGCCCGCTCCGCCCGGCTACCAGGCGCCGCCCTGGAACTGGTTCCGCGGTCTGAAACTCGACGCCCGAATGACCGAAAAGAACGTCTCCGCCCACGCCGAGATCCTCATGCAATTGCCGGAGAAGAAATAATTCCCCATAAAGCCGCGACCGTTGGTCGCGGTAACGAGGCGCGACCACCGGTCGCGGCTTTATGACGGCATTTCACCCATGCGATCCCTGCTCATTAGCTTGTTCCTGCCCGCCGCGTTGGCCGTCTCGGGCGTTGTCGCGCTGATCGTCTGGGTGAGGATCGGGCCGGGGATCACCTTGGAACTCCGTGTGCCCGGCCTGGACCGGCCGCTGAACGCTCCTCGAAAAGCCGCGGCGCAACCGCTGATCGGCCGGCTGCAAACTTTCGGCGGTGTCCCCGCGGACCTGCCCGGCGCCTGGCCCCGGTTCCGCGGTGAGCGGTTCGACAACATTGCCGTCGCCGACGTCCCCCTGGCCCGGCGGTGGCCTGTCGGGGGGCCGAAAAAACTCTGGACCCTCGAACTCGGCGAAGGCTATGCCGGCGCCGCCGTGCGGAACGGCCGCGTGTACGTGCTCGACTACGACCGCCCCGCCTCGGCCGACGCCCTGCGCTGCTTCTCGTTGGCCGACGGCCGGGAACTCTGGCGCTACAGCTATCCATCCGTGGTCAAGCGGAACCACGGCATGTCGCGGACCGTTCCCGCCGTGACCGACAAATACGTCCTGGCCCTGGGGCCGAAGTGCCGCGTCTGCTGCCTTGATCCCGACACGGGAAAGGAGAAATGGCTGATCGACCTGGTCGAGCAATTCGGCGCGACGGTTCCGCAGTGGTACGCCGGCCAGTGCCCGATGATCGACGGAGACCGTGCCGTCCTCGCCCCCGGCGGCGACGCGCTGCTGGTGGCCCTCGATTGCGAAACCGGCAAGGTGCTCTGGAAGAGTCCCAATCCCCACACCTGGACGATGACCCACTCGTCGATCGTCCCCATGGAGTTCGCCGGGAAGAAGACCTACGTCTATTGCGGCAAGGGGGGCGTGGCCGGCGTGGCGGCCGACGACGGCTCCATTCTCTGGCAGACCGACGCCTGGAAGATCTCCATCGCCACGGTCCCCTCGCCGGTGATCCTGCCCGACGGAAAGATCTTCCTCTCCGGCGGCTACAACGCCGGGGCCATGATCCTCCAACTGGCGGAGCAGGGGGGAAAAATCGCCGTTGCCGTCGCCGCCAAGATCCCCCCGAAAACCTTCGGTTCCACCCAGCAGACACCGATCTTCTATAATGGATATCTGTACGGCGTCCGCGACAAGGACCGGCAGTTGGTGTGCCTTGACGCCTCGGGCAAGGAGGTCTGGCGGAGCGGTTCGGAGCACCGCTTCGGACTGGGGCCGTACCTGATCGCCGACGGGTTGATCTACGTGCTCGACGACGACGGCGTGCTGACCCTGGCCGAGGCCGCGCCACAGGGCTACCGGCAGTTGGCCCAGGCCCGGGTGCTCGACGGCCACGATGCCTGGGGCCCGATGGCCCTGGTCGGCTCCCGACTGATCCTCCGCGACTTTACCCGCATGACGTGCATTGACATCGGCGAAAAGTGAACCCTGGAAAGTTGGTAGGTTATGCTTCAGCATAACTGCATATAATAAAAACGAATCTTATATGCTCCAGCAAAACCCGCCCCTACGCCGCTTACTTCCCATCGCCCTCGGCGGATTGCTCGTCGCCGTCCTCGTCGTCGCCTCCCTGGCCGTACTCCTCTACGATCCCTCCGGAGAGGCCGGCAACCGCCTGCCGGAGAATTTTCAATACGACCTGTCGGCCTTCCAAAAAATCGACCCAGCCCTGATCCGCTACCGGCAGGCCGCAGAAATTCCCCTGGAGTTGAAGCAGCCCCGCGGCATTGCCGCCGGTCGGGAAGACCAAATTCTCGTCGCCGGCGACCGGGCCGTGCTGATCTTCGATTCGCACGGCAAGAAAATCAGTCAAATCGACCTCGCCGACGAACCGCGCTGCCTGGCCGTCGCCGGGCAAGATCACGCCGTGCCCGGCCGGATCTACGTGGGACTGAAAGACCGGCTGGCCGTCTTCGACGCCGCCGACGCCCCGCCGAAGACCTGGGAAACCCGCGGGCTGAAGGCCTTTTTCACCTCCGTCGCCCCCGCCGAGCACGACGTCTTCGTCGCCGACGCCGGCAACAAAATCGTCTGGCGTTACGACGTGCAGGGCAAGCTGCTCGGCCGGATCGGCGACCCCGGCCCGGACGGAAACATACCACCGTTTATCGTCCCCAGCCCCTACTTCGACGTGGCCGTCTCCCCGGACGGCCTCTTGCGGGCGGTCAACCCGGGCAGGTTTCAGATCGAGGCCTTCACCTTCGACGGTTTCCTGGAGCAGACCTGGGGCCTGCCGGGCCTGGAGATTTCGCGATTCTGCGGCTGCTGCAATCCGTCGGCCCTTGCGGTGCTGCCCGACGGCCGGATCGTCACCGGCGAGAAGGGCATCGCCCGGGTAAAAGTGTATAATGCGGAAGGGAAGTTCCAGTGCGTGGTCGTCGGCCCCGACGTCCTGACCCCCACGCCCGCCGCCGTGGCCGAGAGCCGCGACGAACACCGCCTCCTGCCCGTCGATCTGGCCGCCGACCGCCAGGGCCGGATCCTGGTCCTCGACCCCGCCGCCCGCCGCGTACGGATCTTTGTGGAGAAATGAAAATGGACAATCCCCCGACGACTCCCAACCGCCGCCGTTTCCTCGCCACGGCCCTCCGCGCCGCGGGCGCCTTGGGCCTGGGCGGACTGACCGCCGGACTGGCGGCGAAACGCGGCCGGACCGGCGAGTATGTCTGGCAACTCGATCCGCAGAAGTGCATCGCCTGCGGCAACTGCGCCACCTACTGCGTCTTGGACGAGTCGGCCGTCAAGTGCGTGCACAGTTTTGCGATGTGCGGCTACTGCGACCTCTGCACGGGCTACTTCCCGCCCGAACCGATCGAGCAGCGGACCGGCGCGGAAAACCAGCTCTGTCCCACCGGCGCCATCCAGCGCGCTTTCATCGAAGATCCGTACTTCGAATACCGCATCCTCCGCGACCGCTGCATCGGCTGCGGCAAGTGCGTCAAGGGCTGCAGCGCCTTCGGCAACGGCTCGCTCTACTTGCAGGTGCAGCACGACCGCTGCCTGAACTGCAACGAGTGCGCGATCGCCGTGGCCTGCCCCTCCCAAGCCTTCCGCCGCGTCCCGGCCGACGATCCCTATCTCCTAAAAGTCCGCGGGAAACAGGCATGAAACGATTACGCCGGGTGCCATGCCCACGCTTGCGTGGGCATGGAAAGTGCCGAAAACGTCGTTCCCTGCCCACGCGAGCGTGGGCAGGGCACCGTATAGGGGTCGGGATTCTTTTTATTGTTTTCCTTTGTATATCTTGCAGAATATCACCGGCCGCCGAGCGATTCCCGCCGCCCGATTTCACCGACCATCAGCTCCCCGCCACCCAAGCCCCGGCGGCGCCCTCGCCGGTTTACGAATATGCCGATCTCGCTTTTCTGATCGCCGCCCTGGGACTGGCCTCCTACCTGGCCGTCAGGCGGCGCTCGCGCCGCGGGCTGTTCGTGTTGGGAATCGTCTCGCTGGCCTGGCTCGGATTCTGGCGCGAAGGCTGCATCTGCCCGATCGGGGCGATCCAGAACGTCACCCTGGCTGCCTTCAACTCGACCTACGTCCTGCCGCTGACCGTGGCGGCCTTTTTAGCCCTGCCGCTGATCGTCACGCTCTTCTTCGGGCGGACCTTCTGCGCCGCCGTCTGCCCCCTGGGCGCCGTGCAGGAACTGGTCGCGCTGAAGCCGCTCCGCGTGCCGCCGTGGCTGGACCAGGCGCTCGGCCTGTTGGCCTACGTGTACCTGGGTCTGGCGGTCTTGTTTTCCGCCACCGGCACGGCGTTCCTGATCTGCCGCTACGATCCCTTCGTCGGATTCTTCCGCCGGAGCATGGGCGCCGACATGCTGGTCTTCAGCCTCAGTTTTCTGGTGTTGGGGATCTTCATCGGCCGGCCGTATTGCCGCTACCTTTGCCCGCTGGGCGTGCTGCTGGGCTGGTTTTCCAGGATCTCCCAATGGCACGTTAAAATTCCGCCCGACCGCTGCATCCAATGCCGGCTCTGCGAAGAGGCCTGTCCCTACGGCGCAATCCGCACGCCGACGACGGTCCAACCGCCGGCAGACCACCGGCGAGGACGCCGGCGCTTGGCGCTGCTCATCGTACTCTTGCCGATCCTGATCGTCCTGGGCTTCGGCCTGGGGTGGATGTTGCGGCAGCCGCTGGCAAGGCTGAATCCCACGGTCCGGTTGGCCGAGCGGTTCTACCAGGAGCAGACCGGCCGGGTGCAGGGCACGACCGGCGCCACCGACGCCTTCCGCAACACCGGCCGACCGGCCGACGCGCTGTACGCCGAGGCCCGGTCGCTCCTGGGGAGTTTCGGCCTAGCGGGAGGCCTTTTCGGGGCCTACGTCGGGTTGGTCGTGGGCGGAAAGCTGATCTACCTCTCCGTCCGCCGCCGCCGCACCGATTACCAACCCGACCGCGCCGCCTGCGTTTCCTGCGGCCGCTGCTTCTGGTACTGTCCCGCGGAACAGGCGTTGTGGAAAAACAACCCAGCCGCTTGCGGCTTAGCAACCATGCCGGAGAAAACCTAATTTCCCCATGCATCCCTCCGACAAATACCGCATGGCCTGCTGGACCGCTACGGTGGCGGGGGTCTTTGCGATCGTCGTCTGCGCGCTCTTGGCCTACGACTACAGCCGGAGGCTGGTCAAGGATCCCTTGGACTCCCAGGCGTACGCCGCCCTGAAAAACGCCCTGGCGCAGCAGCCGGCCAACGAGACGCTCAAGGAGCAGATCCGCACTCTCGACCTGCAACTGCGTCGGGAATACTTCCGCCAGCGGGCGTTCACCGCGGTCGGGGCGATTCTGCTGCTTGCCGGCATTCTCATTTTCACCTTCGCCGCCAAGGCGGCCGTCACCTTGCACCGCAAGCTGCCGCAGCCCCAATTGCTGCCGCCGGTTGCCGATGCCGAGGCCCGGTGGACGCCGCGAGCCCGCTGGGCCGTAGCCGCAATGGCCGGGCTGTTGATCGCCCTGGCTTTGGGATTGAGTTTCACATTCCGTTCGCAGTTGCCGCCGACTGAAGGGAACCCGCTTGTAGGAGGCGGCTCCCGCCGCCGATCCGAAGAACCAGCGAGTACCGTCGGCGGCAGGAGCCGCCTCCTACAAGCGGAATTCCCTCCCGCCGATCCCGAATACGCTCGGGCCTGGCCGCGGTTTCGCGGTGCCGGCGGCCGGGGCGTCTCAGCCTATGAAAACATCCCGACGGACTGGGACGTCCTCGCCGGTAAAAACGTCCGCTGGAAGACGCCCGTCCCCCTGCCGGGCAACAATTCGCCGGTGGTCTGGAAGGATCGGGTCTTCTTAAGCGGCGCGGACAAAAACCGGCGCGAGGTCTACTGCTTCGACGCCGCGACGGGAAAGATCCTCTGGACCCGGCCGGTCCCCGGCCCGTCGCGCGTCCCCGGCGTGATGGAAGACACCGGCTACGCCGCCCCCACGGTCGCCGCCGACGGCCGCCGGGTTTTTGCGATCTTCGCCGACGGTGCGCTGGCTGCTTTCGACTTCGACGGCCGGCCGGCCTGGTCGAAGGACCTCGGCATTCCCGACAACATGTACGGCCACGCCCAATCGCTGCTGACCTACCGCCATCTGCTCCTGGTCCCGTTCGACCAGGGAACGGCCGAGCAGCCTAAGTCGAAACTCTACGCTTTCAATTCCGCCGACGGAAAAATTGTCTGGCAAGTCAATCGGCCCGTGCCGAACTCCTGGGCCACACCGATCGTGATCCCCAGCGACGGGTGCGACCTGATCGTAACCGCCGCCTTCCCCTGGATCATCGCCTACGACCTCCGCGACGGAACGGAGGTCTGGCGGGTCAAAGGGATGCCGCCGGACACGGGCGCCTCGCCGACGTTCGCCGCGGGCAAAGTCTACGCCGCCAACGACGGGACGGAACTGTCGGCCATCCGCCCCGACGGCCGGGGCGACGTGACCGCCACCCACGTCGTCTGGAAGGGCGAAGACGGCCTGCCCGACACGTGCAGCGTCCTGGCCGACCGGCGTTTTGTCTTTCTACTGGACCTGACCGGCGCCCTGACCTGCTACGACGCCGAAAAAGGCGAAGTCCTCTGGTACGAGGACTTTGAGGACGGCTTCTCCTCCTCGCCGAGCCTGGTCGGCAACCACGTTTACCTCTTCGCCAAGTCGGGCAAGTGCTGGGTCGTCGAACCGACGCCGGAAGGCTGTAAAAGGATCGGCGAAAACCAGCTCGGCGAACCCTGCGTCACCAGCCCCGCCTTCCAAGACGGCCGCTTCTACATCCGCGGCCAGACGCACCTCTTCTGTATCGGCAAATAACTCCCCTCTCCCTTTGGGAGAGGGGCCGGGGGTGAGGGCAGCTTGACCACGGCAATCGCTGTTAATAAATGTCCGATATTACTGTGCGTGCCCTCACCCTAACCCTCTCCCCGACCAACCTGCGGTTGGTGCCCGGAGAGGGGACATGCAATCACTCCACCCCGTGCGAATGATAATCGGCGTTGTGGAGGAATTCGAGCACCGGGGCGGCGTGCTGCCAGACCTCCGGCATGAACATGTCGCGCAGCGTCAGCCGGAGGACGTTTTTCAGGTCGTGGCTGAGCGATCCCTTGCCGGTGATCTTCTGGCAGATCACGTCGTCTCCTTCGGCCAGGACGGTCAAGGCCCAGCGCTTCGCCAGTTCGTAGGTCATCAGCCCGACCAGCCGCAGGCCCTCGTCCGTGTTACGGAGCTTGAGTTCGACCAGCGTAAAGGTCCCCTCCTTGGGCAGTTTATCGGCATTGCGATGGACGGGGATCATGCCCGAGAGGGTTTTCAGCATCCAGCCCTTGCCGTCGTTGGCCCACGTGGCGAAGACGTGGGCCCGGTCGCAGATCAGGTAGCGGTTCTGCCGGTCGAGCCGTTCCAGGTGGATCGTCGTCGGCAGCCGCTCCTTCTTGCCGACCAGGTGGGCCGCGTTGGCCGCCGGCTCGTCCAGCGGCGTCGAGGGTAGTTGCTCATGGTCCTCGGGAATCAGAATTTTCACCGGCTCGCCGCACTTCGGACACGGCCGGACCTCGCCTTCCAAGTGCTCCTTCGCCTTCAACTTCGTCCCGCAATGCGGACAAACGATCTGGATCATGGCACGAATCAGGAAAAAGGCCTCAGCGAGCCGGGCCGTCCCCGGCCCCGGCGGGAAGGGGGATCATTTTACGACCAATTCATTCTACTCGCCGCAACCCCTTTGTATAGACCGCTTTTTGGCCTCGATTATTTCCAGTAACAAATGCCCTCCCCCTGAAGCCGCGAAAAAGAGAAAAACACTGTCTCAATTTAGTCATTTGCAGCAAAGCACTCGAAAAGGCCCGGAGGGCTGACTTCGTGTAGCCGGTGGCGTAAGCCACCGGGACGCGATCATCAAAAACTCCCCAAGGCCCGAAGGGCCGGCATGAAGCCCATATCGCCCTTTCAGGGCTTTCGCAAGGTGCGGGGACCAAGATTTCCGGTGGTTTCCACCACCGGCTACACGACGCCAGCCCTCCGGGCTTGTTTGCCTGGAATTCAATCCTGCTGCAAACGGCTGAAATCTAACCAAATTTCAGCATCTCCACTCCTTCATCCTTCCGCGTACCTCGTCGGATCCGCCATGCCGGCCAAGCCGAACGCCTGCCGGCGCTCGCGGCACTTGTTGCAGACGCCGCAGTGGAGGCCACGTTGGGGATTAATGCACGAGAAGGTCAGTTCCAGCGGCAGCGAGCGGCCGAGCTGCATCACCTCGCGTTTCGACATTGTACCGAAGGGACGGACCAGCCGCGGGCCGCCGTCGGTGGCCGTCCGGAGGAGCGACTCGAATTGCCGGAAGAACTCGTCGGTGGCGTCGCCGAACGGGCTGCTGCCCAGCACGGCCAAAGCCAGTTCCTCGATCCCGTGCATCCGGCACCAAATCGCCGGTTTGACGGCCAGCAGCAGGTTCCTGCCCGGCAGATAGACCGCCTCGTCGGCGGTCCGGGCGTCGGGCACGTCCCGGCCCGTGATGCTCCAGTGCATGCCGTAGAGATCCGCAAGCGGCATCTCCAGTTCGACCAGCGGCCGGAGCCGGTCGTCGTTGAGGGCAATTAAAAGCGCCTTCAATGCCCACAGTTCCTCCCGCTGCCAGACCAAACCCGACTGGACGTAGAACGGCTGCACGGTCCGGCCCTGTTGCAGCAAATGTCCGAGGAGAATCGAGCTGTCCAACCCGCCGCTGATGAGCAAGCCGATCGTTGGGGGAGGATTTTCCATGCTTATTCGTCCCCTGTCATCCGTCGTCCGCGTTTGCGTTGCGACCGGCGGCGTTTGGCGTCCAGGCGGCGGCGGACGGAGCCGCGGGTGGGCCGGGTCGGTTTCCGCCGCTTCGGCGGCCGGGCAACTGCGGCCAGCATCGCCCGGAGTTTCTCCAGGCAATCGGCGGCGTTCCGGCCCGCCTCGCGGAACCGCTGGCTCTGGAGCACCAAGTCGCCCTCCCGCGTGATCCGCCGGCTGTAGGCCGCACAAAACCGCCGGTGGACCTCCTCCGGCAGCCGCTCCGTCTCCCGCACCCGCCACCGCAGCACCGCCTTGGTGTTGACCTTGTTGACGTTCTGCCCCCCCGGCCCGGCGCTGCGGGCGAAGGTGATACTCACTTCGTCCAACGGGATCGGCAAATGGGCGGCAGATTTTGGCATGGAAAAAAAGAATCCCCAAGCGTCGCATTGTACGCTTGAAAAGATGTCGACGAAAGGCGCTCCTGATCAAGATCCTCCGGATTTTTCGCGATTTCAGGGGTTGCCCCGAAGGGCCTGATCGACAACTATTATAGAGGTGAGGAAAAGGTCATGAGCGTGAAATCGGAAATCGTTGTCTTTGATGAGCGAGCCGCTTCCCGGCACCGGGCTGCACGCAGCTTGCGGGACCGGGGGCACGAAGTGACTTGTTTCGACAGCCCCCAGAAAGCGCTGGATCATATCAAGAAATCCACCGGGCTCGTGGTGGGGCGAGTTCACGCCAGCCGGTCGGGCGACTTGGAGCTTTTCCGGGAAACCGGCAACGAACCCCAGGGGCCCCCTTTCCTGATCGTCATTGAGGCGGACGGGGTTGGTTCCGTGCTTCAGGTCCGCAAACTGGGGCGACTGGATCTCGGAGAACACGGAATCGCCACCCGGGACCTGGCTTGGCTGGCCGACGAGTGCGCCCGGCGGGAGTCGGTGCAAAATCGGGCCGGCGGAGATTCCTCCAAAGCCCTGTGCTGCGGGCGCACGGGCCCCATCGTGGGAGAATCCTCCGCCATCCGGAACGTCCTGGACCGCATGGTCCGGGCCGCGCGGAGCGACAGCACCGTCTTGATCACCGGGGAGTCCGGCGTTGGGAAAGAACTCGTGGCCAAGGCCGTCCACCAAAACAGCCCCCGATGCCGCGGCCCCTTCGTCGCCGTCAACATGGCGGCGGTCGCGGAAAGTTTGATCGAAAGCGAACTGTTCGGCCACATCTCGGGGGCTTTCACCGGCGCCACCACGGGACGCAAAGGACGTTTTGAGGCCGCCCACCGGGGCACGCTCTTCATCGACGAGATCGGCGACTTGCGGCCCGACTGCCAGGCCAAGCTGCTCCGGGTCCTCGAAAACCGCACCGTCAATCCCGTCGGAAGCAACGAGGAGATCGAAGTCGACGTCCGCGTCGTGGCGGCCACCAGCCGCAACCTGCAGGAAATGGTCGATCAAGGACAGTTCCGCAAAGAACTGATGTATCGGCTGAAAGTGGTCGAGATCGAGGTGCCGCCCTTGCGCAAACGGCGGGGGGACATTCCCCTCCTGGTCGGGCATTTCCTCCAGGAACTCTGCCAAAGGAACAATCGGACGATGCTCCAATTGGAACCGGAACTGCTCCAGTTGCTCAAACAGTGCCCTTGGCCGGGCAACGTCCGCCAGCTTCGCAACTGCATCGAAAGCATGGTGGTGATGGCGCGGGATAAACGGCTGACCTTGGCGGAGTTGCCCCCTTGGATTCAGCTGGAACTCCCCGGTAAAGAGGAAGAATTCGAAATTCCCCGGAATCTCACCCTGGACGATCTGGAAAGGCTGGCCGTGAGCCAGGCGTTGAAACGCTGCCGTGGAATCCGCACCCGCGCCGCAAAAGCTTTAGGCATCTCCCCGCGCACCCTCCATCGGAAGCTCCGGCAGTGGCGGATCGACGAACGGCCTCCGCTGCGGAAGGAGCGTCCCCCCGCGCTGCCGTGACAGAATATCACTGCCCCGGATTGCCGGCGGGACATTTTGTCCCTGGTTTTTCTGGTCGGACGACGTTCTTCCCGATCAATCGCCCTGCAATTACGGAATAAGTCCCGTATTTCCATGTGCCTGCCGCAATTCCGATGCGATGGCATGGTAAATGCTCATTGCTTCCAAGGGCAACGACGCGTACGACAACACTCGCAGCGGTTTTTGTCCCTCGGTAAAATCCGCACTCGAACCCACAGGGAGATCAAAATGCTTCAGGTCACCGACGCAGCACGCGAACTGATTAAAAGTGCCCTCATAGAAGGCGGCAAACTGGGAAACGGGTGTTTCCGTTTATCGTCGACGTCGGAGGGTGCAAAAATCGTGATGGATCAAGAGCAACCCGAGGACGTCCGCGTGGAACATGAAGGAGAACTCGTGCTGGTGATGGATCAAGGCACCGCCGGCCAATACGGAGGTCAGATGCTGGACTTCGACAACGTCAACGGCCGATTGGTATTCCGATAGACTGCGGTGAAAAACCAACTGCAACCTGTGACAGACCGCGAGGAGAATCAGGCATGACAAAGGCAAAGATCCGGAAAGCGACCGTCGGTACCTGGGTCAAAGTGATCGGCTTCGATTCCAACGGAGGTGAGACTTTCCACCTGGTCCCGGAGGCAGAGGCCCGCCCCCTGGAAAACATGATCGCAGTCAGCAGCCCTCTCGGCGAGGCCCTGATGGACCGGCAGGTCGGGGACCGGGTCCCCTTTGATGCCCCCATGGGCCGGCTGACCCTCCGAATTCTGGAATTGGGGACCGAAGAGGAGACCGAGCAGCCAAAGACCTAACCGGAACGGTTGCCGCGGAACGCGAGTCCCCTCCGATGGCAATCTCGAATTTTAAGCAAATCCCAACCGCTGAAACGATTCCTTGGCATGACCCAGCAGGGAATGGTAATCAGCGGTCTCCAGTTCTTCGCCCAACAGTTCCACGTCGTAGAAGCCGTCGTAGCCGGCGGTCCGCAGCGCCGTGACGATCGCCTCCAGCGGAATGGTCCCCTCTCCCAGCCGGCAACGGTTCTGCTCTCCGTCGGGCGGCTGCCGGGCGTCGCCAAGCTGCACCAGCGCTACGTGAGGAAGGATCTCCGGAATGCGATCGGTCAGGCCGACCTCCTGGCCGAGGTGGTAAACGTCGAGCACCATCTTCACCCGGGGATCGCCGAGGCGATCGAGCACCGCCAGCGTCTCGTCCACCGTGGTCAAAAAGGTCCAATCGGCCGCACAGCCGGGATGCATCGGCTCCAAGGCCAAGACAACCCCGGTCTCGGCGGCCTCCGCCGCGAGTTCCCGCAGGGCGTCCAACAGCAGCCGCCGGGCGTGATTGAAGGTGTGCCCCGCCCGGGCGCCGCTGCAGAGCACCAAAGTGGGACAACTCAAACCGGCCGCGGTCCGCACCGCTTCCCGGGCGTCGTCCACGCTCTCGCGATACGTCCGCCCGTCGCTGCCGGTAAACCCCCCCGCCCAGAACAGGTGCGAAACCTTCAGCCCGCGGGAAGTCAAAAGCTCGACGGCCCTGGCCAGTCCGCAATCTGAGAGCTTCTGCCGCCACACGCCCAGGGCGGGAATCCCCGCCGCGGCATAGTTGATTACGTCTTCCTCGAACGACCAACGAAAGGTCGTCGTCTCATTCATCGACAATTCTGCCATCCGTGCCGCTCCACTCGGTTTCAAGAACCTGCCTTGGCCGTCCTCCGGAGTACAATCTCAGAATGACACTCCTTCGCTCGCGGTGCCATTATCAGAATGATAACTCAATTCTTTTCCGCCGAAAGGGGAGCCGCCTTGGGAGGAACCGTCTTGGTTTGAGGAGGCGGAGATTTTGATTTCGGCTCTTTGGGCGGGGCCGGCGGTTTGGGCTTCTCTTTCAAGTCCCAGGCCATCAGCCAGCGGGTGCCGGCGGGGCGGAGGTCGAAATCGGCGCGGAGCCGCCGGTCGAAGTCGGGCATGTGGGCGCCGCCGTAAAAAATGGCGATTTTACGCTTGCCGGCGCCAAGCTGCTTACGAAGCTCGCCGAGAGCTACCAGGTTCCGGCCGCTTAAAATCGTCGATCCCTTCGGCCCTTCCAGCGCTGTGATCGTCCCCCCCATGTCGGCGAACTGCTCGGCCATGATCCGTTTCAACACCAGCGCCCGATCCTTGCTGAACAAGGCGGCCAGCGTCTTGGCGTCGTCGTTGGCGTGTTTGCCGGCAGACTGCTGCGAAAGGGAATACTGCATCAGCCGCGAAAAATAGGTCCAAAAGCTCTCGTTGCGATCGGCCATCGAACGGGAAAATTGCTCGGGCGACATGTCCGCATGGACCAGGTTCTTGGCGTTATAGTCCACGGCGTCGAGTTGGAACTCGAGTTCCAACAGGTTTTTCATCCCCCGCTGCACCATCGACACCACGCTCCGCGATTTCTTGACGCTCTCCGGAGAAATCCGCGTCCCCTTCGGCGCCACCATCTCGTACAGGACCACGTCGTAGTTCTTGAATTCCTTGTTGATCCGCTCGTAATAATCCTTGTCGGCGATGTGCACGGCGGCAATCAGATCGACCCAATGAGACTTTTTTCCCCGTTGTCGCGGCAGATAGCGGACGATCGCCGTCTCCAAGGCCAGTGGATTTTCCTGGGCGTCGCGGCGAATGCGGACAAAATTAGCGGCGGAATTTTTCTTCCCGGTCTTTGCCGGTTTTTCCTCGGCCCGTAAAAAGGCGACTGCCGTCAAACAAGCGACAAGGAAAAAAACCTTGCGGGTAATCGGATAGGTCATAGGAAAGCCGGGGATCAATGGGGTGGAGAGTCAGGGGATCGGAAATCGGTCCGCCTACGTGTTCTCAATCCCTTGCTGAACGCTTCTACCTTATCTTAGATCAACGAATTATTCCAGAACAAGCAATCTGTTCGGAAGATCGGACAAGCCGTGCAAATCACGAGGTCAAACGGGCCTGTCGGAGAAACAAGACCGGCATGAATATCGATCCTCCGGCCTTATCATTTATCCCTTCCTAGCGAATCAGTTCGCCAAATTCTACTACATTGGGGGGGTGTTGGTGAATGTGCCAAGCGGGCGAAAGGTTGTTTTGATTAGAAGGATTATTCAAAAAAATGTCACCTTCATTAGGGGTAAATCACATTCACGGTACTGATCATTCCGCGGTGAAAATCGTTTTTTTCCTCTATAAACGCCCGGAAAAGAAGAAACTCTTGACGGCCCTCAAGTGCCCAATCAAGATGGTAATCGTGGACTGGGAAATCTGGGCAATATAGGTGCTTTTGCTTATAGTGACCTATTTCTCGTTCTTTATGTAGTTTTTTAATTTGACAGATCGCGCAAGATTGGGTTTGATAAAAGGAATGTAGTGAAGCGCAAGTTCTAAATCGGCAAGGGATTTATTGAACGCGCTTTCTACAGGCAATGAAACCGCTTATGAAACAGCTTCCGAGGCACTGCCCAAGAATACCAGGCAATTCTCTCCGAAGAAAATCGGGACATTTATTTTCCCGGTTGCAGAAGCTCTTTCTCGGTCTCTTCCGGGGATGGTTCCAGGATCTGAGTCCACACGCGGACCAAGAGCGATATGAGGATCAAAAAAATTTATCGTCATCTTTCGGAGGTAGCAATTTCGAATGCGGCAAGCGACAGCCGGTCCGCATCCCGGTGATTCGCAATCGGAGGCGGAACACCCGAAGTCAGCGTCGTTAGTTGGAGCGATCGGCCACGTCGATGGTTTCAGGATTCAAACTCCGTGAACCTTGGCCCTCAAGAGAAACCTCAGTACCCCACACTTTTTAATATGGATCCCGTTCAAATCGACTGTTGCGTCTCCGACGCGTTCCAGGCTTGGTTGGCGCAGGCCGGGGGATCGTTGGCGGTTTCCACGTACCAAGCGGGAAAGGTCGCCTTGCTGGGCTGGGACGGCCGGCAGGTGACGATGCTCCTGCGCGAGTTTCCCAAACCGATGGGTTTGGCGATGCACGAACATCGGATGGTGTTGGCCACCCGGCACGGGATTACGATTTTCGCCGACGCCCCGCTGCTGGCGCCCGAGTATTTGGAGGATCGATCCGGCCGCTACGACGCCTTGTATCTGCCCCGGGTGACTTATCATACCGGCGATTTGCACACGCACGACGTGGTTATTGCGCCGCGGGGCGTGATTCTGACGGCCACGCGGTTTTCCTGCCTGGCGTATTTAAGCTCCGACTTTAATTTTACTCCTTTGTGGAAGCCGCGGTTTATCAGCGACTTGGTGCCGGAAGACCGTTGCCACTTGAACGGATTGGCGTTGCGCGACGGGCGTCCCCGGTACGTGACGGCGTTGGGCACGACCGACGTTCAAGGCGGCTGGAGGGAGAACAAGGCCGACGGCGGCGTGGTGATCGACGTGGAGTCGAACGAGGTGTTGGCCGAGGGGCTTTCCATGCCGCATTCGCCCCGCTGGCACGCGGATCGGCTGTGGGTGCTCAATTCGGGCACCGGCGAGTTGCTGGCGTTGGATCCGCAGACCGGCCGGCGGGACGTGGTGTGCGGTTTGCCCGGTTACTTGCGGGGATTGTGCTTTGTCGGCCGGTACGCCGTGATTGGGCTGTGTAAAATCCGCGAGAAACACATTTTCGGCGGGCTGCCGATCCAAACCCGGCACGAGAAACTGAACTGCGGCCTGGTCGTGATCGATTTGACCACTGGTCGCGTCGAGGGGCATTTGGAATTCACCGCAGGATGCGAGGAGCTTTACGACGTGCAGTTTTTACCGGGCATATACCGCCCGATGATCGTCAATTTGGAGAAGCCGCAGGCCCGGCAGGCGATGACCAATCCCGAGTCGTCGTTCTGGCTGCGGCCGGCCAACGAGATTCATGAGCCGCCGGCGTCGGCGCCGGCCGAGAGTGTCCTTCCCGAGGCGGACGTAGGTTGTCCGTCGGCGTAGGTCGGAGGAAGAAGGCGGGAGACGTCCCGCGGAGAGCCGAGGACGGTGCCCTTGACGCACCCGACGATAAACACTTTTGTTATGCGGAACCGTAACCCGAACCCGTTATGTCGAAGCATAACCTATTGAATTCCTTTACGGACCAACTTGCAACAAGGGCGTGATTATCCCGGCACGGTCGGGATCAGTTTTTAGGAAACCCAGCCATGGCGTTCATGCGATTGCCCAAGTTTTATCGTAACGGCAAGAAACGGCGGAGTTTTTGGAGCTTTTTCGGCCGCGGCGGCGCCGCTTCCCGAAAACCGCGGCGGTTGATCATTGATCCGCTCGAGCAACGGCAACTTTTAACCTTGACGGTGTCGATGCTCAGCGACCATCTGGTCAACGAAACGCTCGGTCCGGGCCAAACGCTTCCCGACAGTTCCATCGCCACGAGCGCCGCCCAGTCGATGGCCGTGGATCACGACGGCGATTTCGTCGTCGCGTACACGCGGGTCGACACGTCCGAAGGCGTTTCCGACCAGAACGTCTACGCCCGCTATTACACCGACGAGGTCCAACGGATTACTTTGCCCGGCGGCACGAGCAAGTTTTCTCTGATTTACGGCGGCACGGAGATCCAGAATATTTCCATCACGGCCACCACGCCCGGCCTTTTGGTGGATGACCCGAGCACTCCCGCCGACGGCCTTTCTCCCGTCAACGGCTTTTTCAAACTGACTTATTACACCTGGGACGGCGTCAGCGCCACGCCTTATACCACGGAGACGATCGCCTACTACGAAGACGCATTCAACGCTGCTAGTTTACCCGCCGGGTACAAGAATCCCGCCGTTGCGATTCAGGACGCGCTGCGGAAATTAGGCGAAGACAACAATCTTCCGGCCTTAAAAGACGTTACCGTGATAGGAATCGATCCTCAGAATTACCAGGTAATCTTCGGCGAAGGATCGATCGATCCGGCGACCGGCAGACCCCTTTCTCAAATTGCGTTGGAAGTTGCTCCCGATCCGGTGTTTACCGCGGGTAATTATCCGGGTATTTTCATCAGCAAACTCCGCGAGCCGGTGGAGTTCGGGCTGGACTCCTCGGGCGCTCCAAACATTCCGGTGGCCAGCGATCCCTGGCAGACGGCCAACGCCATTAAGTTGGCGTTTATGCAGACGGTCGACGGCACGGGCGCCACGCCCGTGGAAGATCCGCTGATCGCGCCGGACGGGCGCGATATTATTAACGACGGGGTGGCGGGGACATTCTATCGGGCCCCGGTCTTCTCCGTGGATCCCTCGTATGGTCATTCGATGGACGCTTTGCCCCCCCAGGAAATGCCCGGCGGGACCATCTCGATGAATCTGCCCGTCGCCCAGGTGGAGGTAACGCCGGTGCTCCGCGCCGACGGCACGTACGATCCGTTGTGCTTCGAGATCAGGTACATCGACAATTCGGGAAAGACGGATCAACCGGAAATCATGTTCGGGCAGGTTCAAACCAATCCGATCGTGTTGGCGGTTAAGGAAGGAGACGCCGCCGGTCAAACCATCACCTTTACGCTTGGCGCCCAACCCGCGTCCGACGTCACCTTGACGCTGACGAAGCTCAGCGGAGATGCGGCGATCACGGCCAGTCCCGTAACCCTGACCTTTACGGCCAATGATCCGTTGGATGCGAACTATTGGTTAAAGCCCCATGCGATCACGTTCAAGTCGAATAATGACTCGAATACGACGGACGGGACCGCCACGTATCAACTTTCGGGGGCGGGTTTTGCGGACCAGATCATCACGGTCAATCAGATTGACAATGATAAAAGTCTTTCAAGCAATTTCGTGGTTTCCGATACGTTCGTGCCGGTCTCGCGGGGCGAGTCGAGCACGTTCACGGTCAAGTTGGCCGCCGCGCCGACGTCGACGAAGACCGTGATCGTGTCGAAGCAGCCCAACGGCAATCCCGCCCTGAAACTGCTCAATCCCACGACGGGAAAGTACGTCGATTCGCTGGGCCTGACGTTTACGACCTCGAATTGGGATACGCCCCAGACGGTGACGATCAATGCGTCGGCGGACGTGTACTTCACCAACGCGGTGGCCAACTTCCTCATTTCGTCGGGGACGTTCACGACGCAGACCATCGTCGCCTCGGAAGAGGATTTCAACGTCGTTGCGGTACCGCCCACGGGCCAGGTGCAAACGCTGAGCGAGCCGGGGCACGAATTCCGCGTCAATCCCGAGGAGCCGGACAATCCTTATACCGTCGGATTGGATAAAACCACGCAGTCGAATCCTTCGGTGGCCATGGACGCGGACGGCAATTTCGTGATTACCTGGGACAGCACGGTGCCGGATTTGCTAAACTACGGCAGCAAGACCGATGTGTTCGCGGAGCGGTTCTCGCCGATGGGATTGTTCACCCCCCAGGGGCTATTGATTTCGAACAATCTGGTCTCCGTGCCGGAATCGACCACGACTCCCTATTATGAGTCGTTCACGGTCCGGCTGGTTAACCAGCCGCTGGAAGACGTGGGAGTCAACATCGTGAAGCGGCAGGGAAGCGATCCGGACTTGAATCTCTTCATGAAAATCGGCACGGATTACCTGCCGGTGAGTTCTCTGACTTTCACGCTCACCGACTGGAACCAACCGCAGACGTTGTATCTCCAGGCGGAGTCTGACGCCAACCCGAACAACGGAACGGCCTACTTCGACTTTTTCGTCCTGGGCATGGACACGCAGACGGTCACGGCCAAGGAGATCGACACGAACAGCTTTATCCTCTCCGACACGGCCATTTCCGTGCCGGAAGGCGGCGCCAATACTTTCTCCTTCCATCCGGCCACCCAGCCGGCCGCCGACCTTACAGTCACCATTACGGGTTCCGGCGATACGGACCAGACGGCCAGTCCCACGACGCTGACGTTTACCGTCGCCGATCCGGACGCCATTGACTACTGGAACAAATTCCAGACGGTGACCGTCAGCGCGGCGCACGACGATGACGCGTCCAACGGCAGTACAACCTTTACCTTGAACGCGGCCGGTTGGAATCCTCAGACGGTGACCGCCACCGAGGCCGACGACGACGTGCAGCTAATGATCCCCACCCCGAACCTTAAGGTCGTCGAGGGCGGAAAGAACTACTTCACTGTGGCGCTGGCCGGTGAACCGAGCAACGTCGTTTACGTGGACGTCTACAAGTACGACGGTCATCTCAGCGGGGCGCCGGAGGATCCGGACGTCAATCTTTTTGATCCCGCGACGGGTCTCCCGACCGATTACTATGGCCTCATCTTCACCCCCATGAATTGGTACATGCCCCAGACGGTGACGGTCGTGGCGGATTTGGACACTTGGGATCTGGGGGATCGCACCATGACTTCCGACGGCAACGCGCGGTTCCTGGTGACGGCGCCCGGATACCCGGCGCAGATGGTCTCCGTCGACGAGATCGACGCGCCGCACATCATCGTCACTGACAGTGCCGGTGTGGAGGTGAATGCCTTGACGGTGTGGGAGCCGGCAACCTCTTTCCCCGATCCCACCATCCAGGTTGTGCTCGACACTCCGCCGCCGACGTCGCCTCTGACGGTGACCATCACGCGGCAAGGCGACACGGACATCTCGGCCAATCCCGCGACGCTTACCTTTGACAATACCAATTGGAACGTGCCGCAGACGGTCACCTTCAGTGCGATTGAGGACGCGGACAATCTCAACGGGATCGCCGTATTCAATCTCTATGCTCCAGGTTACAGCGAACAGATCATCACCGTGCAGGAAATCGACAGCGATAATCTGGTGACGATTCTGGATGATCAAGATCCTCACGTCATCGCTTTCGATATACAAACCAATTCCTTGGCGGTTGCCGAGGGAGGGACCAGTTCCTTCACCATCACCGCCGTTCTCCTCGACCCGACCGAGACCTTCGAGGACACTACGGTCACCATCACGAAACGTGGGGGCGGCGATCAGGACCTCATGCTGGTTGATCCCAACACTGGATTGCCCACAAACGCGTTGTCGCTCTTTTTTGCCGCCGATCCGGCGGATCCGAACTACTGGATGAATCCTCAAACGGTAACGGTCCAAGCGGCCGAGAACGGCGCCGAGGATGCCGACACGACGGACGGTGTCGCCCAGTTCCGCATCACGGCGGAAGGTTTTTCTTTCGAAGACATCAGCGTCACGGAGCTCGACGACGACGTCCCAACCCGCGGCGGCATCGTCACCTTAAGGGACGCCTTGCCCGAGTTCTGGCTTTTTGATCAGGATAATCTGTTCGATCCGCTCCAGGATGATTATGATTTTTACAGCAACACCGTGATGATCCGGACGCTCGAAGGGGACGCCGCCGGCGAAACTTTCCAGATGCAGGTGCCCCTTGGAGCGACGATACCCGCCGGGGGATTAACGGTAACGATCACGCCCAAGCCGCTCGGCGATGGTTCGATCTCCACTCCCCCCCAGACTCCTCCCTACTTGACGTACACCTTCACGGCGCCGGGCGAAACCTGGCAGTTCACGATCACGGCCGACGAGGACGCCGATTCACCTCCCGGCAATGGACTGGCTAATTACCTGATTACCGCCCCGGGATATCGCGTGGACGGGCTGTCGGTCACCTCGATCGACAACGACCTGTCGCCCGTGGTAATGCCCCAGTTGGTCGTCTCCACTACGTCCCTGCTGGTGCCCGAAGGCGGCGCGAACACCTTCGACGTCCGTCTCTCCTCCTGGCCGGATCCGAACGAGATGTATTGTTACGTGACGATCACGCCGGAGACCGGCGGGGATGCGGGATTAACCGCCACTCCCACGACGCTGACTTTCATTATTGACAACTGGGAGGCGACGCAGACGGTGACGATCAACGCGGCCGAGGACGCGGAAACCTCCGACGGACTGAGAAAGTTTTACGTCTCGGCTCCCAATCTCACCACGAAGGTGGTGCAGGCGGTGAAAGTCAACAACGACGCCTTCGGAGCGCCGGATTTTGTCATCTCTTCCGACGTGGTGAACGTTCCGGAAGGCGGATCGAACACATTCACCGTCGCTTTGGCCAGTGATCCGGGAGGGCCGATCACGGTCACCGTCACCAATCTGGCCGGAGGCGACGCGGACCTGACGGCCTCGCCCCTCACGCTCAACTTCACCTCGGCGAACTACAACGTGCCGCAAACAGTGACGGTCAACGCGGCATCGGACGAGGACAAGCTGAACGGGACGGCGATTTTAACCATCACGGCGCCGGGTAAGACGACGCAACTCGTTACGGTCAACGAAGCCGACGACGACCTCTCGAACGACGTGTACGTGAGGGAGGGCGGAGCGGTCACCTATCCCGTAAAGCTCAGCTACCAACCGGCCTCGGACGTCACGGTGACCGTCACCAAGCAGGCCGGCGGCGACGCCGATCTGACGTTTACTCCGGTCACGTTGACGTTTACCCCCGCCAACTGGAATCACCCGCAATACGTCGTCTTCAGCGCGGCGCGGGATACGGACAAGATTGACGGGACCGCCAGTTTTGTCTTCTCCTCGTCAAACTATCCGGCGGCGACGGATCTCACGCTGAACGTGGCCGAGATCGAGGACGACGTGCCCGACTTGGCAGTCTCCGCGGCGGGTTTGCAAGTCATTGAAGGAGGGAGCAACACCTTTACGGTCAAGCTGGGCGATGCCTCCAATCCTTCCCATCGACCGACTTCGAACGTGACGCTTTTGATTACGCGACTGCCGGGCAGCGACGCCGATCTCGTCGCCAGCCCGATTCAACTGCTGTTTACTCCCGGCGACTATTACACGTCCGACGGCGTCAATCACCGCTGGGATTTGCCGCAGACGGTAACCATCAGCGCCGCACCGGACGCGGACACCTCCAACGGCTCGGCGACCTTCGTGGTTTCCGATCCCAGCAACCGTTACCACAGTTGGAAGCTCACGGCCACCGAGATCGACAAGCTCCTGTCGGTGCGCCGGGAACTGGTGCCCGACGAACCGCTGTTGAGCAGGGCGACGTATTGGGATCCGGAGACCGACAGCATCCAGATGGACCCCTACGCCTTCCGCGTGAACACGCTGACCACCAACAGCCAATGGGACCCGACCGTGGGAATGGACGCGGAGGGGAATTTTGTGATCGCCTGGTGTGACGAAGGGCAGGACTGGAGTTATTTCAACGACATCCGCGCGCGGCGGTTCTCCGCCGACGGCACGCCGCTGTTAAGCCCCGGCCGGACCGACTCCCAGGAATGGCTGGTCAACAACGTCGACACCAACCAGCACATCACGCCCTACGTGGCCATGAGCGAAGACGGCCACTTCCTGATCACTTGGTGCATGATCCCGAACAATACAGGCTCCTCCAACGTGATGGCCGAGGTTTACGACAATAGCGACGTTCCTGTCGTCATCCGGCAGCAATTCGTCATCAACGGCGGCAATACGCCAACGGCCGATTGGGATTACAAGAACGATTACGTCATCGGCTTCGGCACGAACAGGGACAGCGATATTATTGTGCAGTCGGGTGGCAACCGTCCCGGCTTACGGGCGGTGATGTACGACGTGGGCGGCGTCACGATCCGTTCGGAGTTCCAGGTGAACGGCCCGAATAACGCCACGACGAACACGACTCCGTCGTCTCCCAACAGCCCCCCCTACACCACCTGGTCGTTCGGCCAGAGCGGCAACAGCGTGGGGATCGACGCCGACGGCGATCTGACGATCTCTTACGAAGGCGCCGGCCCCGACGCTTACGAAGGCGATCCGGACTTCATCAACGAATACTACATGTCGTATTACCATTACTTGGGATACAGCGACGTCTTCCTGGGATACCTGCGGGCCTCTTTGGATCGCTCCGGCAATTTGGTGCGCGGCGAGTCCAACGGCGTGATGTTCACCCAGTGGGACACCAATCCCGAGGCGCCCGGCAATTCCATGAACGTGCTGGACAGCGACAGCGTGGCCAACGCCCAGCGCGACGGCATCAACGCCCGCTACTTTGTCGCCGTCCCGTCGGGTTATACCGACGGCGTGCTCACGGGACTCCAGGGGAAATTTCTACTTCGGCTCAGCGGCTACGGTCCCGGCGCCGTCACGGTGGAGATCGAGCCGCCGACTTTGGCATCGGGAGACCAGCATTATCTCGATACGCGAGACAGCGGCCAGGGAGGCATGGACAATACCGCCCTGGAAATTCATAACAAACTCACGATCGCCTCTCGCGTGGGCGTAAATTGGGCCCCTGAACCGAATCCGTCGAACTCGTACGACGGTCCGGTGTACGTGCGACGGGTGAGTGATTTTGAAGAGCTCGTCAAGATGAACACCCAGTGGGAATACCTGGACGCCAATGGTCTTCCGCTGTTCGATCCGAACCTGGGGACACAAAACTACATCATTTACGAGATCCGGTTCCAGGGCGACGTCCACAGCAGCGATCCCGGGCTGGGGCAGATCGTGAATAATCCCGACGATGATCTCATGCTGAATGAGCCGCTCGACGACAGCGATCCCGTTCCCTATCCACAACAGGGGCTCAGTCCCTACACCGCCTCCAATGCCGGCGAGCCGCAGGGGGCCGCTACGATTGGGATGCAGCCGGACGGGAATTTCACCCTCGTCTGGACGCAAACCGATTATTACTCGACCTTGGGCACGAGTCTGATCGACCCGGCGGGAAACAGCATCTTCTTCCGCAACTTCACGGAGACCACCGACACTGCCGGGCCGAACGTCTCCGGCATGTACTACGGCCCCGAGGGTACTCCGATGGGGGCGGACACGGAAATCTCCGTGGCCTCGCCCGCCGTGGATCAGTACGGCCGCGACGTGGGCGGCCTGAAATACACCGTGATCTCGTTTGACGAAGACATGTTGACCGTGGATCCGCTGACCCACAAGGTGAGCGCTGACAGCGTGACCAATCCGCAGAACTATGTGTTCAACGGAACGGGAGCGATCGTCCACATCGAATACGGGTTCAATCGAGCCTCGCAGTTGGTGCAGCAGGATCCGATGGAATACGGGAGCTACTTAAGCCCGATCCCCACCAACAAATGGGAAGTCGTTCTCACGTTCGACGCCAATCCCAACCAGGACGGCAACCAGGGATTGTCGGTGGGAATTTATTCGATCACCGCGCTGCCGTGGATTGCTCCGACCACGGAGGATCCGGAGGGGGCCAGCGGCTTGCGCGATCGGGCGGGAAATACCTTGCAGAAAACCGGTTTTACTCCGGACGGCGGCAGCTACACGCAATCCTTCGTCGTCGTTTATGACGAGGGCGGGGGCGGGGGCGGCGGCGATCCGCCGGTCACAGGCTCGAGCGACAACGGATACACCCAACCCGGATCACCCGGCGCCGTGGCCGCCGACGCCGACGGCGACCACATCGTGGTTTGGACGGACACGGATCCTTATACCCATAAAGAAACCGTCAAATACAGGATCTTCAACGCCAACGGCACCGCGGCCTCCAGCGTGAAAAATGTATTCGACACGACTGCCAACCAATGCAACGCCACCGTGGCCTGCAACGCCACCGGCGATTTCGTCGTCACCTGGACGCAAATCGACGCCACGGGGAACGCCGACATCTGGGCACGGCGCTTCCATGCCAACGGCACGGCTCTGGAAGAGGCCTTCCGCGTCAATTCCTTTACCGACGGCAACCAGAATTGGTCGAACGTGGCGATGGACCGCGACGGCGACTTCGCCGTTACATGGTCCAGCTACGGACAGGAGAAAAACGGTCAGCCGGGATTGGGCTACGGCGTGTACGCCACACGGTTCAATTCCCTCGGCCAGGTCGAAATCCCCGAGTTCCAGGTCAACACCGAGGTGGAAGGCGATCAGTTCCATTCCAGCATTGTGCTGACCGAGGACCGGTGGATGGTGGTGGCTTTTGAAGGCCCCGGCGCGATTTCGCCCAACCAAGAAATCTTCGTCCGCTCCTTTGATTCCAAAGGGAGTCCCGCCATGATGGACTACTCGATGGCATCACAGCAAACGGAAGGATCGACGGCCTACTTTGCCGATAGCCGATATCCCGACATTGCCGCCTCGCCGGACGGCGAAGTCCTCGTGGTGGCCTGGCAGGAACTCCGGGAAGACGGCACCGGTTGGAACATCCGGGCGCGGACCTTCTCGGTCCTTCAAAATCTCAATGTGCCGCCGACGGGATTGTTCTTCACCAATCCTGACGCCTTTACCGTCAACACCACCACGGACATCGACCAGACGTATCCGTCGGTGGCCGTGGATTACAACGGCACCTTTGTGATCGCTTGGAGCGGCTACGGGGATCAACTTCTCCAGAACGATCCCAGCGGCGACGGCGTATTCTATCGGCGTTACGACGCCACGGGCGCCGCGGTCGGCGGCGAGAGCCGCGTCAACGTCACCACGGCCGGCGATCAACGCATCGCCTCGGTGGCCAGCGACGCCATCGGCAACCTGGTCATTGCGTTTACCGGTCCGAACACGGATACCGGCGCCCCGGCGGGGAGCACCAAGGTTTATAAAAACATCACCAAATTCAGCGACCCGCGGCTGGACAACGTCGGTCCCTTTGTGACCGAAGTCCTGCAACCCGACGGCACCCGGCTTTACAACGGCGGCTATATCGCCGCTCCCCCGGTGGCCTCCTTGACGTTCAACTTCAGCGAGGAGATGGCCACGATCGTCACCGTGCCGGAGAGCGCCAACAACATCGTGACGAATCTGAGCAACTGGATCCTCACCCGCAACGGCAACCTCGTCACCAACGCCATCAACAGCATCGACTTCCAATACGATTCCACGACCCGCAAATACCGGGCCGTCGTCAACTTCTCGACGCCCCTGGAAACCGGCATCTACCAGTTGACGTTGAAGCTCAACGTCATGGACAAGGCCAACAGCGGAACGGGCAACGGGAACCGGTTGAACGTCACCGCTTTCCAGACCGCCGAAAGCTACATCTTCTCCTTCACCATCGGCGGCACCGCCGAGTTGGGCCCCGAATTCCGCATCAACGACGCGGCCAACGTGCAATACGGCCAGGTGATCGGACAGACTCTCTACGGCGGATCGACCAACGATCTCCGCGAATCGACCAAGGCCCTGGCGATGGACCACGACGGCGATTTCGTCGTCGTCTGGACCAGCTACGGCCAGGACGATCCCAGCGACCTGCAAAACGGCGGCGTGTACATGCGGGTTTACGACCGCAATGACAATCCGATCTCCGCCTCCGACATCCTGGTGAACCAGACGACCGCGGGCCAGCAGCGGAACGCCTCCGTGGCCATGGACGCCGACGGCGATTTTGTGGTGGTCTGGGAGAGCCAGGGCCAGAATCCCCTGCAACCGGACACCTGGGACGTCTACATGCGGCGCTTCGACTCGATGGGCCGGCCCCTGACCGACGAAATCCGCGTCAACACCGAATACACCGGCGATCAGATCGATCCCTCGGTGGCCATGAACGATCTCGGTCAGTTCGTCATCGTCTGGGCCACGAAGGGCCAGAGTTTCAGTTACTTCAACGACGTCCATGCCCAGATTTACGACATGTACGGGGGAAAGGTGGGCACCGAATTCCGCGTGAATACGATCAATATCCCCGGCACCTTGGGTATTCCCGGCGGCTCGTACGAGGCCAATCCCACCGCGGCCATGGACGCTCAGGGGAACTTTGTCGTCGCCTGGGAGCAGATCCGCATCCAGACGGACGGCATCGCCATCGACACCTATATCGCGGCGCGGTTGTTCGATAAACAAGGAATTCCTCGGACCAACAGCAACACCGGCACGAATCTGGAATTCCGCATCGACGCCAGTTTCTCCGGCGTCGATTTTACCTCAGACGGCGCCCACAGAGAGCACCAACAACCCTGCGACATCTTCGGCGTTTACGCCCCCAATGAATACCGAAAAACGGCCCGCAATCCCGGGATCGTGATGGACCAGTTCGGCAATTTCATCGTGGTTTGGGAAGCCTACCAGGACAACGACGCGGACGAAGACCCCAATGGCCAAAGCGATTACAGCAGCCGCGACCCTGAGGACCGGGCGGACAGCTACGGCGTTTACTTCCGCCGGTTCCAGACGGATGGGACGCCCACGACGGCCGGCGATCAGAACGCCAATTTCGTAGACACCAATGCGGGACTGGGCGGCGTTTTTGCGGGCGACCAAATCAATGCCTCGATTGCGATGGACGTCGACGGCGATTTCGTCGTCGTCTGGAACGGCTCAGGCGCCACCTTCGACCAGGGGACTTCGCCGGTTCGGGAGTACGATCCGGACGGTATTTTCTCCCGGTTATTCCACGCCGCCAATAACGATCCCTCCGTGGTGCCGGACTACGTTTACGGCGAGGCGCGGGTCAACCGGACGTCCACCGGAACCCAGGAATTTCCCACCGTCGCCATGACGCCCAACGGCACCTATCTCGTGGTCTGGAGCGGCGTGGGCGTGGGCGACAGCCAGGGCATCTTTGCCCGACGATACGTCGAATCCACCGACAATGCCGGCCCGGAACTCACGGGCGTTTACGCGCCCTCGGATTCGGTTACCGTGGATGAGGACCAGCAATGGCACGTCGGCGCCGAGGGCTTGCAATACGTGGTGGTAACCTTCGATGAAGAAATGATGCCGGGGAAGACGGGAGATGGCGTCGAGAATCCGGCAAACTACCGCCTCTTGAAAAACGGCGTCGAAATCTACGATGGGATCTACAGCGTCGAATACGGCTTGTGCGATGCCGCGAATGCCGCCTTGTGGAAAACGAAGTACGGGATGGACGGCCTGGCCACCAACAAATGGACCGCCATCCTGACCGTCGACGGCAACGGCGTGGCCGCCGGCGTGAAACCCCTTTTGACCGGCACCTATAAAATTGAAGCCCTGGCGCCCCGCGCTCCGACGACCGCCCAGCCCGACGGCATCAGCGGCTTGCGCGACCGGGTCGGCAATCCTTTGCGCCGCAACGGGTACACCTCGGTCAATACCAACGATCCGAATTACGAGGGAACCGACGACGTTGAACTCCCCTCGTTCACGCTCGTGGTTACCAGCAACCAAACGGATCAACCGGTCACCGACACCGGCATCAGTCCGCACACCGATGCCGAGACACGCCGCAGCGTCGCCGTCGATCAGGACGGGGACAGCATCATCGTCTGGACGGCAACGGTCGGGAGCACGGAACGCGTCTTCATGGGTCGTTACGACGCCAACGGCGATCTCATTGCCGGTTCGGTGCAGCAAGTCACGGCGGGACTGTCCGCTTTTGCCAACGATCAACAACGCTATCCGACCGTGGCCTGCGACGCCGACGGCGATTTCGTCGTCACCTGGACCAATACCCGCAACGGCAACGCCGACGTCTACATGCGGCGTTTCGACGCCGCGGGCAATGCGCTGAGCACCCCCGACAAATCCGTCAACACCTACACCCAGGACGCCCAACAGTGGTCCTCGGTGGCCATGGATTCCTTGGGGAACTATGTGATTACCTGGACCAGCTACGGCCAGGAAGACAACGGACAGGGCGGCATGGGCTATGGAGTGTACGCTCAACGTTACAACATCAGCGGCATCCCCCTGGGCGGAGAATTCCGCGTCAACGTCACCACGGCCGGCGACCAGATGAACAGCAACGTGGCCTTGGCCGACAGCGGGCACTTCGTGATCGTCTGGCAGAGCAGCCAGAACGGAATGCAGTTCGACATCGTCGCCCGGGAATACAACGCCGACGGCACCCCGGCGTACAATCCCCTTTCCACGTTGGATCCAAATTCGAGCACCACCGAACGGGTGATCAATTCGACGCAAGCCGGAAATCAATGTTATCCGGACGTGGCCATCTATCAGGGACCGGTCGATCCCGAGGCCCTGAATCCGCAAACCGACCCCGACCTGAATCAATACGTCGTAACCTGGCAGTCGCAGGGAAGCAACGGTTGGGACGTCTATTCCAAGCAGATCACCTCCGTGATCTCGAAAACGTATACGCAGGACGAGATCCCCAATCTGTTGATTCCCAATCCCTTGCCCATTTATGATTATTCGTCCACGCCGCCGACCATCATCGGCTTCGTCAATCAACCCGTCACCTCGACGTTGAAAATCAACGATCACATCACCATCTCCGATATCAACGTCAGCCTGACAATTAAGACCCAATTCCCCGAGGATCTGGAAATCCTCCTCATCGCGCCTTGGGAAACCAATCTCGCCAATCCCGACCCGGCGAATACCGTGGAATTGGCGAACCGCGTGCCTCAGGAACACGCGGGATCGGACTTCAACGGCACCGTCTTCGACGACCAGGCTCCTTTCGCCATCGACGATTTTGCCAATGCCAAGCCCCCGTTCACCGGCAACTTCCAGCCCACGGACAACCTCAACGCCAAGCTGGCGGGGCAGGACGCCTACGGAACGTGGACCTTGGTGATCATCGATCACAACTATACCAATTCCGATGTGTCGCAATACCTCGATAAATGGTCGCTCGAGGTCACTTCCAATCCTTCTCAGGCCTCGGATACGATGGTGAACACCACGTCGGAAGGCGATCAGTTGTATCCTTCGATCGCCATGGCCCGGGACGGTTCCTACACCATCGCCTGGAGCGGACGCGGGGATCAGCCCTCGCAAGAGGACACTTCCGGCGTCTTCTACCAGCGCTTCGATTCCTTCGGTTCCCCGATCGGCAGTGAAGTCCGCGTCAATCAAACCGTCAGCGGCTATCAGGGCATGGCGTCCGTCGGCAGCAGCGGCGCAGGCAACATTGTCATCGCCTATACCGGCGTCGACAACGTCTACCGCTTTACGGGACTCAATATCGCCCCGGTCAGCGACAAAGACGGCCCCGTGGTCTCCGACGTGATGCTTACCAGCCATGCGAGCCTGTTGGACGGAAGCGTCGTGGGCTCGAACGTTTCGCAACTGCTCGTGGCCTTCGGCGAGGACATGTGCACCGACGGCGCGAGTGGAACGAACTACACCCATAGCGTATTGAATCCGGACAACTGGAGGCTTTACCTCAACGGCAACGAGATCGTCAACGCCGTCACCTCCATCTCCTTCCAGCTCAACGCGCAAACCCGTCAATACGAAGCGACGTTGTCCCTCGACGGCAACGGCGTTTCCGCGGGGATCCCCGTTTTGCAGGACGGAAACTACACGCTGGTGCTCAGCGACCGGGTTTGGGACGCCACGCTCAACCGCGATCCGCAGACGTCCTTGTTCTTCGGCAACGCTCTGGACGGCGACTACGACGGCGTGCCCGGCGCCTCCGCGGACTACGTGAACCAGCCGGGCTACCAGTTTGCCTTCACCGTCGCAACCTCCTCGAACCTGGGCGCCGAATTCCGCGTTAACCAGAACACGGCGTACGAGCAGGAATTCAGCCAACTCTACGGAACGGGATTCGGCCGGGAAATCACCACCCACTCCGTGGACGTGGACAGCGACGGCGATTTCGCCGTCGTCTGGACCAGCTTTGGTCAGGACGGCGACGGCGCCGGCGTGTATCTCCGGATCTTCGATCAAAACAAGAACGCCCTGACCAACGAAATCCGGGTCAACACGACCACCGCCGGCAACCAGCGGAACGCCTCCGTGGCCGTGGACGCCGACGGCGACCTGGTCGTGGTCTGGGAAAGCGAAGGACAGGACGCCGACGGGAGCACGGGCGTCTACGCCCGGCGCTTCGATGCGATGGGGAACCCCCTCGGCGGCGAGTTCCGCGTCAACACCAACTACACCAACGATCAGATCAATCCCGACGTTGCCATGGATCCCTTCGGCAACTTCGTGATCGTCTGGCTCACCGCCGGCCAGCCGTACAGCTATTTCAACAACGTCTGCGGCCAATTGTACAATTCCAGCGGCCAGAAGGTCGGCTCGCAGTTCACCGTCAATACCCAAAACATCGTCGGCGACGTTTCCAATCCGGAAAATATCGAGCCGAACGTCTCGGTGGCCATGGATTACAGCGGCAATTTCGTGGTGACCTGGGACCAATTCTCCTCGGCCCCCGGCGGTCAGATCAACGGCATCACCATCATCTCCAACATCATGGCCCGGCAGTTCGACTCCCTGGCCAATCCCTATGCCGCGGAATTCCAAGTCAACGTCGGCGACGAAGACTTCTTTACGGATCCCCAGCACGATCCGGTCAACGCCACCACCGCCCGGAATCCGCAAGCCGCCATGGATGCCGTGGGCAATTTCATCATCGCCTGGGAAGCCTATCAAGACGACGATTACGGCGAGTCGGACTCCCCGGACAGCTACGGCATTTACTTCCGTAAATTCCAGAGCGACGGCACGCCGTACTGGGAGGTCGATCATCAGGCCAACCTGGTCATCACCGATCCCACCGAAGAAGGCAATTATGTGCCTTCGCTGCCCTACATTGGCGGCCAGGTCAATCCGACGGTGGCCATCGACGTGGACGGTGATTACGTGGTCGCCTGGGACGGCAACGGCGCCCAGCCCAATGCGTTGTTCCCCGACAATCCCGAACTCAACAGCGATCGGGATACCCAAGGCGTCTTCCTCCGAAAATTCCACGCGGTCGAACAGCCTGGCCAGCCGGAATTCGTCAGCGTCCAATCGCGCGTCAACCGCACCGCCTCCGGCAACCAGAAGTTCGCCACCGTGGCCATGACCCCCGACGGCGATTTCGTCGTCGTCTGGTGCGGCAACGGCGTGGGCGATAGCAACGGCATCTTCGCCCGGGTTTATACGCAATCCACCGACACCGCCGGGCCGATCGCCACGGAGATTCAAGTCTACACCGGGTCTATCCTTGCTCCGCTTGGGCCTGACAATGAATTCAACCAGTCGATTTCCAAATTTGTCGTTAGTTTTGATGAGGAAATGATGCAAAGCGGAGGGGGAAGCGTAAAGAATTCAGCGAACTATATCCTCCTCCACAACGGCATCCAAGTTTCCGGTGCCATCAGCGGCATTACCTTTGGGCTGAATGAGGCCTATAATCAAGGTCTGGCTTCGGAAAAGTCGAACAAGTGGGAGGCCGTGCTGACGCTCTCCCAGGAAATCACCGATGGCCTCTGGCAACTTCGGATCCTCAATTCGGTCCGCGACAAGGCGGGCAACCCCCTCTTCAGTCTAGGCGGCCTGGCCCCTAACGGCTTCCAGGAGTTCCAACCCCTCCAGGTCAACGCGGCGTCCAGCGTGGCCGTCCCCGTCAACACTGGCGTTGGCCTGGCTACCACGCAATCGGGCGGTTCTGCCATCGCCCAAGGCGACACCGGCCACGTCGTGGCCTGGGCCAACTCCGGCAGTGGGCAAAAAGGCGTGTATGCCAACCTCTATCAAGACGTTGCTTCGACCGTCAACGGGCAGCGTGAGGTGACTTCCACTCTTGTCAAGCAGATACTCGTCCATGCCGACCCGTCGGGCTCGGCTGCTGACGTGGCCGTCGCCCAATCGCTCGACGGCGATTTTATCGTCGTTTGGTCCGCCAACAATTCCGATACCGATTACGACGTCTATGCACAACGCTACGACGCCACTGGTACCGCAATGGGATTGGCGTTCCTAGTCAACACGTACACTACGAGCGTACAGTGCCATCCGGCCGTGGCCATGGACGCCGACGGCGACTTTGCCGTCACCTGGCAAAGCCTCGGCCAGGAAGACACTGAAGAAACCGGCGTGACCGTCACGGCCGGCCAAGGCGGTTACGGCATCTACGCCCAACGCTATTCGCGCACCGGCGTCCGCCTGGGCGGCGTGGACGAACTGCAAGTCATCACCTTCGTGGACGGCTGGACCGGCACCCTCTCGCTGCGTTGGGATCACGATAGCGACGACTCCACGGCCGACGTCATCCTCCCGTCGATCCAACACTCCGGCAACCTGGCCGAAACCGGCAAGGCCATCGAGGCGGCAATGAAAACCCTGGGAGTGGAAGTGGAAACGGAGCCTGAGGGCGAATCGCTTCTGATCCGCTTCACCGGAGCGGCCTCCGGAGCGACGGACCACGGCCAGTTGCGCGTCAACACGTCGGCCACCGTCAAGACCGGCGGCGAATCGACGGCCCGCATTCAAACCTCCACCACCCTGGAGGGCGAGACCGGCGAGTTCCGCGTCAACGACACCACGACCAACAACCAGGTCGATCCCTCTATTGCCATGGACGACGACGGCGATTTCGTCATCTCCTGGACCAGTTACGGGCAGGCCGATCCCAGTAATTCCTACTCCGTCACTTTGTCCGACGGCACCGTCCTTTCGGTGCAATTGATGCCGGACGACTCGGCAATCGAAGGGAACATTTACGCCAAGAAGTTCGACTTGAATGAACTATTTTACAACCCGGGCTTTGACCCCAGCGCAGTCAATGAGAACGCCATCCCGTCTGATTTTCAGGTAGATCCCTATATTTCCACTACCGATAATCCCGCCAATCACATTGTTGAACCGGATGACGATTATGAAGGCGTCGTTCAAGTCCTGCTCGATGGTGAATTCGGTGGAACGGGGACTCTCTTATGGGACAACTATCACATATTAACCGCCGCACACGTTGTTTGGGATTCTGATACGGGAGCCCCTAGCAACAATCTTTTGGTGCAGTTTGATCTTGAATCGGGACCTGTTATTGTCGTCCCAGAGCAAATATTTGTCTATCCCGGTTACAACGGCAATCCCTTCCAAACAACCGACTTGGCAATAATCGTTTTGTCGGAACCGGCGCCCGCCGGCGTGCAAGGATATGATATTTATCGAAGCGCTGACGAAGTCGGTCAAGTCTTCGATATTTACGGATATGGCCTATGGGGTTCCGGAATAAGCGGTGCGGTCAATGACCCGGACGGTAATAAACGTTATGCTCAAAACCAATTCGACGGTTATGGCGATCAACTCGATCCCACGTTTAACCACGCCCTATTGATCTACGACTTCGACGATGGAACAACGAAAAATGACACCTTGGGTAGACTCCTAGGCGTCAACGATGTTGGTGTCGGCCTAGCGGAAGGGTGTCCTTCTCACGGCGATTCCGGCGGTCCCTCGTTTATCAATGGGAAAATCGCTGCGGTGACCACGGGCGGGCCAAACGCTTTTGAAGCGCCGGAGGATACCAGTGGTTTCGGCCAAATTGGCGCCAATACGCGGGTTTCCATTTTCGCCGATTGGGTTGACTACATCGTCGGCACCACGGGATCTTCTGAATTCCTGGTCAACGCGAATAGCCTCGGCGTGAACGTGTCCGAGGCCATTGGGGGCCAATACATCACCTTTATCGACAACGTAAGCGGCAGTCAGACGCATTCCTCCGTGGCCATGGACGCCGACGGCGATTTCGTGATCACCTGGACCAGCTACGGCCAGGACGCGGTGGGTACCGGCTACGGCGCCGGCGCCGACGGACTCAACGGCGTCTTCGCCCGGCGCTTCAGCGTCCAGCCCAATGAATTCGACTCCCTGCAAAGCCAGCTTGACAATGGCGAATACCCCGGCATCAACAGTAATCTTCCCTATGCCGCCAGCGACGTCTTCCGCGTGAGCACCTTCGGGGAGGGCAATCAACAACTCTCGAAAGTATCCATGGACGCCGACGGCGATTTCGTAGTCACATGGGAGAGCTTCCAGGACGACGCTGAAACCGGCACCGCCACCAGCTACGGCGTCTATGCCAAGCGGTACGTCCGCACCGATCAGGTTGGGTACGTCCGCGGGCAAAACGGCAGCTCCGCCTTTTCGCTCTACGATCCGTTGACACCGCGGTTGTGGCGCGGCACGAACTCCCTCTACGCGGCCTACGGCACCACGAGTCTCATGACACTCAAGGTGTTGGATTTCAACACTCTCGAGGTGGTAACGCAATTTAACACACTCTATCTCAGCAACGGCGAAATGAGCGGCGAGATTCACGTCGCCGACGGCGGCGGCAATCAGCGCTACCCCAGCGTCGACAGCAGTTCCACCGGCGATTTTACGGTCGTCTGGACCCAGGAAAACGGCATCTACGAAAGACAATATCTCCGGATCCAGGACAGCGCCGGCCCGAGAATCGCCGACGTTCTGGCTTATGCCGTTTCCGGCACCAAGGGCAAGGTCGTTACCGACGTCATTGCCGACACGATTCTTAGCCGTATTCCCAGCCGTTTCATCGTCACCTTCAGTGAACCGGTCTCGACCTCGGGCGGCGACGCCGGCCTCCACAGCGTACTGAATACGGACAACTGGCAATTGATCCGCAACGAGGAAGTTCTCGGCGGCGCGGTCGTCCGCGTCGATTACGGCCTGAACATGGCCCACCAATTAGGACTGACTTCGGCGCCCAGCGGCAAGTACGAGGCCGTGCTGACTGTCGACGGCGATCCCACCCAAACCGGCGCGCAATCCCTGCTCCCCGGCAATTACTCCCTCACGCTGAGCGACGCCGTCTGGGATACGTTCAACAACAAATTGGACGGCGACGCCGACGGCGCGCCGGGCGGCGAGTTTATCCGAAGTTTCGGGATCTTGACGGACACCAACGTCCCCGGCGTGGAAACTTATCCCACGGCGCCGGTCATGATCACCTTGCCCGGCGAACCCGAAGCCAATCCCAATGATGATCCCGACCTCCAGGTCAACACCACGCGGACGGGCGATCAGACCGATGCAGCCGTGGCCTCCTACCTTGGTTCCGGCAATGATTACACCGACGGCCGATACGTTGTCGTCTGGGTAACTACGGTGACAACCGATACCACGACTCTCCTCGGCGCACAAATCCAAGCGGATCCCGGCAATATCGTAGGCCAAATCTATAACCGATTCGGCGAACCCTTAGGCAGTGAATTCGTCATCAGCTCACAACTCGAGAAGTATTGGTATTCCGGTGAGGCCGGATCAAGTTTTTATTACCTCCCTAACGGCGCGCAAGTCGAACCCACCGTGGCGATGGACAACTACGGGAACTTCGTCGTGGTCTGGGCCGGCGAGGGGGGCCAGGACGCCAACGGCATCTATGCCCGGATCTTCGACTGCAACGGCGTCCCCCTGACCGACGATTTCCTCGTCAATCAAACCACCGAAGAGATCCAGAACCAACCCTCCGTGGCCATGGACGCCAACGGCGACATCGTTGTTACCTGGACCAACTTCCGGGCGGACACCGACCGCGACGGCATCTTCTTCCGGAAGTTCGATATCCTCGGTCGGGCACAGACCGCGGAAACTCTTGTCAACACCTATATGCCCTATCGCCAGCAGTACTCCGACGTGGCGATGGACGACGCAGGAAACTTCGTCGTCGTCTGGGAGAGCGACCAGCAAGACGGCTCCACCTGGGGCGTCTACGGCCAACTGTTCAATGCCGCCGGCGGCAAAATCGGAGGCGAATTCCACGTGACCAATGCCACCTCCGAAAAACAATTCGATCCCCACGTGGCCAGGTCCGCCAACGGCGACTTCGTCGTCTCTTGGACCAGCAACTACCAGGACGGCAGCGGCTACGGCGTCTACGCCCGGCGCTTCAGCGCCTCGGGCGCCCCCTTAGCCAGCGAGTTCCTCGTCAACGCGACAACCGCCAACTGGCAGTACCAGTCCGACGTCGCCATGGACGACGCCGGCCACTTCGTGGTGACCTGGAGCGGCTACCGTCCGACCATCAATCCCAGCAATGATCCGCTCTATGACGTCTTCGCCCGGATCTATAACTTCAGCGACGGCTCCGATTACGCATACAATGGCGAATTCCGCGTCAACCAGTACACCCCGACGGATCAGCTCCAGCCGGCCGTGACCATGGATCGGGCGGGGAATATGGTTGTCGCCTGGAGTTCGGACAATGATGTCGATTCCCAAACCGGTGAAATAAACAGCGGCCTCTATCAGCGGATCATCGCCTTGGACGTCGATTCCTACTTGGATCCCCCGGCCGAAGACGACGGACAAGTCACTCCTCAGGAGGCCACGTTCACCCTGACCGGCCCGACCTCGGGCACGTACACTGCCGGTCAGAACGTGACCGTCACCTGGACGGCGACCAACGTGCCGGCCGGCAGCGTGATCAGCCTCTGCCTGGACCAGGATTTGCAGTGGATGAACGGCAACGAGCGTTGGATCGAGATCGACAAGGTGGCCGCCGTCAACGGCAACGGCTCCTATACGTTCGATCCGGCGGGAATCGCCTCGGGGACGTACTATGTCAGCGGGTACCTCTACAACAACGCCACGAAGGCGGCCACCGTTTCCCAACTGACCTCGCCGATTACGATCAGCAACGGCGGTCAAACCGATCCCAATCAACCCGCCACGTTCACCCTTTCCGGCCCGACCTCGGGCACGTACACTGCCGGCCAGAACGTGACCGTCACCTGGACGGCGACCAACGTGCCGGCCGGCAGCGTGATCAGCCTCTGCCTGGACCAGGA
>JAFGPV010000036.1 GCA_016936015.1 Pirellulales bacterium
TCGCCGATGCCGGGCACGCCGGGCACGTTGTCCACCGCGTCGCCCACCAGGGCCTGAAAATCGACGACCTGCTCCGGCGCGATCCCCCAATCCTCCTTAAGCGCGGCCGCGTCGTAAATCGCGTTTTTGCGGATGTTATAAAGCCGGACCCGATCGCCTAAAAGTTGCCGGCAGTCCTTGTCGGCCGTAATGATGTAGCATTGCCCCCCGTGTTCCACGGTCAGTCGGGCGACCGTGGCCAGCACGTCGTCGGCCTCGAAGCCCTCGCAGCCCAACGCGGGAACGCCCAGCACCTCGAGCACCCGCCGACAGGCCGCGATCTGCGGCACCAGGTCCACGTCCATCTCCGGCCTCTGCTCCTTGTAGGCCGTGTAGATCTCATGCCGGAAGGTCTTCCCCGGCAGGTCGAACGCGCAGAACAGGTAATCCGGCCGCTTCTCTTCCAGCAGAAAAAGCAGATCCCGTGTGAACCCGAACACCGCCCCGACCGGTTCGCCCCGCGGCGAGGTCATCTCCGGCAACGCGTGGAACACCTGGTGGATCAGCGAATGCGCGTCGATCACCCACACCGACTTGCCAGAAAGGGAGGGATGAGGGATGAGGGATGAGGGATGAGGGGATTCGCGAGCCGGGCCGTCCTCGGTCCCGGCTGCGGTGGAAGCTGGAGGCAATGCGGAATGCGGAGCGCGGAATGCGGATTGCCCGGAAGGGGCATTTTCTTCCGGCTGCGGTTCGAATCCCGGCAGGGCGTTTTGTTTGGGTCGTTCCGGCATGGGCACAGGCTGTTCCGCGTTCGACGGTTCCGCCGGAGAAAGGAATGTTTCCTCGGATACATGATTATGCCATAATCAAAGGCGGAGCGTCAGCCCTCCTGAGGCATTGTCGCCTTTCGCTCCGCGAAAGCAGCGTCTGATTCATCGCACTTTCGCGGAGCGAAAGGCGACCGAGTGGCTGAAAAGGCGACGGTTTTCACGGAGATTCCCTCCATGCTCGGTGAACTCTTCGATCCCAAAGCCGAGTGGTTCGTCCACGAGCATTTCCGCCCGCACTGGTCCCAGGCGGGAGCGGTGGTCTTCATCACGTTTCGCACACACGATTCAATTCCCCACGAGGTGCTCCTGCAATGGGAACGTGAGAAGCAGGAATGGCTGAGGCTTCGCGGACACGATGCCGGAATGCATTGGTCCCTCGTTGTACCGACTCTGACCGAGAAAGAACGCGCAGACTTCCAGGAGGAGTTCCAACGCCGCCGCGAAGTCTGCCTGGATGCGTGTCACGGTCGTTGTCTGCTCCGGCGGCCCGACTTGGCGCGGATCGTGGCAGACTCGCTGTTGCATTTCGATAGCGAGCGTTATCGCCTGGGAGATTTCATTATCATGCCCACGCACGTGCATTTGCTGGCCGCATTTTCGACGGCCGAGGCAATGAAAAATCAATGCGACTCGTGGCTGCATTACACGGCGTTTCAGATAAACCGCACGATCGGCGAGAAAGGCAAATTCTGGCAGCAAGAACCCTTCGACCACCTCGTCCGCAGTTTGGAGCAATACGAATACTTGCGGCAATACATCGCCGATAACCCTCGGAAAGCCGTCCTGAAATCCGGAGAATACCTGTATCGTAGATACGATGGATAGCCGCTTTTGTCGCCTTTCGCTCTAAAGTTGCCTTTCGCTCCGCGAAAGTTGTAAAGCAGATTTGATCGGGCGTTGCTTTGGCGGCAATCGGCCGACAAGGATCTGAAAATTGACAAAACTCTGCGAAAGTGGCTTGAATCGGACGCTGCTTTCGCGGAGCGAAAGGCGACAAATCCCAACACACGCCAGCGGCTTTAGTCGCCAGCGTATACGGAAAGAGTAAAAGGAATAAAGAACAAAGGTTTCTAATTGCCACGTCTCCTCCAAATCAAACCACCTATCGCTCCGCAAACGAGCAACGTAATGCCACCGGGCTCAGGAACACTTGCCACGCGGAAACCGAAGCGAGCGCCCTTGTCCGTCGGGTCGCCGTAGTCGCGCCAGGAGGCATGCAAGCCCTCGGCTTCGCTGCCGCAATAGCCGCCCCGCGCCCCACGCAACGAACTGGCGTAAATCACGGTCTCGTTCCACTCCCAGAGGTTTCCCCCTTGGTCAAACGTGCCATAGGGACTTTCCGAATTCTCAAAATCGCCCACTACGGTCATGTAATAGGGGCTGCCGATGGCGTAACCATCCTGGTAAAAATTTGCATTGTTGCCCGGATCGGGTGTGAGCAAATCATTGCTCGGCACAATATCGGTCCCCGTGGGATAGTCCCAGTAATTGCCCGTCACGCCGTCGTTCTTGTGGTACGCCGCCTTGTACCACTCATTCTCACTCGGGATCCACCATTTCGCATCCTCCTCCCGTTCGACGGCCATCAACTGTTCCGATGTCGTTGCCCCGTTGAGGTAATACGCCCCGTCCTCGGTCGTCGAAGGTCCCTGCGCGCCAGTTGGCTGACCGTTGTGCAGCCAGTTGCAGAACCGCGCGGCGTCGCCCCAGGAAACCCAGTTTACCGGCCGGTTGACCCAATCGGCACTCACGCTATACGTGTAGCAGCCCGACGAACCGCCGCGCTGGATTCCGCAGCCGTAGGTGCCGACCATGCTGGTAGAGTAAAGTCCATAGGCATCCGTTTCCGCCACGGCGTTGAGGAATTCGGTGTATTGCCCGGCCGTTATCTCATACTTACCGATCTGGTAGATGTAATCCACCGCGCCGACTATCGCATCGGGACCATAGCCTCCCGCGCTAACGCCGGAAAGCTCGCCTGCGTTGCCTGGGTTGCCCACGGGAATGAGATCAATGGTTGTCGCTTGTGCGGCAAAGGTAAAAGCCATTAAAGCGGCGACGACAAATGTAGTTTTCTTTTTCATGGGTTGCTCCAAAAAGGTGTGTGTGAAAGGTGCAGCAGGTTGCCAACCTGCTCGATGCAAGAAGAAATTGCAAACGTTCGCGTACATCGCTGATCTACCGGCAATCTTGAGTGGATAGTCGCCTTTCGCTCAAAGTTGCCTTTCGCTCCGCGAAAGTAGCATGAATCCAACGCTACTTTCGCGGAGCGAAAGGCAACAAATGGGGCGGAAGACGACTTTCAAAGTCCGTGAAATTTGCAGACGTTCTTCAAAAAACTCCAAACAAGAACGCTGCCTCAATCTGACTGCGAAAAAAGAACGGCGATCAGCTTTTTGCCCAATCTACCCCCCCCCCGTAATTTTCAATGGATTCCAGTGGGATTTTCAGAAATCCATGCTATAGGGGGGGCAGGATGCAGGAAGAGCACGTCGGCAATATCAGCCAAATCGCGGGGCCGGGAGGCAATGAGTTTCAGAAAACCAGAAGCGGCGTCATGGCGATTTCCGCGTCCGGGCGATGGCGGTGAGCATCCGCCGGTTGCGCTGGTCGTTTTCGCGGCGGAGGAGTTCGAAGCGGCGGTCCACCAGTTCCGGCGGGCCGCGGAACAGCGCCGGCCAGTTCTCCTCGATCATTTCCAGCGTCATTTTCATCCGCTCCACGGGCGTCATCCGCCGGTAGCTTTCGAGGGTTTCTGGACTGAGCATGAAAGGACTCCTCCCGGAAAATCATCCAATCCTTCCCCTTATTATTATAACTTCATTCCGCCTGCCCGTCTCCCCCAGGCGAAAATTGGCCGCCCCCCCGCAAAGAACGCCGCAACCTCTTGGGCCGAATCCAGTTGTAGATTTCCAAAAAATCAGAATTCGGTTTGACAGGATATGTGTAACTATGTACACTATATCTACGATCGCCCTCCCTTCGTTTCAACCCGGAGTAATCGGCGACGGTACCGCTTCGGATTGTCAAGAATGCCCTCTGCACCTTGTAGAGCGTCGAATAAAACAAAAACCAGCCTCCGAACCCATGACTCCCGAATCCCCCACGTCGTTCAATTTGCAATTACCAATTTGCAATAAACCACCCCAGCCAACGGCCGGTCGCCCGCCGCCCGCCAACGCCCCCCCGCATCCATACCCCCGAAGTGTCCCAAACGCCTATCCCGTTGACCAACTCCGTAGGACAGGTTGGCAACCTGTCCTACCGAAAAATGAGCAACAATTCAAACGCCAAATAGACAGAATGAAGCCTTCTCACTCGCTGGAAAGATCAACGTTCCCAGGCTCTCATGGCGTGCCGAAGAGCAAACTGCACGTAGCGGCCTCATTCCGGCCGCAGCACCACGGCCTGGAGGTTCATCAGGGCGCCGTGGGGAATTTCGACGGGGCGGACCACGAGTGTGTGCCGGCCGGCGTCGAGGCGGACCGTGCCGAGGTCCGCGGTCTCGAACATCGTCCAGTCGCCCGTGCTTTCCACCGTGCCGGTCAGCTTTTGACCGGCGATCTCGACGGCGTACCGGCCGCCCTCGACGCCGTCCTCGCAGGCGAAAATGACTTTCACGCGGAACGTGCCCGGCCTTTTGATCTTCAGGTCCCAACTGACCCACTCCTGGGCATCGCTCCAGTAGCCGACGTTGTCTTTCCCTTCGCCCGATTCGTACCGGGCCGTCTTGCCGTGGATCACGGCCTCCACGGCGGGAAGGAAAACCGATCCCCCGGCGGACTGTCGGATCGACGGCGGCTCCACCTCGGCCGGTCCTTCGATCTCCAGCACCACGACGGAGGCGATCTTGTCGGGGGCTTCCGCGGGGAGCTTGACGGTCACGCCGTCGTCGGATTGCGTGGTTTCCAGCAATTCCACTTTCGCGTTATTGACGGCGTCGGCCAGCAGGTACGCCTGTTTGACCTTGTTCTTCAGCCCGGGGACAAACAGTTCTCCGTTTTTCGGCCAATCGAAGACGTGGAGGAACAGTTTGCCCGGCTTTTGAGTGCAGCGGCCCCAGGCGAGTTTCAGGAAGGGGCTGGCCGTGGTGCCGTAGATCGCCTCACCGTTGGTTTTCATCCAACGCCCCATCGCTTCCAAACGCTCGACGCTCTCGGGAGGGATTTCGCCCTCGGCAGTCGGCCCGACGTTCAGCAGGTAATTCCCCCCCTTACTGACGATGTCGATCAGGTTGCGGATCAGCGTCTCGGTCGATTTCCAATTATGGTCGTCCTTTTTGAATCCCCAGGTGTCGTTCATCGTCATGCAGGTCTCCCAGTCGCGTCCCGGGATGCCCGTCGGGGGGATGGTCTGCTCCGGCGTATCGAAATCCAGCGGCAGGTTGATCCGGTTATTGACGATCAGCTTCGGCTGAATGCCGCGCATCATTCGCACCACCTCCTCGGCGTGGAGTTCTTTGGCGGTGTGATCCCAGCCGCCGTCGAACCAGACGACGCCGATCGGGCCGTAATTGGTCAGCAGTTCGCGGAGCTGGCCCTTCATGTAATCGACGTAGCGGTTCAGGTCGGCCCCCGTCGTGGGCCGGGTGTCCCAGGGCCGCCGGCTGCCGGGGCCGCGGGGGAGGTAATCGGGGTGGTGCCAGTCGAGGATCGAGTGATACCAGCACATCGTCAGCCCCTGGTCGCGGACCGCCTCGGCCAGCTCTTTCATAATGTCCCGCCGGAAGGGCGTGCTCATCACGTCGTAGTCGGTCAGCTTGGAATCGAACAGGCAGAAGCCGTCGTGGTGCTTGCTGGTGATCACCACGTACTTCATGCCCGCGTCCTTGGCGATCTTCGCCCACTTCGCGGCGTCGAACTTGACGGGATTGAACTGCTTTTGCAGGGATTCATATTCCTTAAGGGGAATTTTCCCATTGAACATGATCCACTCGCCGGCCGCATCGACCGGTTTCCCGTTCCATTGGCCGGCGGGAATCGCGTACAGGCCCCAGTGGATGAACATCCCGAAGCGGGCGTCGCGCCACCAGCCCATCCGGGCGTCGCGCTCCGCCGGGGTCTCTTGAACCGGGGTCGAAGATTCAGGAACCGCGGCCGGCGCCAGGGACGGACTGAGGAGGAGCAACCCCACGACGGAGAGCAACGGGCGGCAGGAAAGACGGCGAAAGATCATGGTTTCATTCCTTGAACACGGCGACCGTTATGAGTTCCAAGCGTGCGGTTATTATGGGCTGTGGGGAAGAGTGCGGCAATCAAACCCCCTTGCGGCGGGTGTTGCGGCCGGATCGCAGGGCATTTCGTTGACACCGGGGGGACTGTCGAATTAGAATCAAAGTGTCCGGTAGGGCATCGACCGATCCCGTGGAGGAGTATTATCTTATGGCACGCGAAAATCAAGGTCTTCAAATTGCACTAATCATCTTTGTGACGACCACCGTCATCCTGGGGGCCATGACCTGGTTCGTTTTCCAGAATTATAAAGACAGCGCGGGAAAGGTGAAAACGCTCACCGACGACAACTCGGCCAAGCAATCCTCCATCGACGAACTGACGCGGGAGCGCGACTTCATGAAGCAGTTGATCGCCGGTCCGGCGCTCGGCGATTCGACGACCGCACTGACCAACACTCTCAAAGGACAGTACGACGACGACATGGAAAATTTCGGGAAAGGCTATTCCGCCGAGTGGAAGTTCTATCACCCCCTGGTCGAAAAACTGGCCCAGTCGCTCCAGCAGAAGGACATGGAGTTGAAGATGACCAAGGAGAAGCTCCAGGACCTGGAGGTCCGGTTCCTCCAACGCGAGGCCGGCAAGGACGCCCAGATCGAAACCTTCGATAAAGAAGTCAAAAAGGTGACCGCCGACCTGGTGGCGGTGACCGAGAAGTTCCAGAAACAGTACGAAGAGATCTCCCAGGAAAAGGCGACGTTGGCGTCCAGAGTGCAGACCGTCCGCAAGGACCTGGAGTCCGATCTGGCCAAAGTGAAAGAAAAGGCGGAGGGATTGTCGAAGAGTCTGGCCGAGGCCCTGACCACCATCAAGCACCAGGGCAAGAAAATCGAAGATATCACCAATACCGTGGTCTCGGCGCCCGACGGCGAGGTCCGCTGGGTCGATCAGAAAAACGGTTTGGTCTGGATCAACCTCGGCCGGGGGGACGACCTGAAGCCGTTGCAGACCTTCGCCGTCTACTCCGCGGACATCAGCGACCTGACCCAGGGCAAACCCAAGGCCAGCATCGAGGTCACGCAACTCCGCGGCGATCACGTGGCCGAGGCCCGGATCACCCGCGACATCATCGCCGAGCCGATTCTGCCCGGCGATAAAATCCACACCCCCTTGTGGCAGCCCGGGGATAAGATGCACTTCGCCCTGGCCGGAGTCATGGACGTCGACGGCGACGGGAAGAGCGACCTGGATCTGGTCCGCAGCCTGATTTCTCTGAACAACGGCGTGGTCGACGCCTACCAGGAGGACCAGGGGAAAGAGATCGGGAAAATCGACGGCCGAATGAGCCTGGCCACCCGGTATCTCGTGCTCGGCGAGGAACCAAAGGAAAAGACCGCGCCGCAGATCACCGAGGAACGCACAAAGATGATCACCCGGGCCGGCGAACTCGGCATCCGTTCCATGACGCTGAAAGACCTCCTGGATCGGATGGGCTACCGCCGGCAGGCCCGCGTGGTGACCTACGGACCGGGCGCCGATTCCCAGGATTTCATCATCCGGCACGGCAACGGCCCGCCCCGGGTCTCCTCGGGAAACGTCTCCGACGTCTTCAAACCCCGCCAGCCGCCCCGCGGTAAAGCCGGCGGCGCGTACTGACCCTGGAAGTAAAGGACGAAAGACGAAGCCCGAATGACGAAAGAAATCCGAATGTCGAGTGAGGAAAACCATCAACGGCGACTACTCGGATAGCTTTTCGTCATTCAGTCATTCGTCATTCTTTTGTCATTCGGGCTTCGTCATTCGTCCTTTCCTCGGCGGCTTCGATGTCTCAAACACTTTCCAAAGTTTCGTTCGACGGCAACGGGGGCAAGGTCTCCGCCGGGGTCCACGGGGGGACGTTCAGCGTCGGCGGCGCGCCCAGCGGAGGCCGTGCGGTCTCGGGCGGCGTCTTGCGCGGGGGCATGCGGAATAACCGCTCCCGCAGTTCTTGAAGATGGCGCTTCCGCGGCAGCAACGCTACGGGAATCCGCGACGCCTCGAACCGCTCCGGTTCCAGAAAGAGCCGGCCGGGATCCGTCAATTGCTGCTGCCGGGCCAGTTGCCACAGCCACCAGCACTGTTTCCAGCCGAGCCGGTGCGCGCGGCACAGGCTGAGGAACAATTCCCCGGGACGGTAACCGCGCTGCCGCCGGTGCATGATCCAGGAAAACAGCAAGAGCAACACGGCGACGCCCCCCAGTGCCGCCAGGATGACAACCGTTTCGACCTTCATGGATCTCTCCGCATTTTCGGCTTCGTGTTTATCGTAGACGCGGTAGCTTGCCGCGTCAGTGGAAGCGGCAGAAGGCCGCTTCGACGGCTACGGCGGGAGTTCGCCTCGCTTTTCGAGGCTTTTCCGGGCGGCATCCTGCACGGCCAGACTGCGGTCCCTCAGGGCGTCGTCAAGGGCCTTTCGACTGACCGATGAGCGGCATCCCCCCAGCGCCGCGGCGGCCTCGATCCGCACCCGGGAGTCCTCGTCCCGCAACAGCTCCAGCAGCAGATCCTCCACCCGGTCGCCGACTTCCAGGATCCGCGTGATCGCCAACCCGCGCAGCCGCCGCGAGCGGACCACCGACCCCAACTCCACGCGCAACCGGGGAACGGTTTGCGGATCGATCTTCAGCACCAGGCTTCCGAGGTTCTGCCGAGCCTCGTCCTCCAGCATTTCGAAGGCAGCCAGGAACCGGGGGAAGGAGAACTCCGAGAGATTCTGCCGCACGATCCGCCGAACCACGGCATGGGGGCTGTCGAGCAACTCCAACAGCCGCGGCAGGACGCCGGGTATCCCCCGGCTCCGCATCTGGCGGACAATGTTCGCCTGCACCTGCGGATCGGGATCATCCAGCGCCCGGAGCGCCAGGTTGTTGGCCTCGGCGCCGGGGAATCGCGCCAGGGCGGAGGCCGCCTCCCGCCGTCCCCCCGGCTTTCCTTCCGTCAACATCCAGGTCAGCGCCCCCAGGGCCTGGTTCCGAGGGATGCCCGAGGCCATCACCAAGCGCAGCAGGCTCTGTTGCGCATCGTCGTCGAACTGGTTCAGGATTTTTCCGGCCCTTCGCAGCCAGGGGAGCGACTCGATCTTTTTCAGGTTCTGCCGCACCGGCTCCGCGATTTCCCGGCCGATCTTCGCCAGCAGGCGGCGAAGGAAAACCATGTCGCCGCGGTTGGCGATCACGCTTAGTACGGCGGAGGGGGCCTGCGGATCGTCCAAATAGTCCAGCAACAACTGCAGAATTCCCGGCTGTGTGCTCCGCGAAATCAATTCGACCGTCACCAGAAAACCCACGTGATGCGGATTCTGTAGGATGTGACCCAACAGCTCGTTTTCGCGGGGGACCAACAGCAAAAAGGCCTCGATCGCCTCGCGGCGCTTGTGCCGCCCGAAACGCTGCACCGCCGTCTCCAGGCTGGCCACCACGTGCTGGCGGATCCACTGCGGGTCGTGACGATCCGCAGGATCCCGCGGCCGGGAAAGCTCGTCGTACAACAACAACGTCAGTTCCAGGAGGACCTCGGCCGCCATCGTGCTTTTCTTCGGCGAGGGATCTTCCATCGCCGCCAGCAGCGTGGGGATCAGGTCGTAATCGCGGAACATCACCGCCGCCAGGCAGGCATTCAGACAGAGACTTTCATCGCTGCTGAGGACGGCGTCGCGGAGCGTGCTTGTCAGCCGGCCGGGAAACTCGCGGATGACCGTTTTCCACGAGGGGGGAAAATCCTGGAGCCGCCGGAGAATTTCCCGCTGACCCGCCGGATTTCGCCGACTGAGCAACGCCCTTAAGGCCCCTTCCTGAATCGCCGGATCCGGCGAATCGAGCGCAGGGACCAAGACCGGAACGGCGGCCTCGTTCTCCGTCTTTGACAACACGCGAAATGTGGTTGTCAATCCTTCGCTCATCAGTCCCGGCCTCAGGAGGAGATAATCCCATCTCCTGGCATCGGCGGGAAAAAACTAAAACTTCAGCCATCTCGCCAATCTTTCCTTTGTTTGCGTATGCTCGCCATTTTGCCTAATGCATATCATCCGTGACCCTTGTGGACGTAGGGAAAAAGAAGTATTAGGATAAAAACGTTGTGCCGAGGTCATTCCACAATCCAACGCCCCGCGATGGCAATCACGGGGGTGTAATGCCACCTCCTTTCGTCCCCGGGCCTGCCGCCCCGGGGAGTTGAGGGACCAAGCATTGCGGCTTTCCTAGGGGAATTTATGACTTCCAAACCCCATTCGCCCCTGAACGCTGAAAAGATACTCGACGACGAGTACTTGGCCGTTCGGTCGCGGCTGCTCGATATTGCCGCCGTTCTGGACCGACTCGAGCGCGCCCCCAGATCGGTTTCAGGCGATGCGCGATTGGAAAAGTTTCGCCAAGCCTTCCAAATTCTCGCCGGCGGCGCACCCAACAAGACCGAACAAGTTCAATTACTATTTTCAATCTAATAACTCATGTTCTTCTTCGAACCTCACATTCACATCGCCTCGCGGACGACGGACGACCTAGAGCGTCTGGCCGAATGCGGCTGCGTGGCCGTCGGCGAGCCGGCGTTTTGGGCGGGCTTCGACCGCCGCAGCCCCGAGAGCTTTTACGATTACTTCCGGCAGCTTACCGAATGGGAGCCGAAACGGGCGGCCTGGTACGGCATCCGCCACTATGTCTGGATCGGCATCAACGCCAAGGAGGCCGAGGACGTCGGACTGGCCCGGGAGGTGATCGCCCTGTTGCCCGAGTTCCTCGACAAGCCGGAGGTGCTGGGCGTCGGTGAGATCGGTTTGAACAAGAACACCGCCAACGAAATGATCACGCTCGGATTGCTGGTCGACCTGGCCCTCAGCCGCGGCGAGTCGATGCTCTTCCACACGCCGCACTTGGAGCACAAGCACCTGGGGACGGGAATGATCATCGAGTTGCTCCGCGGCGACCGTCGGGTGGATCGCAGCCGGGTGTGCATCGACCACTGCGAGGAGCACACCATCCGCCGCGTGCTCAACGAGGGCTATTGGGCGGGGATCACGCTCTATCCGACGACCAAGGCCACGCCGAAGCGGGCGGCCGACATGATCGAGATCTACGGCCCGGAGCGGATCCTGGTGAATTCCTCGGCCGATTGGGGACCTTCCGATCCCCTGGCCGTGCCGAAGTTTCTCCAGGTGATGCGCCGTCGCGGTCATCCCGAGTCGCTGCTGAAGAAACTCGTCTACGACAATCCGCTCGAATTCTTCAACCAGAGCCGCGGCTTCACCTTCACCCCATAGAAGCGGCCTCCCGCCGCTTCCCTCGACGCGGCCAGATGCCGCGTCTTTTGCTTTTTTTCCTTTTTTCGCGGCCTTTGGGGGAGGATGTTTTTCTTGGAAATCGTCGGTGGCCAAAAAGCGTTCTATACAAATGACTTACGGCGGGTAGAATAGACTTTTTTCCGCACACCTCGGAAGATGGCGTGGGAATTTAATTTTCTTGGGCGATGTCACAACCTCTTTCGGCAATAGGTGTTTGGAGGAAGTTAACCCATGCTAAAGCATGGGCCTATTACCACTGACGTGGACAAGGATCGTGAATGATCCTTCCCGGCATTGCGCGTCGCCTTATAAAGATGTGGAACAACGAGGGGCGGCGACCTGGGCGGAGAGAACAGGGGGGCTTTGGCCCCGGGGGTTTTTTCTGACGTGGAATAATAACGGGGCTTGGTTCCACCCCCGGGACCGCTGTCCCGGGGCGTTGATAGAACATTATTGACCTGAGCAACGATAAATCCGGTACAAGTGCCGGGGTTAAACTTTCGGTTCTCCGTGGTCCTGCTCAGTCGCGGCTGCCGGAGAAGCGCATGACGAGGTAGAGGAGGGTGAGGATGGCTTGGAGGGTGGCGGCGACGTAGGTCAGGGCGGCGGCGTTTAAGACCTTGCTGACGTAGCGGAGTTCTTCCTGGTTGATGATGCCCAGGCCGACGAGTTGCGCGCGGGCGCGGGTGCTGGCGTTGAACTCGACGGGCAGGTTGACCACCTGGAAGAAGACCACGGCGCTGAAGAGGATGATGCCCACCCAGATCAGGACCTGGCTGAAGATGGCTCCCAGGATGACCATGAAGATGCCGAGTCCGCTGCCGAAGTTGGCCATGGGGACCACGGCGTTGCGGATCGCCAGGGGGGCGTAGCCGAGGGCGTCTTGCAGGGCGTGGCCCGACTCGTGGGCGGCGATGCCTACGGCGGCCAGCGAGCGGCTGGAGTAGACCTCGGGGCTTAAGCGGAGCACTTTGGCCCGGGGATCGTAGTGGTCGCTCAGATGCCCGGGGATCTGCTCGATGCTGACGTTGGTCAGGCCGGCCGAATCGAGGATATGCCGGGCGGCGGCCGCGCCGCTTAAGGGAGCCGCAAGCCGTTGGGCCTGGGCGTAGGTGGTGTGGATGCGCATCTGCGCCCACATCCCGAGCAAAAACGCCGGGGCGATGAAGAGAAAGTAGTAGGGATCAAAAAAACCGATCATTGCTCACTCCTTTTCCGCCGGGACAAACGGGCACCCAATTCTTATTCGTTGCTTACGGTTCGGAATTTTATCCGGCCATTCTATACAAAATTATATACGAGGCCAGACGGATTGGCGGTCTTGAAAAAAAACCTCTCAAAGCGAACTGCCGCGAAATCTTAACCTATTATTCTATAATGACTTACCTTGGCGGCGTGTAGATCGCCCCCCCGTAATGGGCCGGATGCTGCTGCCAAACTGTGCGGATTATTCCTGATCTCCTGATAAAAAAGGGGAAGAAACAGATAGGAGAAGCCCTTTTTGCTTCGATGATGTAATATGATGACAAGAGGTCGAGGGCAAGGATTTTCATGGAACGCCGGAATGCCACGCAAGGGTCAGCGCGGGGGTAAGGGTGACGGGCTTACCCCGGGGATTGCCATCCCCGGGCGTTGGGGAGGGCTGCGTTGCCGTTCCGGGCGTTGTGGCGGCCATGAAGCATCTAATTCTGGAGTCTATTACGACATTTTCCCATCCGATTTCGGGTAGTCCACTATGAGTACCGAGCAACCGCTGGATCCCCAATTGATCGAACAGACGAAGCAGCAGATTCGCTCGCTGGTCTCGGAGATTGCCCAGTTGACGAAGGAGGAGATCGCTCCGGAGGAGTTTTACGGGGGATTTCTTGACCGGGTGGTCTCGGCCCTGGCGGCCGTCGGCGGGGCGGTGTGGGCGGTCAATCAAGACGGGCAGCTTGCGCTGCAGTATCAAATCAACCTCAAGGAGACGGGGCTCCCCAAGCGGGAGGAGGCCCAGAAGCAGCACAGCCGGTTGCTGTACAAGATGCTGGAGAGTCCTGAAGGGGCGCTCGTGCCGCCGCACAGCGGCGGCGGCGCGGAGAACGAGGCGGGCAATCCGACCGATTTTCTGCTGGTCTTCGGCCTGCTGAGGACCGACCTGGAGACGGCCGGTCTGGTCGAGGTCTTTCAGCGTTCCGACGCCCTGCCCAGCGCCCAAAAGGGATATCTGAAGTTCCTGGTGCAGATGTGCGAGTTGGCCGGCGACTACCTGAAGAGCCACCAGCTCCGGCATTTTTCGCACCGCCAGACGCTGTGGACGCAGCTCGAGGATTTTACGCGGGTGGTCCACACCTCGCTCGATCCCCGGGAGGCGGCCTACACGATCGCCAACGAGGGACGGCGGCTGATCGGGTGCGACCGGCTGAGCGTGGCGATTGCCCGGGGAAGGAAGTGCCGTATCGAGGCCGTCAGCGGCCAGGACGTCTTCGACAAGCGCTCGAACGTGATCCGGCTGTTGGGCAAGCTGGCCACGGCGGTCACGGCCACGGGCGAAGCGGTGTGGTACACGGGCGACACGCGGAACCTGGCCCCGCAGGTCGAAGAGGCGGTGCAGGCCTACGTGGACGAGGCCCATTCGAAGACGGTGGCGATCCTGCCGCTGAAGCGTCCGGAACTGGACGAGGAGGACGATCCGCGGAAGCGGCCGCCGCCGGCGTTTCCGATCGGCGCCCTGATCGTCGAGCAGATCGAGGACAGCCGGGTTTCGCCCACGCTGTTGCAGCGGGTCGAGGTGGTCAACCGGCACAGCGCCACCGCGCTGGCCAACGCCCTGGAACATCAGAACCTGTTCCTTATGCCGCTGTGGCGGGCGATCGGCAAGACGAAATGGATTATCCAAGCCCGGACGCTGCCCAAGACGCTGACGATCACCGGGGCGATTGTCGCGGTGCTGCTGTTTTTGATCCTCTACCCGGCGAAGTTCGAGATGGAGGCCGAGGGGACCCTCGAGCCGGTCACGCGGCAGGAGGTGTTCGCCGGCATCGACGGGACAGTCAAGCAGTTGGACGTGGACACCAACGACGCCGTGAAAAAAGACCAGGTGTTGGCCAAGCTGGAGAACCTCGACCTAAACGTCGAGATGCGGAAAATCGAGGGGGAATTGGCGAGCACCAGCGAGCACATCGACTCGATCAATCAGGAACTCCAGGATCGGGACATCAGCACGGAAAGGCGGTATGACCTGCAAGGTCAGAAGGCCGAGGCCCAGGAAAGAAGAGACAGCCTCGTCCTCCAGTACGATTTGCTCCGGAAGAAGACTGAGGAGTTGACGGTCCGCAGTCCGCTTTCCGGGATCGTCGTCACCTGGGACTTGAAGAACCGGCTGCGCGGCCGCCCGGTGAAGATCGGGCAGATGCTGATGAAAGTCGCCGATCCGAAGCAGGAGTGGCAGTTGGAACTGTTGATGCCCGAGCACCGCATGGGGGCCGTGGCCGAGGAGCAGAATGAGATCGCCGCCGAATGGCGGGCCCAGTTGAAGCAACAAATCGAGGAGCAACTCCGCGCCGCCCGGTCCGAGGCGACCGAGGAGGAACTGGCCTCGGCGGCGGCGGAGGCGGCGGAAAAGGTGAGCGACCAGGAGCTTTATGACCGGCTGAATACGATGCTGCTTGAGAACCTGGAGACGAAGGTCCGCCCGCTGCTCGACGAGGCCCCGGAAGGGGAACTCCGCGACCGGCTAACCGCACTGCTGAAAGAAAAATCGTACACGGCGGCGCGGGCGGAGGCAATAGAGATTGCCGGCATGTTGGATAATCCCGAGCGGCAAGAGTCGCTTGAAGGCCTGCCCCCGGCGCCCCGCCGGATGAAGGTCTCGTACATCCTGGCCTCGGATCCGGGGACGGAACGGGTAGGATACGTCAGGGAGATCAACCGCAGCGCCGACGTCCGCGGCGAAGAGGGGAACACGGTGCTGATCAAGGTGGAGATCGACAAGCGGGACTTCGGCGAAGAGAACCTCAGTCCGGGCGCGACCGTGACGGCCAAGGCCGAGTGCGGAAGGCGGTCCATCGGCTACGTCTATCTGCACGACGTGATCGCCTGGATCCGGGCGAAGATCATTTTCCGGTATTTTTAACGAGTGCCCAACGTCCATCAATCCCAGGTGACGAAACCATGAAATTTTCCAGCATTTTGACGGCCTTCTGGTTGCTTTCGGCGGCGGTCCTACCGGGCAGCGCCCAGACCGCACCGCCCGATTCCGACACGACCACGAAGCCCAGCACGCTCTATTTGGAACAGGAAGTCGACGTGGCTTCGCAGGAGGAGGGGATCCTCGAGAACCTGCCGGTCGAGGCCGGGATGGAGGTCTCCGCCAAGCAACTGCTGGCGCAGATCGACGACACGATTCCGCGGATGCAATGTCTCGTGGCGAAAAACAAATTGGACGTCGCGATCAAAGAGGCGGAAAACACCATCCCGGAAGACTACGCCCGGGCTTCGCTGAAGGTCGCCGAGGCCGAGGTGCAAAGGGCCCGAATAGCCAACCAACAAATGCCGGGTGTGGTCTCCGAAACTGATATGAGACAATTGCTATTGAAGGTGACGGAGATGATGCTTTCAGTGAAAAAAGCGCAAATGGATCAGACCATTGCCAGGTTGCAGTGCAACGTGAGCCAGGCGGAATTGGACGCCACGGAGGAGAACCTCAAGCGGCGGAAGATCTTCAGCCCCGCCGACGGGATCGTGGTCGACGTCAGGAAACACGTCGGGGAGTGGGTGCAGAAGGGCGACCAGATTCTCCGCCTGGTCCGGGTCAATCCGCTCCGCGCCGAAGTCGAACTTGACATCTCCGAGGTGGCCCCCAACGACGTCGCCGGCCGGAAGGTGACCTTCGCCGTTGAATTGACGGGCGGCCGCACCGTTACCTTCCCCGGCGAGGTCACGTTCATCAACCCGCAGTTGAGCAGGGGTAAGTACGTGGTCCGCGCCAAGATTCAAAACCGCCAGGAAAACGGCCAGTGGCTCCTCCAGGCCGGCCGGAAGGGCGAGTTGACCATCCATTTGAAATAATCCCTCATTCCGCATGGTAACCCTTCGCGACAGCCTGCTTTCCAGTTCCGCGCGGAAACTGACGCTCCGCAAGCGGCCGGATCTCTCCGCACGGCGGCAGCACTACCTGGGCCGGACGTACTGGGTGGTCAAGGATCCGGTGGGGCTGCAATACTTCCGCTTCCAGGAGGAGGAGTTCGCGATCCTGAACATGCTCGACGGCGAAACCAGCCTGGACGAGATCAAGGAGCGGTTCGAGGCCGAGTTTCCCCCGCAAAAAATCACTCTCGAGGAATTGCAGCATTTCCTGGGAATGCTGCACCGCAGCGGGCTGATTATCGCCGACGTGCCGGGCCAGGGGCACCAGCTCCGGAAGCGCCGCGACCAGCGGAAGCGCCGCGAGCTGTTCCAGAACGCCAGCAATATCCTCTGCATCCGCTTCAAGGGTGTTGATCCCGAGCGGTTCCTGAACTGGCTTTATCCCTTCGTCCGCTGGTTTTTCTGCTGGCCGACGGTGGTGTGCTGCATGCTGCTGGTGCTCTCGGCCTTGACGCTGGTGATCGTCGAGTTCGACGTCTTCCGCTCGAAATTGCCCGAGTTCCACCAGTTCTTCAACGTGGGCAACGCCTTTTGGCTGGCCCTGGCGCTGGGCTTTACCAAGGCCTGTCACGAGCTGGGCCACGGGCTGTGCTGCAAGCACTTCGGCGGCGAATGCCATGAGATCGGCATTCTGATCCTCGTACTCACTCCTTGTCCGTACTGCAACGTCTCCGACTCGTGGATGCTGCCCAGCAAGTGGCAGCGGGCGGCCATCGGGGCCGCGGGGATGTACGTTGAAATCGTGCTGGCCTCGATCTGCACGTTCCTCTGGTGGTTTTCCTATCCCGATCTGTTGTTCAACAAGATCTGCCTGGACGTGATGTTCATCTCGTCGATCACGACGATCCTCTTCAACGCCAATCCGCTGCTGCGCTACGACGGCTATTACATCCTTTCCGACCTGATCGAGATCCCCAACATGCGGCAGAAGGCCACTTCGATTACGGGCCGGAAGCTGGGCGAATGGTTCCTGGGGCTGGAGATGCCCGAGGATCCCTTCCTCCCCCATCGACGGCAGGGACTCTTTTTCGCCTACACGGTCGCCGCGGTGTGCTACCGCTGGTTCATTACGTTTTCGATCTGTTTCTTCCTCTACCGCCTGTTCGACTCGTATAATCTCAAGCGCATCGGGCAGTTGGTGGTGTTGATGTCGATCTGGGCCTTGTTTTTCATGCCCATGTACCAATTGGGCAAATTTTTCTACGTGCCGGGGAGGTTCGATAAAGTGAAAAAACCGCGAATGTATCTCAGCCTGGGCGTGCTGGGGGCGCTGGCGCTGTTCGTGCTCTTCGTCCCCCTGCCGCGAAGCGTGATTGCGCCGCTGGAGATCCAGGCCCGCAACGCCGAGTCGGTGTACGTCGAAGTGCCGGGGCTCCTGGAGTCGATCGAGGTGGCGCCCGGCCAGCGGGTGGCCGCGGGTCAGACGCTGGCCGTGCTTCGCAATCCCGACCTCAAGATCGAGGTCCAGGAACTCCGCGGCGCCGTGGCGCAGTATCAACGGCGGCTGGAAAGCCTCCAGCTTCGACGCTCGACGGATCCCGAGATCGCCTCCCAAATTCCCCCGATCGAGGCGATGCTCGAGTCGGCCAACTCCCAGCTCCGCGAGCGCGAGACGGACCTTGGGCGGCTGACGCTGACGGCGCCCGTCGCCGGGGTCGTGCTCCCGCCGAATTACACGCCCCGGGTCAACGATCCCGACGGCCCGTTACCGGGTTGGTCGGGCACGCCGCTAGAGCGTCAAAACCTCGGCGCCTTCCTGGACAACCGCGTGCTGTTTTGCCAGATCGGCGATCCGAAAAAGCTCGAAGCGGTGATGGTCCTCGATCAAACCGACCGGAGCCTGGTGAAGCAGGGGCAGACGGTGAAAATGAAAATCGAGGGGCTGCCGCACCAGACCTTCGAGAGCGTCGTCGAGGACGTGGCCCCCTCGCCGCTGAAGGAGGCGTCCCGCCGGATGTCGGGCAAACACGGCGGCGAAGTCTCCACGAAAACGGATCCCGATTTGGGGATCGAGCGGCCGATCTTGACCTCCTACCAGGCCGACGCCCCGCTGGACGACGAAAACGGCGCTCTCCTCCTCGGGCTCCGCGGCACCGCCCGCATCCGCACCGCCCCCCTCCCCCTGGGCGCCCGGTTCTGGCGGTTCGTGACGCACACGTTTAATTTCAAATTGTAAACGCCCTGAGGGTTGAAGGACGAATGACGAAATCCGAATGACGAAAGAAATCCGAATGTCGAAATCCGAATAGGAAAACATGAACTTACGGACTATGCCGACGCATGACCCTTTCGACATTCGTCCTTAGTCATTCTTTTGTCATTCGGATTTCGTCATTCGTCATTCTTTCTCCTTCATCCCCGATCCCTTAGCACCCATCTTTACCTCTCTCCCCCATGCCCACCCTCGCCTACCTCGACTGCTCATCCGGCATCTGCGGCGACATGCTCCTGGCCGCGCTGATCGACGCCGGGGCGCCGCTGGAACGGATCAACGACGCGATCGGCTCGCTGGGGCTGCCCAACTGCCGGGTGACGGTCGAAGAGGTCCGCCGCGGCGGATTCCGCACTCTAAAGGCCCACGTCCAGGCCGAGCCGGAACATGTCCACCGGCACCTGGCGCAAATCACGGCACGGATCGACGTCGGCCGGCTTTCGGCCCGGCAGAAAGACCTGGCGAAACGGATCTTCGTCAAACTGGCCGAGGCCGAGGCCAAGGTCCACGGCACGTCGGTCGAAGAGGTCCACTTCCACGAGGTCGGCGCGGCCGACTCAATCGCCGACGTCGTCGGCACGGCCGTGGGCTTCGACCTCCTGGGCGTCGAGCGGATTATCGCCTCGCCGGTGCCGACGGGCGCCGGCCGGATCGTCACCGCTCACGGCCCGTGCAGCATTCCGGCCCCCGCCACGGCCGAACTGCTCCGGGGGATCCCGCTGGCCGACGTGAAGGTCGAAGGCGAACTGACCACGCCCACCGGGGCCGCCGTCCTGGCCGCCTTGGCCGACTCGTTCGGTCCCCCGCCGGCCATGACGATCCGGCGGATCGGCTGCGGGGCGGGCGATCACGAGTTCCCCACCTTGCCCAACATTCTGCGGCTCTTCCTGGGTGAGTCCGTCGAGTCCCTCTCCGCCGAGGAGTGCGACCAGGTCTGCCAATTGGAGACGAACCTTGACGACTTAAGCGGCCAGTTCATCGGTCACTGCGTCGAGTGCCTGCGGGAGGCCGGGGCGCTGGAGGTCTTCACCACGCCGGTGAGCATGAAAAAAGACCGGCCGGGCGTCCTGCTGACCGTGCTCTGCCGCGTGGCCGACGAATCGCGGCTGACGGAATTGATCTTCCGCGAGACGACCACACTGGGCGTCCGCCGGAGCGTTGTTTCCCGCCGGATATTGCCCCGTCAGCCGCACACGGTTACGACGCCCTTCGGCCCCGTGGCCGGCAAGCTGGCCCGGCTGCCCGACGGCACCCGCCGCTTCAGCCCCGAGTACGACTCCTGCCGCCGCCTGGCTCGAGAGCAGCAGCGGCCGCTGCGTGAAATCCACGCGGCGGCGCTACAGGCGTTTGATCCCAACGTGGATGGTTGAAGAGGGATCATCTTAGAACGTCATCCTGAGCACCGCGAAGGATCTCGAAAATTATGTAGATTCTTCGCTTCGCTCAGAATGACAAAGGCTGGCGGAGCCAATCCCGCGGATGGGGCTTAAGAAATCACGCGGTTCCGGGCATCGACCCGGATTTTCCGCGGCGTCAGGCGGCGGGCTTCGTCGGCGTCGAGGAGGGCGTAGGCGAGGATCACGACGAGGTCGCCTTTCTGGCCCAGCCGGGCGGCGGGGCCGTTCAGCAGCACGGTGCCCGAGCCGGCGGGGGCCTCGATCACGTAGGTGATCAGTCGCTGGGCGTTGCTGAGGTTCAGGACGTGGACCTGCTCGCCGGGCAAGAGATCGGCGGCGTCCATCAGCTCGCGGTCCAGCGCGATGCTCCCTTCATAATCGAGATCGGCCCCGGTCAGGGTCGCCCGATGAATTTTCGATTTGAGCATCAATCGCTGCACGGACTGGTTCTCTGTGGTTTAGCAGCCGCCGTCACGGCGGCTCCGTTGGGATGGAAATATTAGGGCCGCCGTACCGGCGGCCGCTAAACTTAAAATTCCCTTGGGCCGTTATGCTGAAGCATAACCTACGTCTTAACGTTCAACTCAACAATTTTCCCGCGAAGAATCCCCCGACGGCCGCCGCCGAGGAGACCAAGAAGACAATGATAAACTGCGACCACCCCCAAATCGTTCCACAGGCAATCAAAAAGATGATTTCCATGAGGAGGCCCGTCAGGCAGAAGGCGATGATAGCGTACTGGACGCAGGTTTGCGTATTGTCGTCGCTGGACATACGGTTTTTCCTTGTGAACGGAAATATATTTGCGGTGAATTATTCCTCGATCACTTCTTTGACCAACTGGACGAAGTGGGGGGTTTTTTGCGATTCGGAAAGATCCGCCGCCTTCTTTTGGGCCTGCTGGCGTTCACTATACTCGAATAGGGTGATGCGACGCATCGATTGATTGAACACCCCCCAAAAGGCCTTCAAACGGACCTCTTTGGCCGCTTTCGGCCGGCTCTTTCGTTTGGCGGGGGCCTTTTTGGGAGCCGCGGCTGGAGAAGACGCAGCCCGTTCCGCGGATTCGTTTTCTTTACGCAACTCGCGTCGGTTCAGTACCTTGCGTGCCATAGTTCACCTCAATGTCCAGAGAGGAATCGGCAAGTCGCTCCCGGGGACCGGAGATGTAACTCGGGTGAGGGGAGAGCTAGAATTTCTTATCTTACCGCATTTTCATTCGGGATTCAACCCGATTGGGGGCAAGTGCGCGGAATTCTATTTGGCCTTTTCGCATCCGGTAGCCAACCAGAGGGCCGTCTGGCAGCCCTTGTGGAATTCGAGCAGGTCGAGCCGCTCGGTCGTCGTGTGGGGGTTTTGCTGGCCGCCTCCCAGGCTGACGGTGGGAATGCCCCGGACGGTCAGCCAGTTCGCGTCCAGGCCGCCGTTGGAGATCGCGCGTTGCGGCCGGCCGCCGCGGCGGCGGATGGCCGACTCGGCCGCCTGCACGCTCGGATCGTCTTCGCGGAGCCGGTACGCTTCGTAATCCAGCCGGCCGGCAATCTGCACCTTGCCCGATTTCCCTCGGGCGTTTTTGACCTTGCGGGCGGCCTGCTGGAAGGCGGTTTCGATCGCCCGGATGATGCGGCAGCGGAACCGGGGATCGTGGCTCCGGGCCTCGGCCTGGACTTCGACCAGGGGAGTAACGACGTTTGTGGCGTCGCCGCCCCGGATCGCGCCCACGTTGCTGGTCCCGGTGTGATCGCCCCGGACGATCTTACCGTGCCAGCCTTCTTCGTCGAGCCGGGCGACCGCCCGGGCGGCGATTACGACGGCGCTGACGCCTCGTTCGGGAGTAACTCCCGCGTGGCTCGCCCGGCCGTGAATGCGGATCGTCATCCGGTAGCCGCCCGTGGCGCCGCAGGTCACCTTGTCGGCCGAGCCGCCGTCGAAGTTGAACGCCAATTGCGGTCTGCCCAACAGAGCCACCCGGGCGTACCGGGAACCGTAGAGTCCGACCTCCTCCTGCACGGTCCAGAGGAACGTCAGCGGCGGGTGCGGCAACCGCTCCTCGAGAATTGTCAAGGCCGTGGTCAGCAGGACCGCCGTGCCGGAGCGGTCGTCGGCGCCCAGGGCGGTATGCTTGTCGGCGGGCACTAAAAAATTCTTTCGCCGGACGGGCCGGGCGCCCAGGCAGGCGGGAACCGTATCGACGTGGGCCGACAGCAGGCGGCGCGGACCGGGTTGCGTGCCGGGCAGTCTCAGAATCAGATTGCCGACTTGCCCGCCCCGAGGACTCCGCCGATGGGCGTCGTCGAAGCGGAGCGCCCGCGGATCGGCCCCCGCCGCCAGGAGTTTTTTGCGGAGGTACTGCATCACCGGCCCTTCCCGACCACTGACGCCCGGGATCGCCAGCAAATCCATCAACAACGCTTCGGACTTTTTCAGAAAGGCCATGGTGGAGGGGGACAGGGGGTAGGGAATAGGGGATAGGCAATAGGGGGCAATAGATAGTATATAGAATATGTTGGAAAAGTTCACGGGAAGGAAACTATTATTGTTCTCCTATTCCCTATCCCCTATTGCTTGTCCCCTATCCCCTACATCAAGATGCGGATCTTTCTCGCCGGAATTATGCAAGGTTCGCACGCCGCAAAGGCGCTGCACGTGCAAGACTATCGCACCGAGATCCAGCGTCTGCTGCAGGAGCACCTTCCCGAGGCCGAGGTGTACGATCCGCTGGCCAACCACCGGGAGTCGCTGGGATACGACAAACAACGCGGCCGGGAAGTTTTTTTCCAACACAATTATCTCTGCCGCGAGATCGACGTGCTGGTGGCCTACGTGCCGGAGGCCTCGATGGGCACGGCCATCGAGATGTGGGAGGCCCACGAGCACGGGGCGACGGTGATCGCCGTCAGCCCGATGAAACACAACTGGGCGGTTAAGTTTTTAAGCCACGCGCTGTACGCCGACCTCGACGAGTTGGCCGCCGCGCTGAGCGACGGCACGCTCCGCCGCCGGATCGACGAGGTCCTGGCCCGCCGATGAGGGATTTATATAAACAAATCGTACATAGCCGGCGGCTAACAGCCGCCGAGAAGTCTGGACAGTCTTGATCTGGGTCCCAAACTCCGATTTGGGAACCGTTTCCCTATCGAGGAGTGTCCGAGCTTCAGGGTAAGATCCGTTCCGAAACTGGAGTTTCGGAACTAGGTGAAATCTGAACCATCTCCGCGGCGGCTGTTAGCCTTAGGTTTACCCACAATTTTGATATTCAAAAATTGACGCAGATTCAATCATCGCTTGGAGTTTCGTCCA
>JAFGPV010000197.1 GCA_016936015.1 Pirellulales bacterium
GTCGGCGGCCTTGTTGCCGTCGCGGCGGATGTTGCGGACGGCCACCTTGGCCTCCTCGGCCAGCCCTTTGACCCGGGCGACCATCTTGCGGCGGACCTCGGTCGACAGCGGCGGGACGTTCAGGCGGATGACCCGGCCGTCGCTCTGCGGGGTGAATCCCACGTCGCTGGCCAGGATCGCCTTTTCGATGTCCTTCAAGGTGCCGGGATCGTAGGGGCGGATGACGATCTGGGTCGGCTCCGGGGCGCCGACGGAGGCCACCTGTTTCATGGGGACGGGCGAGCCGTAGACCTCGACCCGCAGCGAATCGACCAGTCCCGGATTGGCCCGGCCGGTGCGGATGCCCGACAGGTCGGCCTTTAGTTTGCGGATCGCCTTTTCCATCCGCTCTTCCACGTCGAGGAGGATCTCGTCGCCGGACATGATTAGGATTCAGGGGATTAGGGTTGAGGATTCTATTGGAAGCGGCAGGATGCCGCTTCGACTTTTCATTGTCCGTTTTTCTTTCCGTGGATTAACGTGCCCACGCGCTGGCCGAGGACGGCGTTTTCGATGTTGCCCGCCTTGCGGAAATTAAAGACCAGGATCGGCAGGTCGTATTCCATGCACTTGGTGATTGCTTCGTGATCCATAACGCGGAGGTTCTGCCTTTGGACTTCTTCGTAGGTCAGTTCGCCGTAGAGGACGGCGTGGGGATTTTTCTCGGGATCGTCGCTGAAGACGCCGTCCACGCGGGTGGCCTTCAGCAGGATCGAGGCGTCGAGTTCCAAGGCCCGTTGGGCGGCGGCGGTGTCGGTGGTGACGAAGGGGCTGCCGGTGCCGCCGGCGAGGATCACGATCCGGCCCTTTTCCAGGTGCCGGCGGGCGCGGCGGCGGATGTACGGTTCCGCCACGCCGTCCATGCGGATGGCGGTCATCAGCCGGGTGTCGCAGCCGAGCGATTCGAGGGCGTCTTGCAGGGCCAGCCCGTTCATCACGGTGGCCAGCATGCCCATGTAGTGGGCGGTGGCCTCGTGGATGCACGAGGCGCCGGAGGTGAACTGCGCCCCCCGGAGGATGTTTCCCCCGCCCATCACGATGGCGATTTGCGGGCCGTGCTGCGCGGCGCGGAAGGTCTGCTGGGCGAGGTGCAGGACGGCGTCCATGGCGATCCCCCGTTCGCCGGGATGGATGAATCCTTCCCCGGAGATCTTCAACAGAACGCGGCGGCGGTTCGTATCGCCGGAAGGCGCGGCGTCGGCCATGAGGTTACTCCTTGGGTAATTCCCAGTGGACGAAGCGGAGGATCTTCATGCCGGCTTCCTGAGCCACTTGGGCCACGCTCTTTTTGCCGAATTTCATTTCGTTGGCGATCGGCTGTTCGAGCAGGCAGCGTTGGGCGTAGAAATCGTGGAGCCGGCCTTGGACCATTTTCTCGATGATTTTTTCCGGTTTTCCTTCCTGGCGGGCGGCGGCGGCGAGGATTTCTTTCTCCTTGTTAACTTCCGCCGGATCGAGGTCTTCCTTCGCGACCACCGTCGGCCGGAGGGCGGCGATGTGCATGCAGATGTCCTTGGCCGACTCGGCCGGCTCGCCCTCGACGTGCAGCAGCACGCCCACCGCGCCGTTGTGGTGCGAGTAGCCGCCGCACGCGCCGTCGATCCGCAGGATCCGCTCGAGCTTGAACGCTTCGCGGATCCGGTTGAATAAGTCGTCGTATTGTTGCTGGAGCGTAATTCCCGGCTTGTCGGGCGACGGCTGGGCCAGGAGTTGCTCGGGCGAGTCGGCGCCGGGACCGGAGGCCAGTTGCCGCGCCAGGGCGTCGGCCAGGGCGACGAATTCCTCGTTGGCCGCCACTGGGGCGCTCTCGCAGCGAAGATCGACCATCGCGCCGATATTCTTGGCCGCGTCGTAGTACACGCTGATATGGCCCGCAGTGGTGGACCGGCCGGAGCGCTTCTCGGCGACTTTGGCGCCGGCCTTGCGGAGATGTTCGATCGCCTTCTCTGCGTCGCCGCCGGACGCTTCCAAGGCGCGCTTGCAGTCCATCATCGGCAAGCCGGTCTTTTCGCGGAGGGCCTTCACGGCGGCCACGTTAATCTCTGGCATGTTTGGACTCCCAAGTAAGTTAAAGGATGAGGGATGAAGGATGAGGGATGAAGGAAAAACATTTCACTCGTTCCGAAACTGGAGTTTCAGAACGAGTGAAGTGTGGTCATGAATTCATCCCTCATCCTTCATCCCTCATCCTTTTTCGATGGTTAGATTTTCCGTTACGAAACAACGGCGGCGGGTTCCGGCGGATCGGCCTTCAGGGCGCCGGAGGCGCCCTTGCCGGCCAGCACGGCGTCGGCCAGCAGTTGGACGAGCAACTCGATCGAGCGGATGCTGTCGTCGTTGCCGGGGATCGGCAGGTCGATTTCGTCGGGATTGCAGTCCGTGTCGATCAGGGCCACGGTGGTCAGCCCCAGTTTGCGGGCCTCGCGGACGGCGTTCTTTTCCTTCCGCGGGTCGATAATCACCAGGCACTCGGGCAGCCGGTTCAGCGTGCGGATGCCGTTGAGATTCCGGTACATTTTGCGATACTCGCGGCTTAAGGCCGACTGCATTTTTTTCGAGTAGGTGGCCAATTCCTCGCCGTGGAGAATTTTTTCCAGCTCTTCCAGGCGGCCCAAGCGGCTGCGAATGGTGCGGAAGTTCGTCAACGTGCCGCCCAGCCAGCGGTCGCTGACGTAAGGCATCCCGCACCGCTGGGATTGCTGTTCGACGGTGTCGGAGGCCTGCCGCTTGGTCCCGACGAAGAGGATCAATCCGCCGCCCGCCGCCACGCGCTGCAAATACTTCCGCGCCCGCAACAATCCGCGGATCGTTTCGCGGACGTCGATAATGTGGATTAGATTCCGCCGGGCATAGATGTAGGGCCGCATCTTCGGATTCCAGCGGCTGGCCCGATGCCCGAAATGCACGCCCGCTTCGATCAGCTCGCTAACTAAAACAATAGCCAACGTTGAACTCCTCTCAAGGCACACCGGCGATGTCCCCGCGTTGCGGGGCGTCCGGCGTTAAATAAAACATTCCGGTCAGGTTCGTTTGGTATTACTGCTCTGGACCGATCAAAGCAATAAACCCTCCAAAATAACAGTTTCATTTAACGGCGTCAATGGATGAAGGACAGCCCTCCCCCTAACAGGCGGGCCAGAGGCCGGCTGCCACTGACAGAATTCCTCTTTACGCCTCTCCCTGCAATCAGGTATTCTCCGATGGCTGATTATACAAAATCGTGTGATTCTCCCTATATTTTCCATCTCCTTGACTGTCTTATGAACCGATTTTTCTTCCGTTGGCTGCCGGCGGGGACTTTCGTGATGATTGTGCTGGCTTTTTCGTCGGCGGCCGAAGAGTTCCGCGTGGAAAATCGGGTTTTCTTGGCGGGTGAAAAAAAACCGGTCAGCGTCAGTTTGACGCTCTTTCACCAGGCGGTCGTTTACGATTTCCTGCAAAATCCCGCGGAGACGACGGTCTACGATCCCGCCGCCGGCCGGTTTCGTCTGTTGCAGAAGAACCGGCGTCTGCGGACGGAAATCACCACGAAAGAGATCGCGTCTTTTGTGGAGCAAATGCGGCAACGCGCGGCGAAACACTCGGACCCGGCCGTCCGCTTCTATGCCGACCCGCAGTTTGAGAAAAGCTTTGATCGGCAGCGCGGCCAGTGGGAGCTTTCCAGCCCGGAAATGACCTATCGCATCCTTGTTAAAAACGCGGATAGCCCCGCCCAAGCTACTGCCTACCGGGAGTTTGCCGACGCCTCCGCTCGGCTGAATTACCTGCTCGATCCCCGGGCACGGCCGCCGTTTGCCCGGCTGATCGTCAACCAGACGCTAGGCTCCCGCCAGTTGCTCCCCCACGAGGTGACCTTGACGATTACCACGCGGAAAGGCAACGACCCGCAACCAACCACGTTTCGCAGCGAACATCGCTTTTCCGGCACTCTGACCGACTCGGATCGGAAACGGATTGCTCAGGCCCAAGAGGAGCTGACGCAGTTTCGGGCGGTTGGTTTCGCGGAGTACCGGAAAGCGAATTCGGGGAAGTAAGGTCATTCTCGAAGGCTGACGGCTGCCAGCCGTTGGGGAGTGTTGACGCTCCCCTCGGCGGCGGTTCGTCGCCGACTGCACGTCTTTTCCAAGGACCTGTCGCACGTTTGGGCGTCCCCCCCCTTCCAGAGTTTGTATTCGCTCCGAAACCTGAATACAATGGAAAGTTCAGATGCTTCTTTGAGGAGGTTTTTTTATGAGCATGGCACCGTGGAATTCCCTGACGTTCTTCTTAGGCGCATGGTTTTTTTTCGTGATGCCGCTTTCCGCCGAAGTCACCGTGGAGCGCCTTCCCAGAAAAGCCGTAGTAAAAATTGACGGCCGGCTTTTCACGGAATACTTGATCCAATCGGGCGGCAAACCGATTCTCTGGCCGATCCTGGGGCCTACCGACAAACCCATGACTCGGGCTTATCCCATGAAAAGGATTCCCGAAGAGAAACACTCCGATCATCCCCATCAACGCTCGATGTGGTTTTCCCATGGGGATGTCAACGGCATCGACTTTTGGGCCCCGAGAAAAAGTGGGGCCCTCATCCGGCATCGTGAATTCGTAAAAACGGAAAGCGGTCCCGTCGGCCTCCTGGTGACGCGGAATGACTGGATCGGGCCTGACGGCCGGAAACAGTGCGAAGACCAACGGACATTGCAGTTCGGAAACGACGTCAATTGCCGTTGGATTGACTTTGCGATAACCCTCAAGTCCCCCGGCAGGCCGGTGACCTTCGGCGACACGAAGGAAGGCACCTTTGGCATTCGGGTGGCCGAGCCGATGGCTGTGGATTCCAGAAAGGGGGGGCGGTTTGTCAATAGCGCGGGACAGACCAACGAAGCCGCATGGGGTAAGCCTGCACCCTGGGTCGATTACCAGGGACCCGTCGACGGCGAGATCCTGGGAATTGCCGTTCTCAATCACCCCTCCAGCTTTCGTTTTCCAACCCCTTGGCACGTTAGGACCTACGGTCTTTTTGCTGCAAATCCCTTTGGGAAAAAAGAGTTTACCGGAGATAAAACGAAAGATGGTACGTACACCTTGGCCCCCGGCAAATCGGTTTCTTTTCGATATCGAGTCATTTTTCACCGTGGGGATGAGAGGCAGGGGCGGATAGCTGAACGGTTTGAAAAATATTCCAAATAAACAATCTGGTTAAAATACATTGTTGTAAATGATTGTGCAGGCAGCGGTAAATTTTAATAAAAATTGTTTTTCCTTTGGATTCTTCTTCCTACAAGTAACGTATCTTTCTGGAACTTGGAAACTTAGGGAATCCATTTGATGGAAAATCGATTGTTCAGTCCAGTTCAACTCGAAAATTTCCAGAGCAAATTTCTCGTTTTCTTTTGCCGATAGTTTCCAATGTAAGCAATCTATATATTTCTCTGATATTGCCCAAGACTTCCATTCTATTAAGTCTTCGCTTTTATATAGGAGATACCATTCAGATATGACAACTCATATTGTCCAGATTTGCAACATGGCCGAACTTCGCGAATTTGTTCACGTTACCATCTGCGATCATTTTCAGCTCCAATTTGGGGCGTTTCCCATGACCGAAAAGATCCTCTTGCGAGGCGGGAATCCCTGCGGGATGTATTTTTGCGTTCATGGTCCGCGTGCCATTCGTTTTACGGCCATTTGGGAAACCGACCGGAATCAGGTCCTGTTCTACGGGCCGGAGGGAGAACGGATTTTTAAGACCCAATTAGTCGAAGCCCCGGAACTTGAATTCGCCGCCGCGTAATCCTTCACCGGTTTGGGGGGCTTTGGGAGCCGGCGGGAAACATTGCGGAGTGTAACGGAGGAATTCCCAATCATCCCCTTGACGCCAACGCCGGATTAGTATACATATTTTCATTATCCACCGAGCGGAGGTTCTATGTTGGTCTTATCCCGACGTGAGAGCGAGCGGATTAAGCTGGGCGAATCGATCGTCTTGACGGTGATTCGAGTGGCCGGGGATCGCGTCCGGCTGGGAATTGAAGCCCCGCCCGACGTTTTAGTGCTTCGCGAGGAGTTGCAGCCGCGGGCCAATACGCCCCCTGTGTCAGTCGTTTCTCCCTGACTCGGCGTCGTCCGGCAAGCCGGGAAGAAGATTCGAGCAAAAGTAAAAATGCGCAGAAGCGCCGACGGTTTGCTTTCGGCGCATATTCCAAGATTGGTTGGATTCCACTCTTGTAGCGGGAGGGGAGAGGTCGAGCAATTGGCAACCCGGTCAAAAATCTCCCGCTTCCAACTCTTAGCCGTCTCCTTACGGCGGTCAGCGGACGAGCACGGCAGAGGCTCGCCAAGGCATATAATTTCCTAGTTCCGCGGTCGAATTGCACCGGTCAGACCGCTGTAGTCCGAGCGGTCTTCTGGATGCCAGAGAGGCTCCCCGCGCATCACTCGCTGGGCGAGGATGTCGAGCTTGGCCTTGGATCCTGCTGGGGCGTCAGTGCCGTTAAAATCCGACGACGTCACCGGAGTGAAGTCCTCATCGTGACCGCACTCAAGAATCGCTTGAAACACGTTCCGCATTCAATACAACTCCCATGAAAAACCAAATGTAAACGCCCGACCCAGAGGCTGCCCGCTCAAATTCGCATAGGTCGTTTGGGGCACACCTTTCACAAAACGCCAAGGTGCCGTTCAATGGAGGAAGGAGATCCTTCCGATGGTGGGATGGCGTAATATTCAAATAATTTATTATCCCAGAAAGTTATAAAAAGTCAATTAAATTGTTACGAAAATATTACCATCTTAATCATTATCAGTTAGTGGTGTGACGATTTGTCACAGTTGGAAACAATGGGCAAATTGCAGGACATAAGGCAACAATTGCGACAAAGTAAACTCAATGTATATTCGCAGGAATAATATTTCCTTGTTTTTCGAAGTCGATACAGCAAATAAACCATCAGCGTGTTTTTTTGTTTACGTGACTGTGAGAATATTGTTCGCTAAATCGTGCTATTTTTTTGACCGATGTGGACATTTCCAGGTTCGCCCGGCGAAGCATGAGAATTTCCTCCCCTGGTAAAGTGAGAGGTTATTTCTTTGTAGAGTCGTCCTGCCCTTGGGGCATGGCAGTCGCATCCCTCGTATGGATGTCGATGTTGATATTCATCAGTAAATAACGAGGGATACTCCCTCTTGTACCCCGAAGTGGGGAAAAGTAAGCAGATCTTACCAAATCAGATACTCCAAGAGACGGGGTATTCCTCTCGGGGGGAAGGAGACCTGACGTGGCGTGGTTTCAACAGACACTTCTCTTGCCGTCCTTTTCCAAGGGATGTCATCCGATTACCCCCAGGATTCTCGACGCCTTGCCCGAGCTGGCTCAGATAAAGACAGGCTTGTTGCACGTATTTATCCAGCACACGTCCGCGTCGCTGACAATCAACGAAAACGCCGATCCCGACGTGCTGGTGGATCTCGATCGGGTGCTGGACTGCCTGGTGTCGGAGGATTTTCCTTACCGGCACCAGGAGGAAGGGTCGGACGATATGCCCGGGCACGTGAAAGCGTCGATGATGGATTCTTCCTTAACGATTCCGGTGACCGACGGCCGGCTGGCCCTGGGCACCTGGCAGGGTATTTGCCTCTGCGAGCATCGCCGCCGCGCCGGCCGGCGGAGGATCGTGCTGACGCTGGAAGGGGAGAAGGAAGGATGAGGGATGAGGGGGAGGTGTGTTTTGTGATTTTTTCTGTTGGTCTTTTCCGGGGCCGAGGACGGCCCGGCTCGCTTATCCCTTAGCTTTACTCATCCCTCATCCCTCATCCTTCATCCTTCCTTACGCTGCCGCCAGAGTGTCCAGCCAGGCCTCGATCAGGGTGGCCTGGTTTGCGTTGCGGTCGATTTGCTGGTCGGTTTCGAGGCAGCAGTCGAGGCGTCGGGCCGTGCGGTCGGGATCGGGGGCCTGTTGGGCGGCGGCCTCGGTGCGGAGCCGTTTGCGGTAGAAGTCGGTGGCGAAGCGGACGATGATATGGAGCCGTTGCCGTCGGGCGGAGGCCTCCTTGCCGGCGCCTTCCACGAACCGGGCGACGTTCTGGGCCAACCGCGGGCTGTTGAAGGTTCCTTGTTGCAGTTCCGCGTAGAGCAGGTCGCGGAACTGGCCCAGTTCGGGCTGGACGAGTTGTTTTGCCCGTTGGAGGCTCCCTTCGCCGAGCGCGGCCAGACGTTCCGCTTCTTCCGGCGAACCGGCCACGCCTTGCTCGATCAGGAGCCGGGCGAGGATTTCGGCCGGCAGCGGCTGGAAGCGGATCAACTGGCAGCGTGAGCGGATGGTGGGCAACTGCCGGGCCGGGCTGGTGCCGATCAGGATCAGCACCGACCGGGGCGGCGGCTCTTCCAGGGTCTTCAGCAGCGCGTTGGCCCCTTCGGCGTTCAGATAATCGGCGTCGTCGATCAGCGCGATCTTCCGCCGGCCGCCGAAGGGTTTTAAACCGATGCGGGCGCAGAGGCCCTCGCGGCGGCGGTGCTCCTTGTCGCCGATCAGCAGTTCCAGGGGGATAAATGACTTGTCCGCCGGCTTGCCGACGACGTCCAGGTCGGGATGCGTCCCGGCGGCGACTTGCACGCAGGCGGGGCAGGCCTCGCACGGATCGAGCCGCTCTTCCGGACGCCTCTCGCAGAGCAGGGCCTGGGCGAACTTCAGGGCGAAGGCGCGTTTGCCCACGCCGGCCGGCCCGACGAAGAGGAACGAACTGGCCAGCCGCCGGCGCTCAAGCGCCCGGCGGAACTGTTCTGCGACTGCGTCGTGTCCGTCAATGCCGTGCCAACTCATGGTCGCTGGACATTGTAAATGGAGAAAGGAAAATTGTAAATTGACGGATTCTTTTCAGTCGGGCGGTTCGCGTGCCGGGGCGGGAAAACGCAAGTGGTGATTTCGGGTTTGGTAATTACCGGCGTGTAATATGTCATTACCAAATGTAAGGGGAATTATTAATCCACGAAGGGCACGAAGGAGCAGGGAGGAGGGGCTTCGGGTTGACTGCGAGGCGCGACCGGCGGTTGCGGCTTTGTGTTAGGGGAGTCGCAGGCCCTTGGGGAGCGATTCGCCGAAGATTTGGTTCTCTTCGTCCCGTTCGAGGCGGCCGGGGCGGCGGACCAGTTCGACGAAATGGGGCGGGGCGTTCACGTCGATTAAAAAGTCTTCGGCGGCGCGGCGGGGTTTGTCGGGCAGGTCGCGGTAGCGGTCGTCGGTCTTGCGGGAGAGCTGCATTACGGCCAGGGCGGTTTCGGGAATTTCCCGGGCGGCTTTGCATATAGATGTCAGCCAGGCCGTGGCGGTCTCGGCGGCGACGATCGTGTTCAGCGGGCCGTAGATCGGCACTCGGGCGCCGAGCCGGCCCAGCGACCAGACGACCGCGGGGAGGACGGGCTGCATCTTTTTCTTGGGCAACAGGTCGACCAGCATTGCGCCCAGTTCAGCCTTGAGTTCGACGGGCAGGAGTTCCAGGGAGCCGAGCAGCCGCCACATCTCGGCGTTTTCCCGGGCGGCGAAGCTCAGGTCGGCGCCGCCGCCCTTGCCGCTGGTCAGCAGCTTGTGCAGGGCGCGGATCGGGCCCAAGAGCGGCTCGGCCAGGGCCTGCTGCTGGCCGGCGGCCAGCCCGCCGCCGATGCGGCGCCAGAGGATCCAGCCTTCCGCCCGGCTCGAAGGGAAGGAGAATTTTCCTTGCAGCGCCGTCCAGGTTTGCGCTACCCGCCAGTCGTCCACGGCCATGCCGAAGCCGGGGCGGAGGCAGAAGCCCAGCAGGTTCAGCCACCGGGCCTCGTGGACGGGGCTCTTCCGCCGGCCGGATTCGACTTCCATCAGCGCTTCCCAGAGGCGGCGGCAGAACGAGGCCGGCCAGGCGCTGCGGTTGCCGCCCGAGGACGAGGCCAGGCGCTTGGCCAGGCCCGCCGGTTTTTCGGCGGCGTCCGGGCCGAACGTGTTTTGGATCAGGCGGCAACATTCCAGGGCAAGGGCTTCATCGATAAAACCCTCGCGCTCGGCGTCCGACTCGTGAGCCGAGACGTCGGTTTGGGTGGCGGCCCGGACGTCGAATTGCAGCCGCCAACTCCGCCGCCCGCCGACTTCGCTGCACCACAGTTCCAGCGTGCCGATCTCTGTCAGCCGGGCGTGCAGATGGACGGGCACGGTTACGGCGTCGCGTTTCTTGTGCGTTTTCAGCACGGTGCGGATGGGCGGCAGGGGGGTGATCTGCTCGGTATTAACCGGGATCAGCTCGCCCGGCCTGTCGGTCAGCCGGGTGCTGGAGATGAACAGCGGGAACTCGACCGGTTCGGAGACCAACAGGTCGAAGGTCCGGTCGGCGAGTTCCACGTCCTGGCCCGGCTCGACGTTGGCGGGGACGAGGCAGAGGGCGAGATTCGCACGGCCCTCACCCTGGCCCTCTCCCGGCGGGAGAGGGGACTGACTTTGTTCGACGCCGATGTAGTACGTTCGGGCCAGGCCGGCGGTAATGCGGACGCCCTGGCCGCGGCGGACCATGCCGTAGTAGGCCGCTCCCCGGGCGACGGCCAGGTCGAGCCGGTCGTTGTCGAGGACCAGCGGGGAATAACCGTCGAACCAATGCGAGATCGTCTCCAGCAGCCGCTGCTTGAGCAGGGGCGACTCGAACACGCCGCCGTTGAAGAGGATGATATCGGGCCGGGCGGGGTCGGCAGAAACGGCGGCCGCTAAACGATCGGCGTCGTCCAACGCGACGTGGCGGTGGGCCGTGAGGAAGGACGCGAGGTACTTGGTGATTGCGGGATCGGGGGTGAAGGGCAGGCCGAACTCCTGGAAGCCGGAACGACGGGCCGCCGGCTTGGCGTCGAGGGCCACGCGCGGAAAAAAGCCCTCAACCAGTAGCCGCTCGACCTCCGACCGGGTGACCGAAACCTGGATCGCGCCGCCCAGCAGCCGGGCGCCGCCGCCGGGCAGGTTCACGGTCCATTGCTCGGGGGCGTCGTGGCCCAGCAGGATTTCCTTGACCGCCCGGCAGGAGCGGACCAGGACGGCCCATTGCCGGGGATCCAACTTGCCCCCTCTCCCACTGGGAGAGGGTTGGGGTGAGGGCTGGGGTGAGGGCTGGGGTGAGGGCTGGGGTGAGGGCTGTTCTGCTAAACCGCAAGCGGTTTGATCCATGCCCTCACCCTGGCCCTCTCCCGGCGGGAGAGGGGAACTCGCAATTTTTTGTTCGAGGTATTGGGCCAGGGTCAGGTCGAAGTTGTCGCCGCCGAGGATGAGGTGATCGCCGACGGCCACGCGGTGGAATTGGATCTTGCCGCCCCGGCCGCTGCGGACGCGGATCAGCGTGAAGTCGGAGGTGCCGCCGCCGATGTCGCAGACGAGGATCTTCTGGCCCGGCGCAACGCGCTGCTGCCAATCGTCTTGATGGGCGTAGATCCAGGCGTAGAAGGCGGCCTGCGGCTCCTCGATCAGCACCACGCGGGGCAGGCCGGCCAGGGCCGACGCCTTGACGGTCAGTTCCCGGGCGACCTCGTCGAAGGAGGCCGGCAGCGTGAGGACGAAATCCTGCTGCTCCAGCGGATCGCGGGGAAACCGGTCGTTCCAGGCCGACCGGACGTGCGCCAGGTATCGGGCGCTGACCTCCACCGGCGAGAGTTTTTGCACGTCGTCGGCCCCGTGCCAGGGGAGCAGCGGCGCCAGGCGATCGACGCCCGAGTGGCAGAGCCACGACTTGGCCGAGTTGATCAGCCGGCCGGGCGCCAGCGTGCCCTGGTCGCGGGCGAAGAAGCCGACGGCATATTGAAGCGGCAAGATGCCGCTTCTACTTTCTTCCTTCTGCCTTCCCCCTTCCCACGGCAGACGCAACGCCTCGGGCGGCATTTCGCCGGGGGCGGGCTGATAGTGGAACGAGGGGAGCGTTTCGCGGGCCTCGATCTGCCCGGCCGCCACCAACTGCGGCACGGCAAACGTCCGCACCCGCCACGGCATCTCGTGCGTGTCGACGTAGCAGACCGCCGAATTGGTGGTGCCGAGATCGAAGCCGACGACGTAGCGGGAGGGCATGGGTGGTCAAAAGATAATTGATGTGATTCGGATTAATCTAACTCATCATCGTCTTCAAGTGACTCGCCGTATTTAGTGTTAAACTCTGTATTACAATGATTACATTTCACATTTCGAGGAGGTCCATCAACGCCATCACCATAATAGATAGTGATGCTAACAAAGTTGTCTTGCCCACATGAATCACAAGTATAAAACCATGCGGGTAAGGTAATGCCGCCACCATTGTCAAAGGGTCGTGCATGTTTCTTTTGTAGATCGGTGAGGGTATATCCGCAAGAATCACACACGTGCCAGTTAGGTGGAAACGCTACCGTTCCTCCCAGTGGAATCTCAGTTCCTGGAAGCTTTGCATCGGGAGCAACCTCGTAATTAATTTCACGTCTATAGTTTGGTACTTGACATTTTGGACAATGAAACATCATTGCACCAAAAATTTCAATTATTGGTAGTTGATGTGATGTCATAATTTCAAAAAGTTGTTGTAGTAAAAAGTTTTTTATACTTCTTCTCTTACGCTGAATTCGAGTTTCCAGCGTTTTTGGTCCAGGGTGCTGACGCACCAGAGTTCCAGGACGCCGAGTTCGGTGATCCGGGATTGGAACTTGACGGGGACGTAGCCTTCATCGGGGGCTTCCTCGATGGGCAACTGGGTTTCGAGCGCGTCGGTCTCGATCAGTTCGTCGGGCGGAATAGCAGGCAGCAGGTCGCCGGGTCGGTCTTGCTTGCGGATCGAGGAACTGAAGAAGCGGAAATGGGCCGGCTGGCCGACGACCAGGCCGATCGGCTCGCCGGGGACGTCGGCCTGGCTGCCCTCTTCCATGCCGATGGGGACGACGCACAGGGCGCGGAGCGGCCGGGGGGCGCCGGGGACCGCCAGGCCCGAGGTCTCGATGCCCACGTAGTATCCCCGGGCGGCGCCGGCGCGGATCCGCAGGCCGCCGCGGTTCTTGCTCCAGCCGTAGTAGGCGGCGCCCCGGGCGGCCGCGTGGTCGAGGTCGTGCTCGCCTTCGAGCGTCCGCGGGGCGTTCTTTTTGCCGAACCAGCCGCTCAGCACCTCCAGCAGCCTGTCGCGCAGCCGGTCGGCCTTGAACACTCCGCCGTTAAACAGCACGTGCGTCGGCCGGGCGGGTGTCTCGGGATCCTGGCCGTGGGCCTGAAGGAACGCCGCCAGATGCCGGGTTACAGCCGGGTCGGACTCGAAGGGCAGTCCGATTTCGCGGAAGCCGGAGACCGGCTGCTGCCGCGGGCGGTCGGCAACGGGGCACGGAGGGAAGAAGCCTTCCAATAACAGTTGACCGACGGTCTGCTGCTGGACCTCGACGGAGATCGAGCTGCCGATCAGCTTTCGGCCGCGTCCCGGCACAGCCACGGAGTATTTTTCCGGCCCGCCGGGTGCCAGGAGGATCTCTTTGGCCGTGCGGCAGGAGTGCCACAGGGCGACCGATTGCCAGGGATCGAGCTGGACGCCCTGCTCGGCGAACTTGCCCGCGGCATAATGGGCAAGGGCCAGGTCCATGTTGTCGCCGCCGACCAACAGGTGGTTGCCGACGGCGATCCGTTGGAGTTGCAGTTGGCCGTCCTCTTCGGTCAGCCCGATCAGCGTCAGGTCGGTCGTTCCGCCGCCGACGTCGCAGACCAGCAGCGAATCGCCCACGGCCAGCAGCTTCCGCCAGCGCGGTCCGGTCGAATCCAACCAGGCGTAGACGGCGGCCTGCGGCTCTTCCAGCAGGAGGAACTCCCGGGGAAAACCGGCGGCCAGGGCCGCCTCGCGGGTCAGTTCCCGGGCGCTGGCGTCGAAGGAGGCGGGAACGGTCAGCACGACGGATTGCTCGGCGAAGGGGGCGTCGGGATACGCCTCGTTCCACGCCGCGGCGAGATGCTCCAGGTATCGCTGGGCGGCCGTCAGGGGCGAAATTTTCGGCACGTCGTCCGGGGCGTTCCAGGGGAGGATCGGCTGGCGGCGGTCGACCCGGCGGTGGCAGAGCCAGGACTTGGCCGCCCCGACGGTCCGGTCGGGCACTTCCGCCCCCTGCCGCCGCGCGTATTCGCCCACCGCGTAGCTCCGGCCGGCCGACCAGGGCAGATCGAAGGCCCCGCCGGCCGCGTCGTTCTCCAGGCCGAGATAGAGGAACGAGGGCAGCAGCGACCGGGCCTCGACGGTGTGGGCGGCCGTAAGCTGCGGGACGGGAAGGACCGACACCTGCGGCTGGTCGGCATCTAATGGCGTGTAGGCCAGGACGCTGTTGGTCGTGCCCAGGTCGATGCCGAGGGAGTATTGTTGCGTCATGCGTCACCTCTTTGAACGTTGTCAACCACGGCATACAGACGTCATAAAAATGATTTCAAAATGCAAATTTCTAATATCAAATTTCAAATTTGAAATTGCTGATGGCGTTTGCCGTTCAATTTGCAATTTGCATTTTGAAATTTGAAATAAAATGTGCAAGTTACAGTTCAACCTCGGCGGGGGCGATGACGTGGATGGAGCCTTTGCTTCCCGACCAGGTGGGCAGTTCGCACTTCGAGGCCTCCCAGCCGGGATGGACCAGGCGGCCGTGGTAGGGCGGCTCGCCGGCGACGTTTCCCGTCAGGCGGAACCGGCCGGCGTCGAAACCGGCGGGCACTTCGACGGGGCTGCCTTCGTCTTGGTGTACGGCGGGCCGGGGGGCGAACAGCCGCGTCAGCACCGCCGCACTGTCGCGATGGACGTTCCGGGCGACCGCGCCGACCTGGGCGTCGCTGTATCCGCCGAGCGGCTCCATGACAAAATCCAGCAGCCGGGCCTCGCGCTGCAGGACGGCCAGCAGCGTGAGGGCCTCGCTCCGGGCGGCGGTCTTTGGAGCAGGCGCCGGCTTGGGGGCGTCCGCCGCCGGCGGCGGAGGAAATTCGCCTTTCCGGCCTTTGCCGAGATGCTTTTGTAAAATTTCCGCCAGGGCGGCGTTGCCGAGCGTCAGAAAAAACACCCGAACCGCCAGAAAAAACCGCTTCATGGAGGTTCCCCTTTCGAGAGGTGATTCTTGGATAAGTCAAATTCAATAGCCGGCGGCTAACAGCCGCCGTGGGTATTTCCCCGGCCTCTCGGCGGCTGTTAGCCGCCAGCTATTGGATCTTTCTTTTCTGAAATTCAACGGTTCTCTTTATGTTTACCCCCTGACCCACGACTGCTGGTCGCGGCATTCCAATGGCGGGGGGAGGTTCCAGGATACAACGGATGTTGTAAAGCAAGAATGGGGATCGGTCGGCAAAGGGGACAGTCCCCACGTCGTGGCAAGAAATGCCTGGCGGGCGGGTTGCAATCGCAGGGCTTGATTTTCCGGTCCGACCTGTCGCAGCGATGGCCGAAAGGAGATCAATTCCACGATTCGTACCGGCCGTGTCGGTCACAAGAGCCTGCCAAATAAGACTTTAGGTTTAATCAATCGGCGTCCGAATTGATAACGGAGAAGGGATTTTGTCCTTCCGGACGCTTATTTTTTACCCAACTTGCCTGAAACAACGATTATTAACCGGGTATCGCATGTCGAGTGACGTATATCAGTGGTATGCTTGCCATGATGGGGTGGTCCCAGGATTTCACACCGGGTTTCCCGCCATGCCCGATCGTCCCGCCGCATTACGGTTTTTGCATCCTTTGCCTTATGGGGCGATTCTACACGACGGGGGCGTGCAGTTCGTTGTTTTCAGCCGCCGGGCCACCGCAATGCGGGTCCTGCTCTACGAAAAGGTAAACGACCGGGAGCCGAGCCAGATCATCGACTTCGACCGCGATCTGAACCGTTGGGGGGACATCTGGAGCATTTTTGTGCCGGGAGTTGGGCCCGGGCAGCTTTATCACTACCAGGCCGACGGCCCGCACGAGCCGGAACGCGGCAACCGCTTCGATCCGAAGGCCCGGCTGATCGATCCCTACGCCAAGGCGCTGGCCGGCGAGTTCCTGCCCGCCACCGACGGCATCCTCCGCCCGCCGAAGTGCGTGGTGGTGGGCGATCAGTTCGATTGGCAGGGCGACCGGCACCTGCGCCGTTCGCTGCACGAGACGATCATTTACGAGTTGCACGTTCGGGGATTTACGAAGTCGCGTTCCGGCAAGGTGGAGCATCCCGGCACGTACGCGGGAATCATCGAGAAGATTCCGTACCTGCAATCGTTGGGCGTGACGGCCGTGGAACTGATGCCGGTCCACGAGTTCTCGACGATCGACTGCTTCGGCCACAAGCCGGAGCGCTCGAATTACTGGGGGTACGATCCGATCGCGTTTTTCGCTCCGCATCGCGGGTACGCCGTGGGCACGGAGCCGGGGGGCCAGGTTCGGCAGTTCAAGGAGATGGTCCGGGAGCTGCATCGGGCGGGGATTGAAGTGATCCTCGATGTGGTCTTCAATCACACCGCCGAAGGGAACGAGTACGGTCCCACGCTGAGTTTCAAGGGCCTGGAGAACCGCGTCTATTACATGCTGGAAAACGGCGGCCGGAGCTATCGGAACTACACCGGCTGCGGCAACACCTTAAACGGCAACCATCCGATCGTCCGCGAGCTGATCTTCCATTGCCTGCGGTACTGGGTGCAAAGCTATCACATCGACGGATTCCGGTTCGACCTGGCGTCGATCCTCAGCCGCGACCGCAACGGCGACATTATCCCCAATCCGCCGGTGGTGGAATCGATCGCCGAGGACCCCCTGCTGGCCGACACGAAGATTATTGCCGAGGCCTGGGACGCCGCGGGGGCCTATCAGGTGGGCACGTTTGCCAATCTCCGCTCCGCCGATCAGCCGATCCTGCGGTGGGCGGAATGGAACGGGCGCTACCGCGACGACGTCCGCCGCTTCTGGCGGAGCGACGACGGCATCAGCGGGCCGCTGGCCACCCGGTTGTCCGGCTCCAGCGACCTCTATCAATCCAGCGGGCGGAAGCCGTATCACAGTATCAACTTCATCACCTCGCACGACGGTTTCACCTTAAGCGACCTGGTCAGCTATAGCCACAAGCACAACGAGGCCAACGGCGAGGAGAACCGCGACGGGGAGAATCACAATCACAGCTACAACTACGGCGTGGAAGGTCCCACCCGGCGCCCCGCCGTCGAGGCCGTCCGGCTGCGGCAGATCAAAAACATGCTCGCCACGCTGTTGCTCAGCCAGGGCGTGCCGATGATCCTGATGGGCGACGAGTGCCGCCGCACCCAGTCGGGCAACAACAACGCCTACTGCCAGGACAACGCGATGTCGTGGTTCGACTGGGCGCTGGTCGAAAAGCACAAGGGGCTGTGGCGCTTCTGTCAGGCGCTGATCAACTTCCGCCGGGCGGAGCCGACCGTCCGGCAGACGAACTTTCTCCGCGGTCTGCCTTATTCGCCGGGCGGATTGCCCGACGTCTCCTGGCACACCTACCTCGGCGGGCCGATGGATTGGAGCAGCGGCGAAAAGAGTCTGGTCTGCATCCTGGCAGCCGTGCCCAGAACGGATCCCTTCGCCCCGCCGAACCACCACGTGATGCTGATGCTCCACGCGGGGATCGACGCCCGGACGTTCAGCATTCCCCCGCTGGCCCGGCACCTGCCGTGGCGGCTGCTGCTGGACACGGCGACGGCCACGCCGCTGGACATCCATCCCTTCGGCGACGGCCCGGCCGCCCCGCTGGACGGCAACGTCACGCTGGAAGGCCGCTCGATGGCCGTCTTCGTCGCCCGCGACGCGGGGTAAGTCGCCTTGTAGAATCGCGTTACAACACCCCGGGATGGCAATCCCGAGGGCCACGGGCGAATCTCTTTTCACTCCCCCCGGGACCGCCGTCCCGGGGCGCTTTCATTGCAATGCTTGCTGCGGGAAATGTGTGAAACTACAATGGGCTTATCATTTTATAGGAAGGAGTTATATCATGTTGCGAGGACACGGGATCGCGTGGTGCGGGATGATAATTTTTCTGCTCGCCTGGGACTTGCCCGGCGCCGAGCCGCCGCCGCCGGACATGGTCAAGATCGGCAAATACACCAAGATTTTCGACCAGTCGGTCGGGGAAGAGACGGACTGGGCCATCAACGACCATTGTTTCGTCCGGGACGACGCGGGGACGTGGCATGTTTTCGGGATCACGCACCCGAAACCGTTCGTTCCCGAGGACGCCGACAATTTCGCCCACGCCACGGCGAAGAAACTCCTGCAAACGCCCTGGAAAAAGCACCCCTTCGCACTCAGCGTCGATCCGTCGACCGGCGAATATGTCCTCTGGGCGCCGCACGTCATCCGTCACCAGGGCTTGTATTATATGTTCTACTGCGCCGGCAGCCCGGATCACACAAAATACCGCCTCCACCTGGCGACTTCCCCCGATCTGAAGACCTGGACCCGGTGCCCGGATAATCCCCTGCTGACGGACGGATTCGACGCCCGGGATCCGTTTATTCTTCCGTTGAAAGACCAGTGGGTGATGTACTACACGGCCACGACGCGGCCCGATGGGGGCAATCACGTGGTCAAGGCGGTCGTCAGCAAAGACCTGGTCCATTGGAAGGACCCCAAGGTCGTGCTCCGCGATCCGTCCATCGGTCAGTACGGCGGGCCGTGCGAGTCGCCCTTCGTGGTCCGCCGCGGCCCCTACTACTATCTGTTCTGCGGACCGCGCCAAGGCTACCGGGGTACCTCCGTCTTCCGCAGTACTGATCCCTTCCACTGGTCGTTGGACGATCACGTCGGGTACCTCGATTCGCACGCCGCCGAGGTGGTCCGCGACGCGGACGGCCGCTGGTACCTCTCGCATTGCGGCTGGGGCGAAAAGGGCCTCTACCTGGCCCCCCTGCACTGGAACGACGGATTGGACGACGCCTCCACCTCGATGCCGCCGTCGGCCAAGTAGAAAGCGGCATCCTGCCGCTGGATTTGAGAAGCGGATGGGGAGGGATTCGAACCCCCGGTGAGCGAACGCCCACAGCAGTTTTCAAGACTGCCGCCTTAGACCACTCGGCCACCCATCCGGAATTTTTTATATCAATTTCAACCTGAAATTGCGCTTCACCGCGTGTTGTCCCCGCGGGAAAGCACGCCGGCTTTTTTAAAATAGACAACGCTATTTCAGAATGGAAACCGTTATTACTCTACCTTTTATCGGGAGGAAATGTCAAAGCCCGGCAACGCCCCCCCCTTTTTGGCGGCATTCTTTGCTGAAAGAACCGGTTTTTCCTCGTCGCCATCACGCCCTGGGACGGCAATCCCAGGCGCGGCGGATACCGCAATTTCCCCCCGCAATTGCCATCGCAGGGCGTTGGAAAAACCGAGTTGATGTTTCTCAGACTCAAAAGTATCCGATCGTTCAAGTTGCATCCGATAGCTAACAGCCGCCGCGGGGCATTCACGGAACTCTCGCCAGCCGCCGGCCAGTTAACATGAACGATCTGAGGCTCCATTGCTACAGATGGGCTATGCACTCTCGGCTTTCCAGCGGCCGGGGCGGGGGTGATTGTCATCGGAGGCCTTTTCCTCGTCGCCCTCATCCTGCCCTCTCCCCGACCGCTGTACGGTGCCCGGAGAGGGGAACTCGTCACGGTCATCATCCGGCCAAACCTCTTCATCGTCGTCGAAATCGTCATCCTCCTCCTCACCCTGGGAGTCTTCTTCGTTGGATTGCGGCGGGGACCACGACTCGTCTTCGTCGGCGTCAAACGGCGGATCGGATTGGTGCGGACCCAGGAGGATCTTGTTGCTGCGGTGCGGCTTGGGGACGGGATGCACGGTCGCTTCCGTCGCGGCTGCGGCCGGCTTCTGGCCGCTTAAGGTCTCCCATTGTTCGAGGCTGATGACGACCTCGCGGGCCTGCGAGCCGTTGTAAGGGCCGACAATGCCGTCCTCGGCCATGAAGTCGATCAGCCGGGCGGCCCGGCCGTAGCCGATGCCCAACGCCCGCTGCAACAGCGAGACGCTCCCCCGGCCCTCGCGGATCACGACGTCCACGGCGGCCTCGTACATCTCGTCGCGGCTGCTTAAGGTCTTGGGTTCGCCGTCCAACGGCTTCGGCTTCAATTGCACCAGTTCCTTGACGTACTCCGGCTGGTCGGTGGCCACGGCGGCGATGAGTTTGGTGATCTCGTCGTCGCTGAGGAACGTGCCCTGGCCGCGGATCAGCGTGCTGGTGCCGGGCCAGAGGAACAGCAGGTCGCCGTTGCCCAGCAGCCGATCGGCGCCCATCTCGTCGAGCACCACGCGGCTGTCGGTGCGGCTGGAGACCTGAAAGGCGATCCGGGCGGGCAGGTTCGACTTGATCAGCCCGGTGATCACGTCGACGGTCGGCTTTTGGGTGGCCAGCACCAGGTGGATGCCGACCGCCCGGCTCTTTTGGGCCAGGCGGATGATGTGCTGCTCGACCTCCTTGGCGGCGGTCATCATCAGGTCGGCCATCTCGTCGGCGACGATCACGATGTAGGGCATTTGCAGCGGAATCTGGCTTCGCTCCTCGTCGTTTTCCGGCTGGACGCGCTCCATCAGCTCCTCTTCGCCGAGCTGGTTGTAGACGCTGATGTGCCGCACGCCCGCCCGGGCCAGCAGGTGGTAGCGCTCCTCCATCTTCTCGACGGCCCAGCCGAGAATCGCCTCGGCCTTCCGCATGTCGGTCACCACGGGGTGCATCAAGTGCGGCAGCGACTTGTAGGGGCTGAGTTCCACCAGCTTGGGATCGACCAGCAGCAGCCGCACCTCGTCCGGCCGCCGGGTCATCAGCATCGAGGCGATGATCGAGTTCAGGCAGACGCTCTTGCCGGTGCCGGTCCGCCCGGCGATCAGCAGGTGCGGCAGCGTGGTCAGGTCGATCACCAGGGGATTGCCGGCCACGTCCTTGCCGAGGAACAGGGGGATCCGCATCTTGCCCGCCCGGCCGTTCGATTCCTCCATCACTTCGCGCAGCCGGACGAGCTGCCGCTGGGTGTTCGGCACCTCGATCCCCACGGTGTTCTTGCCGGGAATCGGCGCCACGATCCGCACGCTGGGCACCCGCAGGGCGATCGCCAGGTCGTCGGCCAGCGCGGTGATCTTGTTCAGGCGCAACCCGGCCTCCAACTCGACCTCGAACTGCGAGATGACCGGACCGGTCTGGATCTCCACCACCTGGACGTTCAGCCCGAAGTTGTGGAAAGTCTGCTCCAGGATTTTTGCGCGCTCGCGGACCTCCTGCTCCTGCTCGTCGAAGGAATAGGCGTCGCCGGGGAGCAAAAGCTCCAGCGAGGGCAGTTCGTAATCGGAATCGGGCGGAGGACGCACCGAGGCCAGCTCCGCCTGGACCTCCTCCTTGGGCGACGTCTTTTTCCGGCGTTTTCGCTCCTCGGGCGGCGCCTCGGGCGGTGGCGGCGCCGGCGCCTTGACGGGGATCTCCGCGGCGGCGGCTTCGGCAGGCTCTTTCCGCTCCGCCGGTGCGGCCGCAGCCGGCTCGGCTTCCGACGACCGGCCGCGGATCTTCACCGCCACCCGGCCGTGCAGCGCCGCCGGCTGATAGCCGTCCAGGTCGGTGCGTTTGCGTTGGACCCTCTGGGCGTAGGCGGCGCCGACCTGGATCACGCCCCGGCCAAGCTGCCGGGTGGGTTTGCCGATCACCCACGCCAGGATCCGCAACACGACGTAATCGGTGCACAACAGCCATCCGCCGAGAATGAAGCAGCTTGCCACGATGTATCCGCCCACCTGGGCGAACTGCTTTTCGAGCAGCCCCCGGCCGGCCACGCCGAGGTGCCCGCCTGCCCCGATCACCGGTCCCGGCGAGAGCCACGGGCAGGCCATCGCCGCCAGGGCGGTCAGGCCCAGCAGCGAGCCGATCCACCCGGCCAGGCGGAGCCACGGCTGCGTGACCGCGCGGCGCGTCATCAGCACGTAGTCGAGCGCCGCCAGCGAAAAGACGAGGTAATACGCGCCCAGCCCCAACGCCTCGAACAGCGCCTGGCTGACGATCGCCCCCGAACGGCCGCAGACGTTGTGGATCGTTTCGTTTTGCGGCCAGACCAGCCGGCCCGGCGGATCGGCCGGGTCGTAGCTGACCAGCGCCGCGGCCAGAAAGATCACCGCCGCCAACAACAGCAGCGCCAGCAAATCGCGTTGGAGTTTCCGCTGTTCAAACATTGTGGAAAGTCGAAAACGAGAAACGGGTGCCATGCCCACGCTGGCGTGGGCATGTTGCGGGATTCTTCACCACGTCACATGCCCACGCCAGCGTGGGCATGGCACCCATCCACGTTCGGTTTCTTGTGGTCTTATTTAATGGATTTCCAGATCCTTCACCAACCATCTGTCGATGGTGCCCGTCAGGATGACATCGTGTCGATCCCCGTCGGCCTTACGAGCCTTCATCGTAAGTATCGACGAATTCGGCAGTTGGAAGTCAATTTCCCGTTTTTCCGCCACTCGGTTTGTGCAGGAAGCGCGAGAAGAAAAACCGGCAGGAACCACGGGAGTCACATAACACCTACGCCGGTTACAGCCCTCAGAAAAACGCCCGCTTATCCGCCGTTTCTCCTACAATCCGCTGCGGAATTTTCCGTTTCCTGATATGTCGATTATGTCGAGAGAAGTGAAAAAAACTTTCGCAACAGAAATAACCCATATATAATTGAAAGGAAAATTGACGCCGGTGCCCGCCCGGAAACCGTCAACCGCATCGAACAAGGCAAGCACACCCCAGCGTCGAAACCGTCAACAAAATCGACCACGCGCTGCGGAAAGCCGAAGAATAACGATGTCACCTTTATTACCCGAAGTCGAATACTCGTTATGCAGTAAAGTCCAATGGCTGCCTCGCAGAAAAGCCCGGCCCGCGCCCGTCCTAAACGCCGTGTATTGTTTGCTGTTCAGATTCTGCTTGCCGCAATGACGGGATTATCGGCATTTCGCATCTGGTCCATCAACGGTGGCCAAGTCTGGAAACTTTTCGCAGGACTATTCATATTCATGATGGTGTCGCTCATCCTCCGCTTGGGCTGGATCGTTCCCTGCATGGTTGTCGGCACTCTCACGGGGGCATTCCTTGATCCGATGATTAAAGGCGGCACAATTGAATCACAAATGTGGGAAACTGTGCGTTATATCTGTGGTGGCGCCATTGTCGGATTGGTGCTTGGTCTCGTAATAGACGGGGTTTGCGCGGAATCGCAGTACCAAAACGACAAAAAGCCAGACGCTACAGATCAAAACACTGTGAGCCACGATGGCGCGCGGTTCGAAGATAAAACACATAACTCTTGATACCAGCAGAGGCCCGTGTTCTCGAAGACGAGGATTTCCAGCGGCGATTGGAGAAGAAGCTTGGTCGTGTTTTGCAGCGGCGAAAATCCGGTCCCAAGAATGCCTCGAAAATTAATTGTTTATCCTGTCCTTCGGCCGGAAGGACTAATGGTTCCTGGCCCGTTCGCTATGCGGGGGCCTTGAGGAGATGTTTGTAGTTTGTGGACTTCTCGCTGGTCTTGCCTTCTTTGTCCGTGACGAGTTCGACGTATTTGTAGCGGAGGCCTTTGGCGCCGCAGGTGTTGCATACAAGGAACTCGCACCTGACGGCCGGAAAGTTGGATTCCTGCATCTCTTCGAGTCGGAGGAGGGCCGCGGGCTCCACCTCGTTGAAGTTGCCCGCATGAGTCTCGGTCGGCGGCTTGTACATCCGCTTTTCGAAGACGGGAAGCCAACGGCTGCAAGTCTCGCAAAAAATCTCGTGGCGGATCCGCATCCCGCTAAGGAAGATCATGCCGCCGAGGATCGCCACGGCCTCGATGACCCAAAAGGTCCCCAGCACCGCCCCGGTGGGCGTCGAACCCCTAATGCTGAACCAGCCCTCCTTGTTAATCAGCAGAATGGTTTGCCACATGGCCCCCGGATGGATGAGCAACGGAACCAGACCGATGCCCTCTTCATCAAACTTGTTGATCAGCGCGTAAAGGAAGATGAGCCACGATGCATAGAGGGCGAAAAGACCTCCGAGAAAACCTAGGAAACCGGCGGCCGTGGTGCTTCGGCACTTGGCGACCTTGACGGCGAAAGCGGAGACGATGCCCAGGCCGAAGACGTAGCCCGCCAGCAGAATAAAACTGACGTAACCGCCCAGGGGAATGTAAACGTCCAGATACGCATAGGCCGCGGAAAGCACCACGGCACAGGGGATGAAAATGACCGGCCAGACGATTGGGGCCATCCCGAGTTTGCCGGAATGGGTGTAAATGGAATCGCTCATAAAGAACTACCCTCCGAAAAAGAACCCTGGTGGATTCACGAAGTGGCTCTCTGCGATCCAAGAGATCGTCGGTCGTTCGCGAACCACCCCGTCCGCTGCCGCCGATCTTAGCATGGAAATCCGGCGAGTGCAACGGTTGAAGCAGTCGAGTTCCAGACAGAGTTCTGCGGACAGCATCCGTCACTTTTAATATGATTGTGATCTTCCCGCTGGTATTAACGATATACGGCTTTGACTCATCACAACCACAAAGGGATAACCGAAAGAGGCAATCCCTCACCCCTATCCCCTCATCCCTATTCGCCTATCTGGGGGGCGGCCAAAAACTAATATTCCATTCCCGCCTTTCTTTGCTATTATATACATAAGTACACACCACGTTCTTTGGCAATCTACCAGAAAGCCGCAACTCTGCGTGGAAAATATGCGCCCATCTTTCGTTCATTGCGTGAGCAAAAGGGACTTGCTCGAAAAAAATGTGGAAAAAACGATTTTTGTTGAGCAACGGCCTCCCCAAAAGAAAGGGAAAGACCCCAATCCGGGGAACCTCCCGTGCATTTTTTGAATTCTGATGACCAACTACCGGGTGCCCGCGATAGCTCCGCTATCGGGGCGGCCATGCCGCAAGAGGTCATTGGCCTTATTTTTTCACCCTCCGAAACCTCGATTTCAGTGCACCCCTTACACACTTCCCGCAAAACCGCATTCAACAATTCCAACCCGAGACGGCAAAATACGGTGTCCGAAGACCCCCTATTGTGCAAAAATTCCGAAAACAGGCCGTTTTTGAGAGATTGGCGTCAGCAAAGAGTGTCGCCTTTCGCTCCGCGAAAGGCGACCATCACGACCCGTGAAGGGCTACCCGATTTTTTCCTTCCCCACCCACGGCCGCAGGACCTCGGGAATCACGACCGAGCCGTCGGCTTGCTGGAAATTTTCCAGCACGGCGATCAACGCCCGGCTGATGGCGATGGCGGTGCCGTTCAGGGTGTGGAGGAAGCGGGTCCCCTTCTCGCCCTTGGTGCGGTAGCGGATGTTCAGACGCCGGGCTTGATAATCAGTGCAGTTGCTGGTGGAGGTCACCTCGCCGAACTCGCCGCGCCCCGGCATCCAGGCCTCAAGATCGTACTTGCGATAGGCCGGGCCGCCCAGGTCGCCCGTGGCCGTATCGACCACGCGGTAGGGGACGCCCAGGCCGTCGAACAGTTGGCACTCCAGCCCGCGGAGCCGTTCGAGCATGGCCTCGCTCTCCTCCGGCAACGTGAAGGCGAACATCTCGATCTTCGTAAACTGGTGGACGCGGTACAGGCCCCGGGCGGCCCGGCCGTGGGCGCCGGCCTCGGTGCGGAAACAGTGGCTGATGCCGCAGAATTTCAAGGGCAACTGCTCGGCGTCGAGGATCGTGTCGGCCAACATGCCGCCCAGGGTGATCTCGGCCGTGGCCACCAGGCTCAGGTCGGTGTTTTCAACGCTGTAGATCTGCGTCTCCGGTCCCCGGGGAATGAAGCCGATCCCTTCGAGGACCTCGTTCCGGGCCAGGTCGGGCGTGGTGATTGGCGTGAAGCCCTCGCGGAGCAGCGTCTGCACGGCGTACTGCTGCAGGGCGAGTTCCAGCAGCACGGCGTCGTTTTTAAGAAAGTAGAACCCATGTCCCGCCACCTTGGCCCCGGCCTCGAAATCGACCAGATCGAGCTTTTCCATCAGTTCGACGTGATCGAGCGGCTCGAAATCGAACTCGGGGACCGCCGTTTTACCCCGGGCGAGTTCCAGGTTGGCCGTATCGTCGCCGCCGACGGGGGCCTCCGGGTGGGAGAGGTTCGGAATGAGCCGCTGCACGGCGGCAATCTGCTCGACCAGGGCGTCCACCTCGGCCTGGGCCTTTTGGGTTTCCTCCCGCAGCCGCCGGCCTTCCTCCTTCCGGGCCTCGCGCTCGGCCGGGTCCTTCGCCTGCCCGATGCTTTTCGATGTGACATTCGCCTTGCGGTTCAGCTCCTCGACCTCCTGCTGGAGCTTTTTCCGCTGCTCTTCCAGGGCCACAAAGCGATCCACGTCGACCTTGGCCCCGCGGTTCAGACAGTTGCGTTTGACGAGTTCGGCGTTTTCGAGGATGAATTTTCGGTCGAGCATGTGTTCAAAAAGCCTTTCTTCCAACATTAAGGCACATTGAATTCCACTTTGCTTTGCAGCACAATTTCATCGATAACTGGTTTTAAACGATTTTGCCGGCAAATTTCCCCGAATCGCTCAAGAAGAATGGGAATATTGATAATCTCCTCAATGCAATCCATGTAGCGTTTGACGATTGTGGCGATGGAATAGATCTTGTTTGCTTGAGATTCGATTCTTTTTCGAATGGCATCGACAGGATCGACGGATTTCACGACAAACGTCAGGGGGAAACGTTGAACCTTGTCGATATCAAGAAAATACTTTCTCACATCCAAGGTTTCCGTTACTTGAAAAAATCGCCCCAAGGGTCTCATCACGAAGTCGATGCCCCCGTCGTTGGCGTTAGTTCGACCCGTCTTGAAAAGCACCAATCCTTCTTCATGAATGTCTTCCAACTCCCATCCCCAATAAATGGATTGGACTCCATAATATTCTTTCAGGATAGCGTAACTAACGATCTCAAAAACCCGGGCATCGACATTGGGTTGAAGTCTGCCATGAATGAACTTTCGAACTTCTATGGTTTTTTTCCCGTGCAATTTGGCCATGCGTTGGCAATCTTGCAGGAATTGCTCGAAAGCACTCTTCTTTGCGGTGATGTAGGCATGGATGATGTCCAGGACCGCGGGTGCGATATTATAAGATTTCCTGCCGACGCTCACTTTCAACAAGTTTTCGTTGATCCAATACCTGTGAGTTACAGGATCGTGAATTACCGGTGAGAATTCACATTCCGGAAAATTACTGCGAAAATCGTCATTAATTCGATTATTGAGATCATGATTTTGAAGTTTTGATCCGAAAGGAAGGGATCGTTGTTGTCGGAATAAATCGCTGAATTTTGCCCCCGAATAATTTCGGTATGAACCGGACTCAATGAAACCCTGATCGGCATAATCCTTCACGAGCGCATAGAGTGAAAAGTGCTTTCCAAAAGCGGACCGTGCTTTTGATCCGGAAGATACCGATTGTGTTTTTTTATTCAAGTACCTTAAGAACTCGCTCTTCTCAAAGATAGATTTTGCGTGGGTGCCATAATGTTTCTCAAGAATCGATATAATGACGGGTGTGAATTGGTGCTGTTTCTTCATTGCGAGAACAACTCCCCTTGACAACGAGCCGGCATTTTACTTTGTTTCACGCCATTTTTTCGGACACATGTTTTCTGCGGCGGTCTCAAACGGGCACCGTTGAATTCCTCGGTGATGCCCAGGCGGCGCAATCCCACCTTAACGTACTCCTCCTGAATCTCAATGCCGATGCTGGTTCTTCCCAGACGTTGAGCGACTGCTGATGTGGTGAAAGTTCCGGAAAAAGGATCAAGGACGATATCTCCTGGATTGCTGCTGGCTTTTACAATGCGTTCAAGCAACGCTTCGGGCTTTTGGCTGGGATGGTTCTCATACTCGGCCATGCGATAACGGACCCGGGGAAAATACCACACGTTGCCAGGAACTTTTTGGGAATTGTAAAGAGCGGGCTTCGGCTTACGGTAATCGATGAGTTTGCGTTGCGCTCCCGTCCGAGCTTCGACGGTGATGGCGTCGGAATTAAAAACGTAGTTTTCCGGATCTTTAACGCAAAAAAGAATCGGCTCATAAATCGATCCATAATACTTTTTTGCCTGAACGCCGGAACTGTCGTAATACCAGGCAATCCTGCTCAGAACCGTCAACCTTCCGCGGAGAAAAATATCCAAATACGGCATACACTGTGTGCTGGCCATTAAATAAAGCGAACCGGCATCGGTAAGCTTTCGAATGCAAAGATCGAGCCATTGTTTACACCATTCGACGTAGGCGGCCTCCGAGGGCCAACGATCGACAAATTTCGAGAATTTCTTCCCGAGATTATAAGGGGGATCGGCAAAGATCAGCGAGACTGAAGCGTCGGGAATATCTTTTTCCAGAACAGTTATAGCATCACCCCAGAAAATTGTATCCTGATTTCGTTGAAAAACTTGAATCTTCGACATCGTATACTCATTCATGATGATCTATCACATTTTAATTTTGCTCAACTCTTCCCACAATTTCGCACTCGCCTTGATACCCCGGTGGAAGTCGGCCAGGGAGAATTTTTCGTTGGGGCTATGGGCGTTGTCGTCGTCCTGGCCCCAGCCGATCAGCAGCGGGGTGGTCTTCAGTACCTGGGCGAAGCGGACGACGATGGGAATCGAGCCGCCCTCGCGGGTGAAGACGGGCCGGCGGCCGAAAGCGGATTCGATGGCCCGGGCGGCGGCCTCGACGTAAGGGCTGTCCAGCGCGACGACCACGCCCGGCGCCCCGTGCAGGTCGGTCAGTTCCCAGGTGATCCCCGGCGGGCAGAGCTTGGCGATCTGCTTGCGCAGACCGTCGGCCACCTGCTCGGGCTTTTGATTGGGCACCAGCCGGAAACTGATTTTCGCCCCGGCGTTGGCGGGCAAGACGGTCTTTGCCCCTTCGCCCTGAAAACCGCTCCACAATCCGCAGACGTCGAACGTCGGCCGGGCCCAGCGGCGTTCCAGCGAGGTGTAACCCTCTTCGCCGAAGGTCCCGTCCACGCCCAACTGCCGTTGGTATTCCTGCTCGTCGAAGGGCAATGCGGCCAGTTCGCTCCGCTCGCGGTCGCTCAGCGGCAGCACGCGGCGGTAGAAGCCGGGGATTTTGATTTTTCCGTGCCGGTCGATCAGTCCGGCCAGGATCTGAGCCAGGGCGTTGGCCGGGTTGGTCACCGAGCCGCCGAAGGAGCCGGAGTGCAGGTCGCGGTTGGGACCGGTCAAGCGGAGTTCGAAATACGCGATGCCCCGCAGGCCGTAGGTGATGGCCGGGACGCCCGGGGCGAATTGGCACCCGTCGCTGATGACGACGCAATTGCACTTCAGGCGTTTGGAATTTGGTTTCAGAAACTCCTCCAGCCCGGCGCTGCCGATTTCCTCTTCGCCTTCGATCATGTATTTCAGGTTCAGGGGCAGCTTGCCGGCGGTGCGGATCCAGGCCTCGGCACTCTTGACGTGGGTCAGAAGCTGGCCCTTGTCGTCGGTGGCGCCCCGGGCGAAGAGTTTGCCGTCGCGGACCGTCGGCTCAAACGGGGGAGTGGTCCATTGGTCCAACGGGTCGACCGGCTGGACGTCGTAGTGGCCGTAGACCAGAATGGTCGGGGCGCCCGGCACTGTGGGCGATTGGGCGAAGACCAGGGGATGCCCGGCCGTGGGAATCACCTCGACGACGGGAAAATCGAGCCGGCGGAACCGCTCCGCCACCCACTGGGCCGCGCGGTCCATCTGGGGCTTGCACGCCGCGTCGGCGCTGACGCTGGGAATCCGCAGGAACTCGCAAAGCTCCGCTTCGAAATCCGCCGCATGGTCTTCGAGATATTGGTTGAAGGCGTTCATAACGGCAGTATAATGATCATAGTCCACTTGGAAAATCGGGGGTTCTCTGCCGCCGAGGTCCTCCCATGCCCGATCAATCTGCCGCCGCCGTCGCTGAACCCTCGATGGATACCGTCCGCGAAACGGCGGAGCGGCAGCATTCGAAGCCCAAGCGTCAACCCCGCTATAACGTCATCCTCTGGAACGACAACGATCACACCTACGAATACGTGATCGCCATGCTCCAGGAGCTTTTTGGGCACCCTCCGGAAAAGGGGTTTCTTATGGCCCGGGAAGTTGATACCCGGGGTCGGGTGATCGTGTTGACGACCACCAAGGAACATGCTGAATTAAAACGCGACCAGATCCACGCCTATGGGAAAGACGTGTTTATCCCCACTTGCAAGGGGTCGATGTCCGCGACGATCGAGCCGGTGCCGGGGGAGTGAAAGAGGGATTGGGGATTAGAATGCTCAAATTTCGTTTTTCCAATCCCTAATCCCCAATCCCTAATCCCCATTCTGCTCTTGACCGCCACGCCTCTCGGTGTGGACAATCTTCCGGCATGTACATCTTGACGCGTCACATCGTCACGGAAACGCTGAAGAACTTCGTGGTCACGCTGCTGGCGCTGACCTTGATTGTGACCCTGGGCATGGGTTTCAAGGAAGGATTGAACATGGGGCTGACGCCGATGGTGATCCTCAAGACCATCCCGTACATCATCCCCGAGATGTTGGTGATCACCATTCCCGTAAGCCTGTTGCTGGCGGTGTGCATCGTATTTGGGCGGATGACGGGCAACAACGAGGTCGTGGCGTTGAAGTCGCTGGGGATCAATCCGTGGGAGATTATTCTGCCGGTGCTGGTCGTGGCCTTCTTTCTCAGCCTTTGCACGATCTACCTGCAAGAGACGGCGGCGACGTGGAGCCGGCCGAGCCGGATCCGCGAGGCGGCCGCGTCGCTGGAAGAGATCGTGTATGGGTACCTCCAGAAGAGCCATTCCTATGCCTCGCGGGATTTTGACATCACCGTCAAGCGGGTCAAGGGCCGAAAGCTCTTGCAGCCGACCATCACCATCCACACCCGGAACAACACGCAGACGGTGACCATCCGCGCGGCGGAGGCCGAGTTGAAAATCGGTCCGAGTTTGCAGGGTTTGAACGTCATTTGCCGCGACGCCGAAGTGGACGTCGACGGGAAGATCTGGATTTCGCGGAAGACCGAATTTCGGTACACCATCCCGCTGCCGCCGACGATCCGGCCCGAGTTTCACCGCGATTGGGTGGCAATGTACGAAATTTCCGACCTGGTGGCGGAATTGAAGGATCGGATGGCGACGTTCGATCAGGAGCGTCAAAAACACCTCGCCGCCAAGGAGCCGCTGCCGGAAAAATTGCAAAAGGAGATCGATTATTTCGGGTCGCTGCTCCACCGGCTGGAGACGGAGCCGTACCGCCGCGTCTCGAACGGATTCACCTGCCTGTGTTTCACGCTGATCGGCGCCCCGGTGGCCATGCTCTGGCGCCACGCAGACGTGCTGACGAACTTCTTCGTCTGTTTTCTCCCCATCCTCGCCGTGTACTACCCGCTGCTGATGTTCGGCGAGGATCTTTCGACCTCCGGCGCGCTTCCGCCAATCTTCTTCTGGTCGGCCAACGCCGCGATGCTGGTTCCCGCGTTCTTCCTGATGCGGTGGGTGATCCGGCACTAAATAGTGAGGTTGTCGGGACTCGAACCCGAGACCTACGGATTAAAAGTCCGTTGCTCTACCGACTGAGCTACAACCTCGGACGGGAAAAGAACTTATACTCTCATGGTCACGGCGGGTTGTCAATCCCTTACCTCAGATTTCGCCGCGGGTCCAGAGGACGGCGTTGCGCAACAGCGTCAGGAAGCCGGGTTTGTGGAAGTCGTGGGGAGCGCCCAGTAGGGCGCCGAAACGGCGCAGTCCGCCGCAGGTTTTCACCCAGGACACGGGAAGCCGCAAACCGCCTTGATGGGCCGTTACCAGGGTGGCGACCGTCTTTTCCCCAAGCCGGCAGGAGGGAAACGACGTCTCCGTCACAAAGGCCGAGACGCCGTGCAAGATCGGATGATAACCTGCGGTGGCGGCGGGGCGGATTTCAAACCGGCCTCCGGAAAGCGGCAGACCGAACGTCGCGCCGAAGACCTCCGTCAACAGGGCTTCTTCGCCGGCCAGCGACGGGGCGCTGAGCGTCACGCCCAACACCGCGCCGCCTTCGCGATGGTGCCGGAGAATCGTTTGCAGCATGGCCGGCGGAAGGGGGTGGTTGCTGCCGACCAACAACATGCTGTCGTGGACGACCGGTTGGATTTTTTCCTCCCAGGCGTATTCCGTATCGCCGAAGATCCCCGACTGGAAGAGCAGTTCGGCCTGAGTTGTCTGGAAGGCGTTCAGGGCCGCGCGGCAGGAAGGCGGTCCGACGATCCACAGGCGGGGCGGAAACAACGGCACCGGCTGAGAAGGTTGTGCTTGCCGCATCACCGAGACGCCTACTTGCTCGTGAGCGGCGTGGACGATGATCTTCCGATCTGGGGATAAAAAACGAACCATAAAACGCATTATCTCCCGAACGGGACTCGGCGTCGAGGAGGTTTCCTTCCCGGGGGGGTGAAAAAACCGTCTTTTCCGCCTGTCGTGACAGTCGGGGGGGATGCATGTGTTGGCGAAGTTAATTGGGGGAAACTGCTCTTTACTCGTTTACCTGATTTTTGTATTTTTCCGCCCTCTCCGTTTGATAATTTTCCGTTCGAATTGATTTCCTCTGAGCCGCGACGGATCGCCGGCTGAGCATTTTTTCGGGGAGGAATCAGGCGGATCGAACGTTGGGGATCCGGCATGACGCCTTCGACTGCGACCACGGATCGATCCGCCACGCTCATCCACGATCTGATGCCGGATTCTATTCCCGTGCGTCCGTCCGATCATGACCTGACGGTCATCATCCCGGCGCATGAGGAGCAACAACGGCTCCCTTGGACGTTGGCGCAGATCAAGGCATTTTTGGACACGGCACGGTATGATTATCGCATCCTGGTGGTCGACGACGGCAGTCGCGACCGGACGGCGTCAATCGCGTCGGAGTTCGGTCCCCGATGTTCGACGTTGCGTTTGGCCTGCCAGGGAGGCAAAGGCCGCGCCGTGCGGAACGCGATGCTCCGCGCCACCGGCCGGATCCTCGCCTTCACCGACGCCGACTTGCCGTTCCACCTTTCGGCGTTGCAAACCGGCTATGAATTGCTTACCCAGGGCCGGTGCAACGTGGTGTTCGGCGCGCGAGACATGGCGGAATCGACCCACCTGGCCCGGCGGCGGATTGCCCGGCATCTGGCCACGCGCGTCTTCCGCACCGTCGTCAATTGCCTGATCTCGCGCGAGGTGACCGACACCCAGTGCGGTTTAAAGCTGTTCACGCGACAGGCGGCCTTGGAAATATTTTCCCGGGTGACGATCGACGGCTTCGCTTTCGACGCGGAAGTCGTGTTCCTGACGCACCGCCTGGGATACACGTTCCGGCGGATCCCCGTGACGCTGATCAACGATTACTCTTCGACGCTCTCGCTGCGGCGCAACGCCCTGCCGATGCTGGCCGACGTTCTCCGGGTATGGTTTCGCGCGCACTTCGGCCGCTCGCTGCCGACGCCGCATTTTGAGGGAAATGTGGAACCGGAAAGCGTTGCCTTGCCGAAGAAAGCGGCGTGAGAAAGGATGAGGGATGAGGGAGCAAGGAATAAACCGCTTGCGGCTTCGCAAATGACGAATGACAAATGACGAATGACAAAACATTCGATCCTGATTCTGCACGCCGATGATTTCGGCATGAACGCGGGGGTTACCGACGGCGTGCTGGAGGGATTCCGCCGGGGCGTGCTGACCAGCACTTCGTTGCTGGCCAATGCCCCCGACGCCGCCCGGGCGTTGACGCTTTGGAAACCATTGCTGGCGGAATATACGGCGGGAGGACTGCCCTCGCAACTGATCCGCCGCGAACTGGCCGATCCGCCGCAGGCGTTCGATCTGGGGGTGCATCTGAATCTGACCCTGGGAACGCCGTTGACCGACGATTATCCGGCGGAACTTCTGGACTCCGCGGGCCGGTTTCCCGGCGTGTACGCGCTTTTCTTCCGCTTACGGCGGTCTCCGGAGAAATACGCCGACGCGCTGCGTCAGGAAATCGGCCGGCAGATCGAATTCCTGCGAGACCACGGATTCCAGCCAACGCATCTCAACGGCCATCAATACATTGAGTTGTTGCCGGCGGTGGCCGCCCTGCTGCCCGGGATTTTGCGGCGCTATGAGATCGGCGTAGTGCGGGTGGCCGAGGAGCCGCGACTGTGGCGATCTACACTTTTTAGGAGTCTTTCGCCTGCAAACTGGCTGACGGCCTACGTGAAAAAGGCCTACGCCCGGCGGTTCCGGCGGCAGATCGCCCGGCACCCGATCGCCCATCCCCAAGTCTATTTCGGCACGGCGCACGCCGGCCGCGTGACGCTGCCGCTGCTGCGGCGGTTTCTGGCGGGACCAATGCCGGGGCATACGGTGGAAATCGGCTTGCATCCCGGATACTGGAGAACCGAGGACGCGCCGAAGAAGAAAGCTCCCTGGTACGATCCCTTGGCCGACCGGCGGCAGCGGGAGTGGGAGATGATTACCTCGCCCGATTTGGTCCGCTGGCTCCAGAACCGGGCCGTTCGCCTTGGCCGTTTGGGATCGCTGGCCGCCCCCAAATAAATATACCGGTTTCCAACAGTGGTCCCGACGGGCGCCGTCGACGGATGGTTGACGAAACATCTTGTCCGCGGAACAGGCGGGATTCTTCGCTGCACTCAGAATGACGATTCGGATGCGGCGGGATGCCGCTGCTGCGTCGCGTTGGCCGCTTTTACGTTGCGCCTTGTGCCAGCAAACGGTTGACGCTCTCCAAGAGGCGATCCATGGGGAAGGGTTTGCGGAGGTAATCATCCACGCCGAGCAGTTCGGCATAGGCCTTGTGGCGATTGCCTTCGTTGGCAGTGATCATGATAATCCGGATGGGGACTGGTCGGGTGCGGCGGAGCCTCTCAATTACCAAGATACCGCTTCGTTTGGGCATCATCATGTCGAGGATCACCAGGTCGGGAGATTCCCGCTCGGCCAGGGCCAGGCCTTGATTGCCGTCCCGGGCGATCAGGATTTCATACCCGCTGGCCTCTAAAGCGGCGCGCATCGACTCGATGATTTCCCGGTCGTCGTCGACGAGAAGGATGCGTTTTTTTATTCCTTCTTTCCGGTATAAGGAAGCTTGTTCTTCGGTCATAAAAGTATTCCGCAAAAGGTTTTGCCGGCGAGAAAAAGGGAGAAAACCCTGTCCGCCGAAACGGCCGAAAAGGGATTTCGGACCGAGGGGGCCCGTTACTTTTCCTCCCTTTTCACGTTCTGCTTACTCTTGTATTCCTAAAACAGATGCCGTTGGAATGCAAGGGGAGAGCTCCCTCTAGGGGGTGGCAATTAGGAATCATTTCAATTTTTGTCAATCTGCGCAGGTGTCGGTCTTTGTAACGGTTTCCGAGAGGGTCAAGGAGGCTACCCAAGGGGCGAAAACATGGAATATATTGCGGTTTTTTCGAATTGAAACCAACATACGATTGACTCTTGTGTTTTCCTGCGTTAAAATCCCCTTACCCAGTGTGGTTCCCGGCCTCCTAAAGATTAGGGAAGGTGTCAGGATAGATAACCAGATGGAGTAAGCATCATGCGGGTCGTTCGATCCGCAAAAGGGATTGTTGTACAGGCACCTGCAAAAATAAACCTTTTCTTCGAGGTGCTAGGGAAACGTGCGGACGGATATCATGAGGTTGAAACCCTCATGTGTCCGGTAAGTCTTTTCGATACGATTGTTTTCCAGGAATCGCCACCCGGACCAATTCATTTCCACTGCCGTCAAACGACCCGTTGCGGCATCCGGGTAGAAGCGGGAGGGGGGGAAGTTCCGGAAGGGCCTGATAATTTGGCGGTACGGGCCGTGCAGTTGCTCCGTGAACGCGCCGGCGTGAGTGATGGTGGCTGGTTGCATTTGACGAAGCGGATACCGATGGCGGCGGGACTAGGCGGCGGATCGAGTGACGCCGCCGCCGCGTTGACGGCCGCCAACGTCGCCTGGAAATTGAACTGGCCGTCAGAACGCCTGATGCCTTTGGCCGCGGAGTTGGGCAGCGACGTCCCCTTTTTCCTAGATGGAGGCGCAGCCTTATGTCGGGGCCGCGGGGAACGCGTCGAACCTCTTGACCGTTTCGGTTTATGGGATTTCGTCGTGATTCGTCCCCCGGCAGGTCTATCGACCAGGGACGTGTATCGCCGATGCGTCCCCCCCGATCAACCCCGCAACGTGAATCCCTTGAGGGATGCCCTGCTCCGGCGCGATCGCCGGGCGGCGGGGCGCGAGGTGTTTAACCGGTTGCAACCGGCGGCGGCGCGACTCTCGCCGTGGGTCGACCGCCTGCACGCCGTGTTGGCCGCGGCGGACGGCCTTGGATACGGAATGAGTGGAAGCGGTACGGCGCATTTTGTTTTGTGTCGTCACGTCGGTCACGCCCGACGACTGGCGCGGCGTTTTCAAGCCATGCAGGTGGGGCGCGTTTATGCCGTGCAGAGCTGCCGCTAATGCGCCCGCTACGTAAGGAGATTTGCCGTGGAAATCACCGAGGTTCGCGTCAAGCTCATGGAAGAGCCGGGAGAGCGGCTCCAGGCTTTTTGTTCGATCACCTTCGACGACGCCTTCGTGGTGCGGGATCTGAAGATCATCGAAGGGACCAATGGACCCTTCGTGGCCATGCCCAGCCGGAAACTGACGGCCCATTGCCATCAGTGCGGCTGTAAAAATCACCTCCGCGCCAATTATTGCAACCAGTGCGGCACCCGACAGAAGGAGCTACCGACCCTGAAAGACGACGAGGGGCGGGCAAAACTCTACGCCGATATCGCCCATCCGATCAATTCGCCGTGCCGGGAGATGATTCAGTCCCGGGTGATTGCCGCCTTCGAGGAAGAGCGGACCCGCTCGAAAATGCCCGGCTACGTCTCCAGTTACGACGATTTCGACGGCGGCGATTACGAACTCTCCCGCTCCTCAGCCGTAGTTCCCACGCAAGTTCAAGGGGCGGAAAAACCACACGGCCCGCATCGGATTCCGGAGCGTCAGTCCCAGACGGATCATCCCCCCGCCAACGGATTCGGGGAAGGAATTTTTAATCAATAGAAATACTTTACCGCGTTGACAAAGATTTGCAGCCCGTCGCCGACGCTGCCCGCCTCGCCCCGGGTCCACCGCGGATGCTGCGTCGGATCGATGTGCCGCTCCGGATGCGGCATCAAGCCGAACACCCGGCCCGTGACGTCGCAAATCCCGGCGACGTCGGCCGTCGAGCCGTTCGGATTGTCGGGAAAAGAACACGATCCCTCGCTTCTTTCGTCCTGCGGTATGTACCGCAGCACCGTCTGCCCGGTGCCGATTAATTCCTCTAAAACCTGCTCGTCCCGAGCGACGAATTTTCCCTCGGCGTGGGCCACCGGCAGATACATCCGGTCGATGCCTTGCAGAAAGACGCAACGGTCGGACTGCACTTTCAACCGCACCCAGCGGTCCTCGTAGCGGCCGGAATCGTTTAGCGTCAGCGTCGCCCGGGGACCCCGAGCCGGGTCGGGCGGCAGCAGCACGGGCGATTTCAACAGCACCTGAAAGCCGTTGCAAATTCCCAGCATTAACTTTCCCGCTTCCTTGAATTCGGCCAGGGCCTGGTCGAGATGGTGTTGGATCTGGTTGCCCAGGATCCGCCCCGCCGCCACGTCGTCCCCATAGCTGAACCCGCCGGGGACGCACAGGATTTGAAACCGCTCAAAGAGCCGGGGATTCTCCAACAGCCGGTTGACGTGCAGCGTTTCCGTCCGCGCTCCGGCCCGTTGGAAAGCAAAGGCCGTTTCCCCGTCGCAGTTGGTGCCCGGGGCACGGAGGATCAATACGTTTGGTGTGGGCATTGTATTCCGTTCTGCTGGGACGCGGTAAAGTTCCTCAGTTTACGGAACGCATTCCGGGAACACAAGACGCTTCAAGCCCCGAAATTCGTCGCCGGCCTGAGTTGCCGCTCGCCCGCCGGCTTGAGGATCGCCGCCAGGTCGCCGTGGGGATCGAGCGCCGCGATTTCGGCGGCCGACGGCTCCGCGGTCTTCCGCCCGATGGGCCGTCCTTGGCGGAGCAGCGCCAATTCCTCTTCATCGACGCGGCATTGCGGCAAATCATCCACGGCCCGAATCATCGAGAGCAAACATTGCGGGAGGTTGTCAGCCCGGAGCCGGTCGGGCGGGAGCGCGTCGCCCAGTCGAAAACCACCGACGGCGGTGCGGGTCAAGGCGGACATCACCGCGGCAGTGCCGAGCGATTCGGCCAGGTCGCGGCCCAGCGAACGGACGTACGTGCCCCGGCTGCACTCGATTTCCATCTCCAGTTCGGGGTAGCGGTAGGAGCGGATCTCCAGGCGGTGGACGGTCACCGGCCGGGGAGTCAGTTCGACGCTCATTCCCTTCCGGGCAAGTTCGTAGGCCCGGCGGCCGGCGATCTTCAGGGCGGAATACACCGGCGGGCGCTGAAGGATCTCGCCGGTGAATTTCAGGGCGGCGGCTTCGAGTTGCTCCCGAGTCGGCGCCGGCGGATCGGTCAGTTCCTCGACGCGGCCCTCGACGTCTTCGGTGTCGCTCCGCCGGCCCAAGAGGAACGTACCGAGGTAGGTCTTCGGCATCCGCTGGATGAATTCGATCAGTCGGGTGGCCTGGCCCACGCAGACGACCAGCACGCCGTCGGCCAGCGGATCGAGCGTGCCGGCGTGCCCCGACTTGGCCGGCCGGACCAGCCGCTGCACTACGTCGACCACCTTCCGCGACGTGACGCCGGAGGGCTTGTTGAGGTTCAAGATGCCGGAGAGCGGAACGGACATGGTAATTGCAAATTGTAAATTGTAAAGTGCAAATTGCAAATTGGACGAAGTGATAATTTTCTCGGGCCGACACGGCCCGGCTCTGCCCACTTCATCCTCTTCCCTATCCCGGCTTTCGATGATACTATAAAATCATACTCTTTTGTTGGAAACACCATGCAACCAGAGCGGCTGGGGCCGTACCAAATCCTCGATCAACTCGGCAAGGGCGGGATGGGGACAGTCTATAAGGCGCTCCACGTCGAGACGAACGAGCCGGCCGCTGTGAAACTGCTCTCCGCCGCCCTGGCCCGGGAAGAAGGATTCCGCGACCGTTTCCAATCCGAGATCGAGACCCTGCGGAAGCTCAACCATCCGAACATCGTGCGGCTGTTCGGCTTCGGCGAGCAGGACGACCAATTGTTTTACGGCATGGAGCTGATCGAGGGCAGCAGCCTGGAGGAGGAGTTGGGCAAGGGGCGGCGATTCGATTGGCGGGAAGTGGTCCGCATCGCGTTGGAAGTCTGCCGCGCCCTGCGGCACGCCCACGACCGGGGCGTGATCCATCGCGACCTGAAGCCGGGAAACCTGATGCTGGCCGCCGACGGGCGGGTCAAACTCTCCGATTTCGGCATTGCCCGGCTTTTCGGCAACACCCGGTTGACCAGCGTCGGCGCGATCATTGGCACGGCCGAGTACATGGCCCCCGAGCAGGCGGCCGGGCGGACCGTCGAGCCGCGCTCTGATCTTTACAGTCTGGGCGTGGTGCTCTACGTGCTCTTGGCGCGGCGGCCGGTGTTCAAGGGCAAGACGCTGGGCGAGGTCCTCCAAAAACAGCAATTCGAAAAGCCCGAGCCGCTGCGCCGCTACAATACCGACGTTCCGGAGGAGTTGGAACGGATCATCCTCCAATTGCTGGAGAAGGATCCTGAGCGCCGGATTCCCAACGCTATGATCCTTGGCCGGGTGCTGGAGGCGATGCAGCACGCGATGGCGATGCCGGGCGAAACGATGCAGGCCGACGCACGGTATTATGCCGGCGAACCGCTTCCCGCCGAAGCGCCTTCCTCCGATCCGGCGGTGACGGCCCCGGGCGGCGAAATCTCCAAGGCGTCGTCGTCGACCGCGGCCCCAGAGGCCCAGCCCGATCCTTATGCAATGACGGCGGCCGCGGGGACCTCGTACGCCCCGTCGGCGGAGGCCGCCTCGCCGGAGCAGAAAGCCGCCGGCCGTTTTATCGCGGTCGCCGAGGAGGATCTGGACCGGAAAAAAACGGACGAGGCGTCCTCGCCGCTCTTTTCCTGGCAGACCGGGGCCTTGGTTGCCGCACTGCTGGCGATCGGTTACGGCATCTGGTATTCCCTGCAGCCTCCCGCGGCGGACCGGCTCTACCAGGACGTCGCCGCCGCCAAGGAGGATTCGTTCGACGCCCTGATCCAGGCCGAACCGGAGATCAAAAAATTCCTGGAGTATTATTCCAGCGATCCCCGGGCCTCCACGCTGCGCCGGTACCAGCAAGAGATTGATCTCTACCGGTTGGAGCGCCGTTTTGATCTTCGCGTCCGGGGTTTGACGGGAACGGAAAAGTTGTTGCCCGTCGAACGGGCGTATCTCGAGGCGATCGGCCTTGAACGGACCGATCCCGATCGCTGCATAGCGAAACTCCGGGCGCTGATCGACTTGTACGGTTTTCCGAAAAAGGAAGAGGCCGGTCCGACCGGCGAGTGCGTCACCCTGGCCCGGCGGAAACTGCAAGGCATGGAAGAAGAATCGGCCGAGCGTGCCGCCGATCATTTGAAACTGATTAATACGCGGCTGGACGAGGCCGATTCTCTGGTCCCGACCGATCCCCGGCGTGCCCGGGCGATGTACCAGGCCGTGCTCGAACTCTACGCCGGCAAGCCCTGGGCCGCTACGGCGATCCGTCGGACGAAAACTGCCTTGGAACAATTGAAGACCAACTCCACCAATCCTTAAACCCTCATCCTTCATCCTTCATCCTTTACTATGTTTTCCACCACCCGCTTGCGGCGGTTGCGTTATCATCCGGCAATCCGGGAGCTGACCCGCGAGACGCGGTTGGCGCCGGCCAATTTCGTGCTCCCACTGTTTGTCCGGCCCGGCGAAGGGCTGCGGCAGGAGATCGCCGCCATGCCGGGCAATTTCCAACTCTCGCCCGACCTGCTGGCCGACGAGGCCCGACAGGCCGTTACGCTCGGCCTGGGCGGAGTGATCCTCTTCGGCATCCCGGAGCGGAAAGACGCGACGGGCAGCGAAGCCCTCTCCGAGGCCGGGATCATTCCCCAGGCCCTCCGCGTGTTGAAACGGTCGGCCCCGAACCTTTTGGCCGTTACCGATCTCTGCTTTTGTGAATACACCGATCACGGCCATTGCGGCCCGATCGGGCACGCCACCGGCCGGCCGGACGTGGACAACGACGCCGCGTTGGACCTGCTGGCCCGGCAGGCGGTGGTCCACGCCCGCGCGGGGGCCGACGTGATCGCCCCTTCGGGCATGATGGACGGCATGGTCCAGGCGATCCGGAAGGCGCTCGACGCCGAGGGATTTTCCCACGTGCCGATCATGAGTTACGCCGCCAAGTACGCCAGCGCCTTTTACGGCCCGTTCCGCGAGGCGGCCGAGAGCGCCCCGCAGTTCGGCGACCGTTACGGCTACCAGATGGACCCTGCGGCCGACGCCGGGCAGGCCCTGCGGGAGATCGAGTTGGACCTGGCCGAAGGCGCCGACATCGTGATGGTCAAGCCGGCGCTGGCCTACTTGGATATTCTGCGGACGGTCCGGGAGCGGTTTCCGGGCGTCCCGCTGGCGGCTTACAACGTCTCCGGCGAGTTCAGCATGGTCAAGGCCGCCGCCGCGAAAGGCTGGCTCGACGAGCGCCGCGCCGCCCTGGAATGCCTGACCGCCATCCGCCGCGCCGGGGCGACAATCATCCTGACCTATTGGGCGAAGGAGGCGGCGAGGTGGGTGAAGGATGAGGGATGAGGGATGAGGGATGAGGGATGAGGGATGAAAAGAGCGAGCCGGGCCGTCTTCGGCCCCGGACACCCGATTTCACTCTCGTTCCGATAATCCAGTTTCGGAACAGGATAACAATCGTTCAATTTGCAATTTGAAATTTGCAATTTACAATTTGCAATAAAAGAATTTCCATTCCATTTTCCAACACATTGATCACCATGCACCCCTTTACCAACCACACCGGCCTGGTCGCTCCCTTGGACCGCTCGAACGTCGATACGGACCAAATCATTCCCAAGCAATTCCTGAAGCGGATCGAGCGGACCGGCTTCGGGCAGTTTCTGTTTTTCGACTGGCGGTTCCGGGACGACGGCACGGACAATCCCGACTTCGTGCTGAACCGGCCGGAATACCGGGGGGCGAGCATCCTGCTGGCCCGGCGGAACTTCGGCTGCGGTTCGAGCCGCGAGCACGCGCCCTGGGCGCTGGGAGACTACGGCTTCCGCGCGGTCATCGCCCCCAGCTTCGCCGACATTTTTTACAACAACTGCTTCAAGAACGGGATGCTGCCGCTGCGACTCGACGAGCAAACCGTTGAAGATCTTTTTCAGCGGGCGGAAAAAAATCCCGGCTATCGGCTGACGGTCGATCTGGAGAGGTGCGAAATCCGCGACGACGCCGGCCTGAAACTCCCCTTTGAAGTCGACGCCTTCCGCCGCCATTGTCTGCTGAACGGCCTGGACGACATCGGCCTGACGCTGCAGAACGAGGAAAAAATTGTAGGGTATGAGCGGGAGCATGGGATTGTTTGAGTTCAAATGACGAAGGCCGAATGACGAATGACGAAAGAATGACGAAGGCCGAATGTCGAAACACTTGAAAATAATCCCCCAACAACAATATTCGGATTTCGTCCTTCGGATTTCTTTCGTCATTCGTCCTTCGGCCTTCGTCATTAATTGCTCAACGTCGGTATTCCCTGAAACCCGATCTGCCGCTCGCACCAGGCGGCAATGCAGAGTAATTGAGGGTGTCCTGAAATTCACAGGCAATCCACAATCCATTTTACTTGCCCGTTCTTATTGCCACGGCGGTGGTTATAACGA
>JAFGPV010000198.1 GCA_016936015.1 Pirellulales bacterium
CACACGTAAACTCAACTTGGACAGACCACTAGAGTCATCGGATGGTATCTTGCCGAATCGCCCTCACCCTAACCCTCTCCCAAAGGGAGAGGGAACCCATCCTCCCTCCGGCCTCGTCTACACGGCATTCTACCAGGCGGCGCCGGAGGCGTCCGCCGCGCCGCCCCAGCAGCATTTCCACGTCACCGGCCGGACGATGCACGCCCGCGTGCAGATGACCGAGCAGCGCCAGGGGGAACTTGCGGAATTGACGATCGAGGGGAACGTCTGCTGCCGGGAGACGCAGACCCTTCAGCCCGACGAGCGGCCGTTGACGATCACGGGCGACCGGCTGCACGTGACCGACGCCTCCGGTCCCCGGACCGTGGCCACGGTGACGGGCCAGCCGGCCCGGTGCGAAGGCCGCGGCTGGACCGTCATTAGCGCGAACGTCAACCTCAGTTACGGCGAGAATCGGGTGTGGATCGAAGGGCCGGGCAAAATGATTCTTCCCCAGGACGCCGCGGTTGCCGGACCGATGGTCCCGTCGGGACGGACCTCCGGGACGACCGGCCCGGTGACGATCACCTGGCAGGGAGGAATGCATTTCGACGGCCGGTCGGCGAATTTCACCCGGTCCGTAGTCGCCTCCACGCCGTCCCGGTGGTTGCAGTGCGAAGCCCTCGAAGCGCAGCTCGACCGGCCGATCCGTTTCAAGGATCCCCACCTGCAAAATCAGCCGCAGCCCGAGGCCGAAAAGCTGTTTTGCCGCGGCGGCGTGTGGATGGAAAACCGCGACGGAGATTCCGCGGGATGGTTGACGGGCCTGGACCGGATGCACGCGGTAGAGCTGAACCTGGACGCGAAAACCGGGGCGCTGGCGGCCGCGGGACCAGGATGGATCAACAGCGTCCGCCAGGGCCGGAACCAGCCGCTGCAATTCTCGCTGGCGGGAACGGCGGCGCCGCCGTCGGCCGCCACCGCCGATCCCAACCAACGCTACTGCCTGAACGTGCAGTTCCAAGGCTCGATTGCCGGCAACCTCTCAGAAGGGCAGCGGCATCTGGCGTTCTATCACGACGTCCGCGGGGTCTACGCGCCGGTCGCCTCCTGGGAAACGACCCTAACGCCCGACGCGCCGGAAGGGCTTCCCCCCGAGGGGATCTCCCTGGAATGCGACCGGTTGGCCGTAGATCAGCGGGCCGATCCCCAAGGCGGCCCCGACGCGATCGAACTCATCGCCGAAGGGAACACCGTCGTCCAAGACAAATATTTCACCGCCCGGGCGCTGCGGATCACCTACGCCAAGGCTAAGGAGCTGCTGATCCTGGAAGGCGACGGCCGGACCGACGCCTGGCTGGGCTATCAGAAACAGGTCGGCGGCGAGACCTCCGAAGTGGCCGCCCGACAAATCTGGTATTGGAAAGACACCGGTCGGATCAACATCATCGACGCCCGGTCCGCGGAAGTCAATCAGTTTGCACCACCCGGGAAATAGTGAGGTGGACATGGGACGCCGCTTGCTCCCGCCCGGCACACTGATTTTCCTGGCGTTATGGCTGCTGCTGCTGATTGCCGGGCGGCAGACCATGTTCCGCGATCCGGGCGCCTTCTGGCACGTGGCGGCCGGCCGGGAAATCCTCCGGACGGGCGAAGTGCCCCGGGCGGATCACTACAGTTTCACCCGGGCCGGCCGTCCCTGGGTGGCCGACCAGTGGCTCGCCGAGGCCGGCATGGCGGCGGCCCACCGCGCCGCCGGCTGGACCGGTCTGCTGACCCTGGCCGCCGCGCTGCTGGCTGCCACGCTGACGCTCCCGGCGGTGCGATTGCTCCGCGCCGGATTGCACTGGCTGCCGACCCTGCTGCTGCTGGCCTTGATGATCCTCGCCGGCGCCCATCAGTTCCATGTCCGGCCCTTGCTCGTCACATTTCTCTTCACGGCCGTGGTCTATGCCGGCTTGATCGACCTGGAGGCCGGCCGCCGGAGATGGCGCTGTGCGATCGGATTGGTCCTGCTCGCCTGGCTCTGGGCCAACCTCCACGGCGGGGTGCTCGGCGGAATCGGGATGGCGGGGCTGGCGCTAGGCGGGTGGAGCGTGGTGTGGGCGATTCAAAAACTCATCCCTTATCCCTCATTCCTCATCCCTCATCCTTCATCCTTCCCGGCTCTTGCCGGCGGCTGGCTGCTGCTGGGCTTGACGCTGCTGTTGCTGTTGGTGAATCCCTACGGCGCCGCCTTGCCGAAGTGCTGGATCGCCACGCTCGACATGCCGCTGCCGGAGATCATTCAGGAACATCGGCCTCCGACCTGGAACGAATTGTCGAGCATGGCGGCAGTAATCCTGGCCGTGCTGTACGCGGCGACTCTCTGCGGCCTCTCGCCCCGTCGGCTCCGTGCAACCTGGCTGATTCCCCTGGCCTGGATGGCGTTGGGCGTCATGCGGGTCCGGTTCCTGCCGCTCTTTGCCCTGACCGCGGCGTTGGCCCTGGCCGAGACGCTTCCCCAGTCACGGTGGGCCGGTTGGCTGCGGCGCCGGGGAATGCTTGGCGAATCCGCGGATTGCCCTGGGACCTCCTGGAGTCAGCACTGCCTGCCGTATCTCATCCCCGGCATCCTGGTGCTTGCAGTATTCGTCGCGGAGACGATCGGGATCGGCCGGGAGTGGGCCGCGTTCGATCCCCGCATCGCCCCGGAGGCGCTGCTCGAAGAGATCGAAGGAATCGCGGAGAGCGCCCCTCCCGAGGGCGAAAGGATATTTAATGATTTGAACTTCGGGGGATTTCTGATTGACCACGCTCCTCGGATGAAAATTTTCATCGACGACCGGTGCCTGCTCTACGGCACGGATTTTCTGCGGGCGTACGACGAGGCCCGACGCGAAAAGCCGGAAGCGATCGAGCATTGGCGGCGGGAGTATGGGTTCCGCTACGCCCTGGTCGAGGCGGGGGGGCGGTTCGACGATTACCTGGCCCACTCGGGGCGCTGGACCGCCCAGGGCAGCACCAACGCCGCGATACTCTACCGCTACGACCTGGGCAAAACCGCCCCGCAATGATAGACTATCCTCCCATGAAAATCCTGTTGACTGACGACCAGCTCCGTGAAGGCATCCGCCGGATGGCGGACGCGATTGGGAAACATTATCAGCACAAACCGCTGACGATCGTGGGCGTGATGATCGGCAGCATCGTGCTGCTGGCCGATTTGATCCGCCTGCTGAACCTGCCCCTGCGGGTGGAACTGGTCCAGGCGCGGAGTTACCGCAACGGAACCCGGCCCGGTCCGCTGGTCATCAACACCGAATTGCTGAGCACGAAGGTCCGCGGCCGGCACGTCCTGCTCGTTGATGATATCTTCGACACCGGACGGACGCTCTGGGAACTGATCCCGCAGATCGACGAGTTGGGACCGGAAAGCGTCCGCACCGCCGTGCTCTTGCAGAAACAAGGCTGCTGCGAAGTCAAGATGAAGCCCGATTTCGTGGCCTTTGACGTTCCCAAGGGATTCGTCGTCGGCTACGGTTTGGATTACAACGACCAGTATCGCAACCTCCCCCACATCGCCCTGTTGGAACCGCAGGAGATGGAAGAGACGCCATGAGGATTCTACAGATTCTGCCGAGCTGCGATTATTCCGGCGCCGCCAAGCAGGCGGGCTTGCTGGCCGAAGGACTGCCCCGTTCGGAATTTCAGGTGCACGGGTGCGTCCTCGGCCGGATCGGAGCCGGGCCGGCGCCCGGGCCACGGGACGGGACGACGGTCCTCGGGCGGCGCTGGGGCTGCGATCCCCGGACGATCTGGCAATTGAAAACCCTCATCGAACAATACCGGCCGGCGGTCGTCCACGCCTGGAAGCCGTCGGCCAACGCCTACGGCTGCGCGGCGTTGCGGCTGAGCCGCTTTCGCCCCGCAGCCCTGGTGGCGGGCTATCGCAGCGTCGAACCGTGGCGGCGCGGCCTGCCGGTGCGGATCGAGCGGCAGGTGGCCCGGCGCGCCCGATGCCTGGCCGCCAACAGCTCTGGCGTGCGGGATTATTACACCCGCTGCGGCCTGCCGGGGGAGAAATTCCGCGTGATCGCCAACGGCGTGGCGCCCCCTCCGCCGCCGTCCGCCACACGGCGGCAGCTCCTGGCCGAACTCGGACTGCCCGATTCCTGCCGGCTGATCGGCATGGTCGGCCGGTTGACGCTGCAAAAGCGGATCAAGGACGCCATCTGGGCTGCCGATCTGATCAAGGTGATCCGCAAAGACGTGCACCTGCTGATTCTCGGCGACGGTCCGCACCGCGGGCGGCTGGAAAAATTCCGCGACCAGGTGCAGATCGTCCGCCGCGTCCACTTCCTCGGCTGGCGGGGCGACGCCGGCCGCTTCCTCCCGCACTTCGACCTCCTCTGGTCGACCAGCGCCTACGAGGGCCATTCCAATCCGATCCTAGAGGCCATGGCCGCCGGCGTGCCCGTAGTCGCCGCCGACATTCCCGGCAACCGCGACCTGGTCCTCCACGAGGAGACGGGATTGCTCGCCCCGGTGGGCGACCGCACCGTCTTCGCCCAATCGGCCCACCGCCTCCTCGAAGACCCCGCCCTCTCCCGCCGCCTGGCCGCCGCCGGCCGCGACCGGGCACTGCGCGAATTCTCCGTCGAGAAAATGATCGGCCGCTACGCCGATCTCTACCGCTCGCTTTGCGTATGAATAATCCGGGAGAGCAAGCCGCTTGCGTAAATCATGTCGCGGGACCCGCCGGGTATGTTATAATAGACGCCATGAAGATTTATTTTCAACGGCAACCCCCATCGGCAACCAAGAAGCGGTGGTGGCTGTTCAGCATCGAAAGACCCACTCCTCGGGATGCGAAAGAAACGGGAAAAAACTGAAACCCCTC
>JAFGPV010000199.1 GCA_016936015.1 Pirellulales bacterium
GAGGTTGTGGGCGAAAATACTCAGGCCCACGCCGCGGGCGTAACCCTTAAATCCCTTGAGAAAACAGCGAAACAGCCGAAAGGCGCGTTTCAACGTCGAAATAGTCCCTTCAATCCCTGACCGAAACGCCTGCCAATACTTCATGATCTTGTCCGTAAAATCCCGCAGCCGGTGCGGAATGCACAACGTCACGATCTCCTCCTCCAACCGGGCGAACTCCGCCGACGCCGGCCGAAAGCCCTTGTCACCCGCCAGCACCAGCGGCTTGCGGCCGAACTGTTTTTCATGCCGCCGGACCACCTCCGCCGTCAACGCGCTGTCGGCCACTTGTTCTTCCAGCACCTCGTAATCCGTGATGAATTTCTCTTGCGTTTGGCACAACAGCAGTTTGTGGCCGAACTCGATCGGCTTCTCCCGCTTCCCACGCTTGATCAACTCCACGTGCGGCTCGAACAGGCTGAACACCCGCTCGGCCGCTGGAACCGTCTCACCGTCAATCACCGCCCGACGGGCTTGGGCCGTGATCCGTCGCATCGTCGGCAAATAGTCTTCCAATTCCAAGGCGATGCCTTGCAGGTCGGGGTCAGCGTACTTCCGCGCTTTTTCGCAAAACTCCGCCACGATCCGCACGATCCACTCCGTCCGGGCAATCAACGCCCGGAATCGTTTCCGCACCTGACGCCGCCGGCCTTCATCCTTGCTGACGATGTACCGCGTAATGAAAAGGTAAAGTCCCTTGACCTTCCGGTCGTGAAACCGATGCGGCACAAGGAGTTCGGCGATTTCCCGGGCCTTCTTCAACTCCCGCGACGCCACCCGCCACACGTCCCATAACAACGACGCATCCGTCGGGTAATGGATGTTGGCCTCGATCACCGTGGTGTCCGTGCGGATCACGTCCGGGTCGATCGCCTTGTCCTCCACCGCCTTCCGGCTCAGCAACCGGTTGACCTTTTGCCAGGTTTCCGGCCGGATCACCAAATGGCACTTGTCCAGGAACCCGAAGTCCATCACCGCCTTTTTCCGCAGCCGGCAAAACTCCTGCAAAAACAGGTCGCCCCCGATGCGAACCACCGTCTCCCGGTAATCCAGCCCTTCCACCGCCATCACCACCAACGCCCGCAGAATGTTTTCCGAGGTGTAATCCCCCTTTCGGCCCTTCCGGTTGGGCGTGGACAGTGCCTTCAAATCCTCGTGGACGGCGTCCAGCACCTCCGGATGCCCATCCAGCACTTGACTCAGGGCCCGGTATTTGGCACGATATTCCCGGACAACCTTGGGCAACCCCCGGTCATCCCCCTCGAATGCCAACACCATTTCGCGTTTCCGACGCATCTTGTTTCTCCTTGGTGTGTGAGAACTCCAAGAAGATAAAGATGCGTCTTTTTCTTGCCAAGCCCTATTCCTGAAAATATCCCGTTTCACTTTCCGCAACAGTCCGGGATGTAGTCAACTACGCACGGAATGATGAAAATGGGGTTGGTGTTTGAGATTCATTCGGGTTTTACAATGGACGCGACAGTCGGGAAGCAGGTCGAGTTTCAGTGGCGCTATGAGCCCGCGCAACAGTCTGACCCGGATACCGTTGCGTACACGAAATTGTCGCCGCCCTCCGGGCGAGCACGCGGGGCAGAATGGTTCCTTCGCCGGTATCCCCCGCTGAAGCGTCTCCCGCGGAGGTGGACGATGGATACGCTTTTGCTGTGTGTAGCGGGATTGGACGTTCACAAGAAGTCGGTCTGGGCAGCGATCCGGAAGACAGACCCTGGGACGGGGAAAGTCGCAGAAACCGTGGAGCGGTTTGGGACGATGACGGCCGATTTGACGGCCTTGGCGGATTGGTTGTCGGCAGCCGGCGTGACTCACGTGGCGATGGAATCCACGGGAGTTTACTGGAAGCCGATCTGGAACATCCTGGAGGAGCGTTTCTCCATGCTGTTGGCCAACCCCCGGGAGTTGAAGCAAGTGCCCGGCCGTAAAAGCGACGTGCGGGACTGTCAATGGATAGCTCACTTGTTGGCCTGTGGTCTTTTGACGGCGAGTTACGTGCCGGACCGCACCCAGCGGGAACTCCGCGACCTGACCCGCTTGCGTGCGTGCCTGGAGGACGAGCGGGGGCGGACCGTCAATCGCATTCACAAAGTGTTGGAAGATGCCAACTTGAAACTGGCTTCGGTGGCCTCCGATATCCTGGGAAAGTCGGGACGCAACATGTTGGCGGCGATCCAGCAGGGAACCGATGACGCGGAGTTGTTGTCGGAACTGGCCTGCGGCCGGTTGCGGGCCAAGCTCCCGGAACTTCAACGAGCGCTGGTCGGCCGCGTGACCGAACACCATCTCTATCTTCTGGGACAATTCCTGGGCCACTTGGAACATCTGGAAGGGCAAATCGCCGAACTCAATCGACGGATTGCGGAGGTGTTCCACCCTTTTGTGGATGAGGCAACGGTCCAACGTCTCGATGCCCTGCCCGGCGTCAACCTGCGGACGGTGGAAAACGTGCTCGCGGAAATCGGCGTCGATATGCGTCGCTTTCCCACGGCAGGACATCTCTGCTCTTGGGCCGGATTGTGCCCGGGAAACGAGGAATCGGCCGGAAAACGCAAGCGGTCGGCGAGTACCAAGGGCAATCGTTGGCTGCGCCGGGCGTTGTGCGAGGCCGCTCGGGCGGCCAGCCGAAAAAAAGACAGCTACTTCCTCGCCCAATATCGCCGCTTGGCGTCCCGTCGGGGAGCCAATCGCGCCTCGTTGGCCGTCGCCCACAGTCTGCTGGTTGTATTTTATCATTTGCTGTCGCATCCCGAGAAAGAATTTCGAGATTTAGGAGCAACCTATTTCGATCAACTGGATCCTCAACGCGTGCAACGTTACCTGGTCAAACGCTTGGAAGCTCTGGGCTACCAAGTGAGCTTGACCTCCAACGCTGCCGCTTAATCATTCAACCTTTATCAAACCAACGCTCGCAATATGCCCCTACCTTCCCGCCACATCGGGGATTTTCGGGGCAGAAACTAATTCATTTAGGCAAGAATACATATTTTTCCATCCATAACCTCCTGCCGCCGTTCGACAGGGGGTTTTTTATTGGAAAAAACAGTTCAAGCAAAAATGGAGAAAACAAATGCAAGAAAAAAAGAACGATTACCCTGTTGATGCTCGAACACATGGGGAGGTGATTCACAATCACTTACTCAGCTTGTTGCGGATGCTGGCACGTGAAGTTGTGCGGCGACTGGCGAACGACCAGAGCAAGAAGCCCCAATAAGGACTTTTTTCCTGCCATGCTCCTAATACTACAGCGCTAACTTGATATTGTATGATTTAGGGAAATTGAGAAAACTATCTGTAATTGATTACCGTCCCCAAGCCGGAACAAGAATCGGCTTTGTGGCGGTGAGCGAATTGACGAGGAAGCGGATGGGCGAGAGACTGCGCATGAGACAGGTCTGGATAACGGACATGAGCGTACTTTGGACATCCGCACCCGGCCAAGTGCGGTTGCCGCCCCAGACCTTGCGATTGACCACTCCGAAGCGGATGGCCTGCTCGCCGCGCCAATTGGTGGCGTCCATGCCGGGATGGCGCAGATAATTGAAAATCGACTTGTGATAGGTAAACAGGTGACTGGCCAGCCGTTCGTTGGCCGGATTGGATTTTCGGGCACCGACCAAACAGAGCAATTCATGGGTCAGACGCCCCGCCATCACCGCCAGGCCGTGGTTGCCGATTTCGCCCGCCCGATAGCGGTCGCGAAATGCCAGGCCCCGGAGCAACAACGCCTTGACGGCCGCGGGAAAGCGCGCGGCACCGACCGTGGCCGTCTCCAGCAGTTTCTGGCAGCGGTTGATCAAATGGGCGTTGCACTGTTGGTGAACTGCCCGGGTAACCAAGCGTTGGACCACTAAGAATGGAAAGCAGCGCGGCGGCCGACCGTTCAACAAGAACAACCTCTACGGGCTACTGACGAACGCGAGCTATACCAGCAAGATCCGATACAAGGATGAGGTCTACGAGGGCCAACATCAAGCGATCATTGACCCAAAAACATTCGAGCAAGTCCAGAGACTTTTCCGCCTCAACCATCGGACTGGCGGTGCCCGTGTTCGCAACAAGTTCGGCGCGCTGTTGAAGGGACTACTCCACTGCGTTCCTTGCGACTGTGGCATGACACATTCGCATACCACGAAGAGCGGATCGAAACGCTACCGGTACTACGTGTGCGTCAATGCCCAGAAGCGTGGCTGGCATAACTGCCCGACGCGATCGATTCCGGCAGCAGAGATTGAAAAGTTCGTCGTCGAGCAAGTCAAAGCCGTTGCCGGCAACCCTAGTCTTGTATCTGATACGCTCGCGCAGGTAAGACAGCAGACCGAGGACTCACTTCGGACACTTGAAGCCGAGCGAGAAGGCATTGACCGCGACCTCATCAAGGCCGATGCGGAAATACAGAAAGTAGCCATTGAGGCGGCCACTTCGGACGACAATTCACTGGAGTCACGGAGACTTGCCGACCTCCAAGAAAGGGTTCAGAGCGGCGAACGGCGATTGACCGAGATCCGCGAAGCATCGCTGCAACCTCCCCGCTCATAACCCTCTTCGAACAAACTCTCTTCTTGGCAAATCCTACAAGTGCTTGCAACGCAAGAAGTTACCGATTCCGAGTCTCTTTCGGTCCCCCTCCGAGTGAAAGCAACCCGTTACGGAACTGCGACAGATGGGTTAACTGTCAAGAGAGTTTTGGCTGTTAACACAGAAACTTTTTTTGTGGCGAAAAAAATGACGACCCACTGGTTAACACAAAGCGCGAGCGCGCGAGCACTCCTTGAAGGTATAAACCACCCGGATAGTGGTCCGAAGACTCGACTTTGCAGTTTGTGTCGGCAATATGGCTTCAAGGCTGCCGGTCTTTCTCAATTCGGGCCAAGGTCTGCCTCCTTGAATCGCAGTCGGTCAAATCTGATTTGACTTTTTCTCTCCTAACTCCGTTATCTGCCTGAAATTATTGTATGACTAGGTTTTTGAACAGGACGACTCAGCGACCTCATCAGGGACTTGGCAACGTGCCATTGAACCAAGAGGATCCCCTGCAATAGATGATGAGACGAAGCCGTTAGGTTAGACTGTTTACCACGAGTCGCTCTCTTGATCAACATCGTCTTTAATACTGAACAACGGCGGATCGTTCCGCATCGGCCTCCCCGGAGTTCAGAGGTAATGTTACGGGCGAGTGACGATGAATCGATAGAAGCGTTGCCACGTCCAACTCATAGGCGCGGAAGCCGTCCCAGCCTGTCACCAAAGGCTTCTCATCTTCACGGATTACTTGCAAGAAGTTCTCGATGAGCCCCATGAATCCGCCAAACTCTTCATCAAACAGCAGCGTATTGGGAACCACGGGGTGCCAGGACTTTGCTGGACCTTCTTCGGAATCGTAGAGCCACAGTTCATACTGATCCTCGACTGCCAGCCATGCTTTGTTGCCGTAGATTTCCACGCGTTCCCAGGGCTTCAGGCTGACCGCTGAAGCACCAGTGTAGAGCTGCCCGACCGAGCCGCTGCAAAACTCAAAGGCGATCATCGCGTTGTCAAAGGGATACTTGCCCCGATTGCGCCCATACTTATTCACTCCGATTGCGGAGAGTCGAGCCACGTCGCCCATGAAGAATCGAGTCAGATCGAAAAGGTGGATCGTGCCCGCCTCAAGCAGGTGGACGACGTAGTCGTAGCCGAGGTTGAACTTGGCGGCGAACATCGCCGGCTGGTTGACCGGCCCCTCGTCGACGAACCGTTTGGCACGGCGATAAGGAGGACTGTATCGCTTGTTGGCGACGGTCATGACGGGAACGCCGCGCTCATCGGCCAGGCGGCAGAGCCGCTCGCCGTCGACCAAGGAGAGCGCGAACGGCTTTTCGACGAGGATCGGCAGTTCGCGCTCGATGCAGGCGATGCCGTGCTCGGCGTGGAGGTGATTGGGGCCGAGAATCATGACCCCGTCCAGCGGCTCCTTTTCCAGCATCTCCGCGTAATCACGGTACCAGCGACCGCCCCAGGTGGCTTCGATATGTCGGCCGGCCCGTTCGTTGCGGCGGCAGAAGGCCGTCACCGCGACGGGTTCCCAAATCGTCTGCAAGCGTTTGATCGCCGGAAAATACTTCGACACCGCGACGCCGCCGGCGCCGATCATTCCGAGCCGTAGCGGCTTCCGGCCGGCGCGCTCCGCGTCGTAGCCAACCCCGTAAACGTCGGCTAGGTCGAACATCTTGTGAAGGGGTGAATGGCCGTACGTGTCTTCCAGCATCGGTTTACTCCTTGTCTTCGAGCACGCCCACGATCGTACACGGCCCGCTGTCCATTCCTTCCACCAGCCAAGGATTGATGCGGACTTCGATCAGTCGGCTCAAGTCTTGATCCAGATTCATTTCTTCGATGATGAGAAAACGCCGTCCCACGCCGGAGAGCAACTCATTGTGGGCCGGCATCGTGCTTTCGAGGCATGCGATCACGGCGACCGACGGCACGTCCAGTCCCAAGGCGCGCAGGTCGGGACACGTCCGCCGCAGCCAGCGGGCCGATTCGACGCCCAAACCGGGACAACGCGTGCAAAAGCGTTTCGGGTCGGTCCGCCGCACTTCGCCATAACCAAAGCGGAACAACGCGAGGTCGGCGTGCCGTAATGTTCCGGCGAACCGTTCCAAGTCGGCCGGCATCGCCACCGTCGCGTCGGGCAGCCGCAAATCGATCACGGCCGGCCTCATAAAAATCATTTCTTCCGGGCGGAAATCCGTAATCCGCACGGCGCCCTCCACCACGTGGCACGGTGTATCGACATGCGTGCCCGTATGATTTGCCACCCGAAGGATCTGCACGCCGGCGCCGTCCTGGGCAATGGTGTATAAATCCGTCAGCTCCGGAGGAGGAATGGCCGGCGGGCGCGGACCGTCGAGCGCCAACGGATAGGAAAGCCAAAGGTATCGATGCATCAAGGCAGTTCCGGAAGTTTTTCTTTCGCCTTACGAATGATTGCGACGTAGCGCGCCACCTGGCCAGTAATCCAACCGATCCCTTCCGCGGCGATCTTCTCGCAATCCATAAACGTGCGGGCCCCCGAGACGGCACAGGCACCGCAACGAATGAACTCGGCCGCGTTTTCCAGACTGACCCCGCCGGAAGGAATCAAATTGATGTCGGGAAACACCATCCGCAGATTGGTCATGTATTTAGGCCCGCCGAGTTGGGCGGGGAAGATTTTCACCATCGAGGCGCCGGACCGCATCGCCTGAAACACTTCCGTGGCCGTAAACGCCCCGGAATACACCGGTACGCCATAGCGGTTGGCCATGTCGATCACGTCGGATACGACTGCGGGATTGACGATCACGCTGCCGCCGTGCAAAATGACCTCGCGCGCCGTGGTTGGATCGAGGACTGTTCCGGCGGCGACCCAAAGACGGCCACGGAACGTCGCAGAGATGGCCTCGATGGCTTCCAGCGCCCCCGGCGTCGTCATCGTCACCTCGATGACCCGGGCGCCGCCGTCATACATCGCCTGGGCATAAGCGATAAAATCATCTTTGGCCTTGAGCTTGATGCAAGGCAGCACGCCCGCGGCCTTGGTCTGCTCAATCACGGTTTCTTTCAGCGTCTTGTCGCTTCTAGCCATTTTATATGGTATCCTTTGACTACTGCTTTTCGTAAATCACCAACTCTGCCGCGGGCGTGTTCTTCAGCACCAGGGGGATGCCTTTTGCCAATTCGGCTCCGGTATAGACCGCCTCAAGACCGCTTCCCTCGCAACGAATCACATAGCGAGACTGGGGGTCCAAGCTTTTGGGGGCGAACACAAAGGAATCTCCCGCCGAGGCCGCGCGCTTGAAAATCAAGGCAAATCCCCGATCCAAGTCGGTGCGGTGGAACTGGTAAGCCAGCCAGGGGACGGCCGGCGTACATTCGGTCAGCGGATAAAAGTCACCGGAAAGCAGCGGCCGTACCCGTTTGTAGAGTTCCACCTGCCGTCGGGCCTTCTCCCGGGGAAAATCCTGATCCAACGGATGCCAGGCCAGGCACAACTGTCCGCCGAAGCTCGACCAGACGCCAAAATTGTCGGTGGCCTGGGTCGGCACGTTAATCACGCCGCCCGGAAGGAAGAGGTTCGCCCCGTACAAACCGCATTCATCACTGTGCGTGTCGAACCAACGGTCCGACTTCTGGTGCCAGTGAAAACGGGAGATCGTTTCGAGATCAATGTTTCTTCCGCCGCCGCAACACCCCTCCATGACGAGCCGGGGATAACGCCGGCGGAGCGTGTCGATTACCGCGCGATTGGTCGGTGTAATGTCTTGGCGATAGCAGGTCAACCCCTGGTGGTTGACCAAGTCGGCGATTCGATCGAGAAACGCGGCGTCTTGCGCAGGATCGTCCGGGGCGTTCATCCAGAGTCCAAAATCGATTCCCTGCCGACGGAGCCGGTCGGCAATGCGGGTGAATCCTTGCGGATACTTCTCCGGGTCAGGTCTCCAGTCGTTTTTCGGGCCAAACCACTTCTGGCCCTCGTGGGAGTACCAGCCGGCATCGATGATCAGCAGTTCGGCGCCCAGCCGGGCGAAAGGCTCGATAAGAGACAAAACGTGCTTCTCGGTGACTTTTTCCAGGAACAGCCCGCCCCCATGATGCGTAAAGCAGACGTTCATCGACACCAATGGTTTCTGGGGCTCGCCGCGCAGGGCGGGAACGTAATGGGCGTAGAGCAATCGCCGGAAAACGTTATTTCCGTGCAGCCATTTCCCCTTCCACAACGACACCAATACTCGGGCCGTTTGGCAATTCTGTTTTGGCTCGATCTTCATGGTCCCCCGGTCGGGTCCGATGACCTTGCAGGTCAGCCGCTGCCCGTCGCGGGCAATATCCGTGCGCCACCAACCGGCCGCGCCCACCCCGACCACGGCGCCGCGTTGCTCGGGCAGTTGGAGGTTCCAGAAGGGCAGGTGCACGTTGCTCGGCGAGTCGTCGCCGCCCAGGCTGGTCGGACCGGACGCCGTCCGGTCGTTCTCGAGCACCCACGTCACGGGCAGCATGTCGTCCGCCTCGCTCCGGCCGCCGTTGGCCCCGCGGACGATGCAAGGTTTCTCCACATCCCGCGTGCCGAGATTCAAGTCGAGAGATGTGAGCTGCTCGATCACCACCGCTTTATCGCCCGGATTGGCAAACGACAACGTCCACTCGACGGCCGGAAAGTCTAAAAAGCGTTTGATGTGCCATGTCACTTTCAAGGCCGTTTCGGGATCGGTCCAACTCCGTTCCCAGGTTTGCAGATTGCCCTCTTGCTTCGGCTCGGTGTGCTGGAACTTCCAGACGCTGACCAGGGAAGCAAAGACTTTTCCGCCGTATTGGAATCCGAACGGCAGTGCCGTTCCGATCCAGTCATCGAGCCGGGCCTCGGTGGAATGCTTCTTCGCCGCATCGGGCACGACCGCCTCAAGCCACGTCCCTGCCAGGTTGATTTCGCCCTGCGTCGGAATGCCGCTTTCGGCGAGATGCGCCGGCAGCGACGCTGCCGGACGCTCTGCCGACAGGTTTGCAGCAAGGGAAGAGAAAAACCAGGCTGAAACCATTAATAGAGACGCGACGGTTTTTCGATACATCAACGTTTCTCCCTGAAATCCTGGGTGTTCAATAACGCTTCAACTTCCTTGACGGTTACGTGCGCCACATCGCCGGGAATCGTATGGTGCAAGGCGCACAAGGCGTTGCCGAAGTTCATAGCGTATTCCACATCGTTGCTCGTCAGATAGCCATAGAGGAATCCCGAGCCCCAGGAGTCGCCCGCGCCGAAGCGGTCGATCACGTCGATCTCGAACTTCTGACCGTGCAGAATATTTCCCTCGTGCAGCACCATCGTGTTCCAGGCCCCGCGGAGCACGTCGTAGACCTCACGCAACGTGATGCCCACGATCTTACAGCCGAAATCGCGGTGAAACTGCCGAATGATTTCCTCGTAGGAGCCGCGGTATCCAAAGACGATCTCGGAATCCCATTGCGTGGTGATGAGGATATCGACGTTCTTGATGATCCCCGACAACACGTCCCTCGCCTCTTTCGCCGGCCAAAGATGTTCGCGGTAGTTGACGTCGAAACCCACCAGGCAGCCGTTCCGCTTGGCGGCGGCAATAAATTCGACGGCCGCCTGGCGGCAGGTCGACGAAAGGCCCGGGAAAATGCCGTCGGTATAGGCCAATCGGGCGTCCTTCAGAATTTCGTCCCAATCGAAATCGCCCGGCGCAATGGTGCTCGCCGCGCTGTGTTTGCGATCATACACGACGGTGCTGGCACGCGGGGTGGCGCCGAACTCGATATAATTCACTCCCAGCCGCGCGCCCGGGATAAACTGGATGTGCGAGGTATCCACGCCGCAGCCCAGGTAGTGGTCGTTGGCCAGCAATCCCAAGGCGTGGTCCGGCAGCTTGGTGACAAAGGCCGTTTTCAGTCCGAGCCGGGCGATGTTGCACGCCACGTTGCCTTGCGATCCGCACATCTGGACGTCCAACGTCCGCGCGCGGCGGATGCGTTCGTAGCGCGGCGGCGAGAGCCGCAACATGCCTTCTCCCACGGTCACGACGTCGTACATGCCAAACACCTCATGGATGGAAAACACTAGATAATGCCTGCTAAATCCTCGGGCCGTCCGTATTTGTTGAGATACCGATCGCGTTCTTCCCTCCAGGCGTCTTCGGCGATTGGCCGGGCGCCGCCGAGGGCCTCCGCCTGGATGAGAATCATGGCGGACTTCTCGACGAATTGGCACGCGACGACGGCCTCGGCCAGATCGCGCCCGCCGGCCACGACGCCGTGGTTGCCCAGGAGCACGGCGCACGCGTCGGGGCCGATGGTTTCCGCGGTGGCCTTGGCCAGTTCGCCATGACGGCCCGCGGGAACGTGCGGGGCGCAGCGGACTTCGCCGCCGATCACCTCGGCCATGTCGTCCGTCAGCACCGGGATCGAACGGTGGGCGCAGGCGCAGACCGACGCCCAGGGGGAATGACTGTGAACCAGCGCGCCCAGGTCCGGACGTTTCCGCAACACCTGCCGGTGCAATTCCATCTCGGAGGTCGGAACGCGACGGCCGCGTACGACGCCGCCTTCCCAGCCGACCACCACCAAATCTTCCGGCGTCAGGGCGTCATAGCCCATCCGCGATGGAGTGACCAGCAGGCCATCTTCCACCCGCACGGAAATGTTTCCCCACGTGCCGACGAAATAGCCCAAGCGGTCGCGCAATAACAGGCACGTGCGAATGATCTCTTCACGCAATTCAGAGCCGTCTTGGCATACCGGGGCCGTCTGATGGCTCATGACTCTCTCTCGTTTTGCGTGAATTGTTCAAGCCACCGCCGATCCCATAACGACGGAAAGCTGTTCTTCCGGTAAGGGTGGGCGGCACATGCGGTTTCATCGACTTCGATACCCAAGCCCGGGCCGTCGGGCAAGCGAAACTCTCCCCGGGTAATTAAATCCCAGCCGTAAACGAGGTCGCCTCGCCAGGGAACGTCATATTCGGAGAAGTTTTCCTGCATGAACACGTTCGGCGTCGCCCAGCCGAAGTGCACGGCCGCGCAGAGCGCCACCGGTCCGATGGACACGTGGGGCGCCAGGAGAATTTCATTCTGTTGCGCCAGGGTGGCAATTTTCTTGCCGATCGACAGCCCGCCGCAATGGCACAAGTCGGGCTGCGCAACGTCGGCGGCCCGCTGGGAAGTCAACCGCGCGAATTCCTCGATCATGTAGAGCCGCTCGCCGGCCGCAATTGGAAACGGCAGAGCCGCCTTTACCTCCTTGAGCAGGTCCAGATCGCAGGGGGAAATCGGCTCCTCGTAGAAGCCCGGGCGGTGCTTCTCCAACCGCCGGCCCATGGCGATCGCCGTTTCGCCGGAGAGCCGCCCGTGGACTTCAACGAAAACCTCCACCTCCGGGCCGACGGCTTCGCGGACTGCCTTCACCCTGGCCTCGGCCATCTCCATTTCGTCGACCGAGAGCCGCTGCCAGGCAATGCCAAAGGGATCGAACTTCAGCGCGCGATATCCTCGAGCAACGACCTGGCGGGCGCGCTCGGCATATTCGGCCGGCGTCCGCGCACTGCCGTACCAGCCGTTGGCGTATGCCGGCAACTGGTCGCGGGCCTTTCCGCCGAGCAATTGATAGACCGGCTGCCCGCACTCCTTGCCGATCAGGTCCCAGAGCGCGACTTCCACGCCACTAATCGCGGTCAGGACCGTCGCTCCGCCCTGATATTGGTCGCGAATCAGTTCGCTGACGACGCGTTCGACGTCGCGAGGATCGACGCCGAGGATCCGGTCTTCGACCCATTCGTGAATCAACGTTTCGACGGTCTTTTCCTGCCATTCCAGCGACGCCTCGCCGACGCCCGTCAAACCGGTGTCGGTGGTCAGCCGAACGAACAGGTAGTTTCGCAACCCCGCATTCGCGAGGAATGTTTCCAACTTGACGACTTTCACGTTCCCCCCCTCCTGTTCGTTGAAGGCCGCACGCCCAGCAATCGTTCGCTCAGTCCCGCGATGGCCGCCCGGGGACCGCGGAACGCCCAGACTTGCGAGACGTCGGCGCCTTCGATACTTCGCGGATGGCATCCGAGAGCCGGCGCGTGGTACTCCATTTCGCAGAAATCACCCAGAGCGCTCGATACATTGACCGCATGAATCGCATAACCGAAATCGGTCGGCTCATCTTTGGGAACGTCGACGTACTCACCCGACGGATCGATAAAAAAGTTGCGTACAACAAGCGACCAGTCCCGGCGGTCCTTCCAGACGTATCCGACGCGTCCGGTCGAGGCGGCCGCGCGAACGGCAATTTTATGCTCGCCGGGAAGATTTATGCGAAAGCGGAGACAGCGGGGCTCAGTCGAGAGCGCTTGCGGAGGCACGTCGCCAAACAGCAAACGCGGCCCGGTTTGCACGTAGGTGGGAATCAGCATTTCACCTCCGAGCGGCAGTTGGATCAAGTTCCAGATGCCGACCGGCAAAGGCGCGCGGGCGCTGGCCCCCAGGAGTCTTAACCGGGTCCGCTGCGTGTAGCCGGCGTATCCGATTTTCGCCATCAGTTTTTTCACCGCGGTCTCGCGACGCAACGGATTGGCCGCGGGGCCGATTTCTTTGCTCAACTGCAACCGCATCGTGCGTCCCGCCCGGTGGAAGCGCAGCGTCATGGCACGGGTCAAGGCCACGCCGTCGTCGCGAGCTTCGAGTCGGTATTCCGCGGCGTCCAATGCCGGCTGTTCCACGTGCCGCCGGCAACGGGGATAGTCCGGAAAGAAAACGTCGATTTCCGGCGTAAGCCAGGTGCGATCGCCACCAGTGTTATGCCAACCATCGGACTGAAAAAGCCTTTTCGCCGTCGCCGGTTGGTTCAAGGCCGGGTTCGTCCAGAAGAAATTCGTGTCGTTTGACGGCGAGAAGAGTCCTAACACCCGGGCCCCGTAAGGTAGAAGCAGTATCCGCGAGCCGTCGGGCGTTTGACTCCAAAAGGTCTTGTGTCCTGCCGCCGCCAGGTTTTTCAGGAGTGGAATTTGCATGTCTAGGGTGTCAGTGTTTTTCCCAAGGCCAGAACCACTAGGGCCATCAACAGCACGAGAATGGCCGCGATCATCTGCCGCAGCGGCCGCCCGCCAATTCCGCGCCATTCTCCGCTCAGGAAGCCGACGGCCTGATTGCCCAGCAGTTGCAGAGTCTGTTGGATGCCGAAGCCGATAGCGGCGCCGGCAACGCCCAAAAGAAGCATTCCTTGGCCCATGAGCACCACGGCCACGATGAACTGGAGCCCGAGGATCAAGGCCAGTGCGGCATCGTGTCCCGAGCACAGCAACATCGCCCAGGAACGACGTTTCGTCATCACCCAGGCGGGGTAACCGAGATTGACCGCGGCGCCCCCGAGCAGTCCGATCGCCCACACGGCCATATTTGCGGGAACGGCCGTTCCGCCCCTCGCTTTGACGGCTGCAATGATCGGATCCTGGGCGTAGACAAAACCTAACGCAATGCCGGCCGACAGTACTCCCGCCACGATCGCCATCATCAAGCCGGGAAGAAATTTTCCGGATGTCCGCCCCAGTCCGGCATTCTGGGGTCGAAGTCGATCGCGGCCGAATCCCGCCAGCGATGACAGGACGACGCCCACCAGGATCACGCCAATCCCTAGCAAGATGGCCATCCCCGCGGGAGACAACGGTCCCGGAGCGTCGTGGAAAATGCCCGAACCCTTCAGCAGCATGGGCAGCATCACGCCGGTGGCCACGCCGAAGCCCGAGAGCACGGCGCCGGTCAGTGCCGCCCCGATGCGCAATACGCAGATGCCGTACAGCACGTTGGCGATTCCCCAGCCGACGGAAAACAGGTTGCACAGCAGGATCGGTTTCCAGCCGACTTCGGCATAGACCTCCGCCGGATGCGGAACGCAACACAGAACGACCAGCCACGGCACGAGCACCAGGGCCGCCAACATCGCGAGGAACCAATAATGTTCAAATTCCTGGCGGCGCATGAGTTTCATGGGCCAGGCGATCGTCCCGGTTCCCATGCCGGCAAGCGTCACGAAAAGCACGCCGAGCAACGTATTCATAAACAGCGTCCGAATTCCCTTCCTGCCTCGGCAAAGGCCATGATGTTCTCGTACGGGGTTCCGTCGAAGAAGAAATCGGTAGTGGAAAGGATGAAGTTGCCGCGCGGCTTGACCTTCTGCAAGACCTGTTCGACGCGCCGGCGGATTTGTTCGGGAGTGGCCTGGACCATGAAGTGCACCTGGTCGACGTTGCCGCGCAGCGCGAGGTCGGGTCGCATCACGCGTAACGCCTCGTCCAATTCCACGTCGCCCAGGGGCGGGGGCGTAAGATAGCCCCAGCAGTTGATGTCCAATTGGTTGTAGAGGTGCATCACGGTCCGGGCGGGGCCACAGTTGTGCAGGATCACCAATCCCCCGGCCTCGCGGATGGCCTTGCAGAGACGAGACTCGTATTCCAGGATATAGCGCTCGTAGAAGGCCGGTCCCACGCTGCTGCCGGCGATCTGCGCCGCGATCTCGATCACCTCAGCGCCGGCCTCGATCATCTTCCCGGCCCGCAGGATCAGCCGTTCCAGGAAGAACTCGGCCATGGCGCGGTAAAAACCCTCGTCGGTGATGGGATCCGTGAGGACTCGTTCCACGTCGCGAAACATCGTGAGGATGTTGAAGGCGCCGTGGGTGTTGGTGTCCATCAGTCCTTTGTCGCCGACGGCCCGGCGGGCCCGGGTGATGAGGCTGCAATCCATCTTGTCCGCGGGCGGGGAGTATTCGCGGAAGAGGTCGAAGTCGCGCGGGGTCTTGATGAGATGTTCGTCGACGTTCTGGACGACCAAATAGGCGGAAGCATGCCGATAGCTTTCCACCTGCCGAAGCAGGCCTTTCGGCGTCCGGATGGTCAGCGTCCGGCGGGTTTGCGCTTCATTCTCCTCATCGACCACGCTGACGTCCCAGTTCTCGTCCGACTCGATGATGCTGCGGTCGGCCAGCGAGCTGTGCAGATACATGTCCCAGACGCTGCCCAGGACGTGAAGAACGTCGAAGCCGAAGTGGTCGCAGTATTCGACGAACTTGACGATCGGATCGAAATCGTCGGGATCGTAGAAGTCGTAGATGCCCGGCTTGTGGTCGAACATCTCGTACACGGAGTTGTAGTACAAGAACGGCGCGACCGGGAAGCGGTCCACCGGCTCGCCGTGGAAGATGCGAAGCAGTCGTTCTCTGCCGGTCAGAACCATAACGGGATTATCCTTCTCATACTTACTTCCCCGCGGTCCCGAGGCAACGGTAGATGATCAGCGCCGCGGATCGTTTTTTCTCGAGGGTGACGGGATAGTGATCCATCAGGTCTGCCCCTTTGACTTTCGTCAGA
>JAFGPV010000200.1 GCA_016936015.1 Pirellulales bacterium
CAGGGGTTACGGTTTCCTTGTGGAAAAAGAAACATAACCACTGGAGTCCCTTGCGCTTAGATCAATTTAATTTCAGGACACCCTCAAATAGATATTATTAATTGGAGATGTCTTAAACTACTTCTTATCACTATGATTTTATTAAAGATCGAGCCGTTTGCCTGACACATTGGAATTCCTTCCACTAAGAATTCGGGAATTTGGGTACACCGGATTACAGGGGACGAATTCAGACACCATACATAATTACTGGGGCGATTGCCCCGGAATCGCGAGTCAGCTCTTCTCTCCTAATGTTTCGAGTCGGCGGCGTTTTTGCACTGTAGATAGTATTTCTGGATATAGGCCACGCAGGACTGGCCGTTGGCGGCTAATTGGGTGCAATGGGCTGCGGCGGTTTTTGACTTTTCGATAATGACTCTGACCCGAGTGACCACCCCTTCGCGAACGTCCCGTTCGACGTCTTGCCGGGTCAGCCCGAAGCAAGCGCAAAGCGGGGCGTCGGGATCCTTCGGATAGACGGGTTTCGTAAGATCGCCCGTCAGGAGGAACTGCCCAAAGCTGTCGAAGTACACGACGTCGCATTGGGGCGTTGGGCAGAAATTGGCCGGATCGGCCAGCGGGGGACGCTTCCCTTCCGGAAGATAAGACCGTATCGTCTCGTGGCCGACCGGCTGGCCTTTCGACCCGCACCGAGGACAGTAATCGACCGACTGATCAGGTTCACGAATGAAGGCTTTATTCATCGACCTTTCTTCCTCAAAATCCTTTATTTCACCCTCCAACGCATTACCGATCGGTAATTGAACGTTTCACGTCGGTAATTACCAAGTTGAAATCGCGGCTTACGTCAATTTGTGTGAAAGAGGTCTCTCCTTAATCTCTTGCAGGAACCTCGGTTACAGCGGGTTGTTTGGTATTCGCTCCGACGCGAGTCAAATCATTCTCCTCTCAGATTTTTTAGAGAAAATTCCCCGGCCCGATTTCCGCCCGAATGCCTGATTCCCCAAAGAGGTTGCACCAAGACCCACAACGCCATTATTACCCGCGCCCTCTTTGGGGCCGTGCGGCCAAGAATCATTCTATTCATCGTCCTCTTCGTAGTGTTCGACGTCGGGCCAGTAGCTGTCGAAATCGAAGTCGGGGCTGTTGTCCAGGTCGTGGCAGGTGGCGCACTGCGACTTTTTGGACTCCTCCTTGGTTACGCGGCAGGCCTTGCGGTAGAGTTCCTGCTTGGCCTCGTCGGTGCCGTCCTCGGCCAGGCAGTGCAGTTCGCCCGGGCCGTGACAGCTCTCGCAGCCGACGTCCTTCAGCAGCGGCGTCTTTTCTTTGCTCTCGAAACCGCCGATGTAGGGATAGTACCGCGTCGGATTCCAGCCGACGACGTGGCAGCTTGCGCACTCGGGATCGAAGTTCCGCGGCGGATCCTGCTCCTCCAGCGTCTTGTAGGCCTGCGAGTGCTTCGACTTCTTCCAGACCAGGTACGACTCTTCGTGACAGGATTTGCAGGCCTCCGAGCCGACGTATTTCCCGTTGGTCTCTTTCTGCGGCGAGGGGACCGCTTTCAGCCCCAGGCCCGTAAAGCCCAAAGTCTTGAGTTGATCCTGGTAGACGGCCATCAGGGTTTTCATCTCGGGCGCGCCGGCGAAGCGGCTGTCCAGCGGCACCCGCTGATACCGCCAGGATTTCTGCGGATCGTCGTACAGGGCCAGCACGATCGCGTTGGCGCCCTTCTCGCCGACCTCGACCAGGAGCGTCTTGCCGTCGTTGAATTCCTTCGGCTGGGCGGGCGGCTCGGGCGGACCGCCGGAGGTGACCACCACGTTGAACTCGGGAAACGCCTTGGCCAGGGCTTCCGACTCGTCCATCGAGGCGTGCGCCAGGAGGACGCGGTAATCGGACTTCGCCATCAACTCGGGGAGGACCTTTCTCAAGGCCGGCTCGGGATCGAGCAGCTCCACTTCGGAGTTGTTGATCTCCTTCTGCAGGCCCTTGCCCAGCACCGAGGTGACGCCCAGCCGGATTCCGTCCGCCTCGATGATCCTATAAGGGGCCGTGAAGCCGTAATCGAAACCCAGCAGTCCCACGTTGGCCGAGACGAAGAGGCTCTCCGCTTCGTTATTGACCATCGCGTCGGTCGCGACCTCGCCAGCGGGCAGTTTCAAGTCGTTCACGCCCAGGGCCACGGCCTGGTAGCCCATCGTCCGCATCCCGTCGACCATCCGGTGGAACTTGATCTCAGTCTGCTTGCCGAAGCCGTGCACCAGGTTGCCCACGTCCAGGCCGACCACCGGCCAACCCTGTCCTGTTGGGGCGCCGGCGGGCGGCTGCTTCCAGGGATCCACCGTCTTCGCCAACGGATCGGGCCAGCCCCCTTGGCGGAGTTGCCGGAAGAGGGTATTTCGCCGGGCCAGGCCGCCCTTCATCCAGTCCAGGCCCGCGCAACCGCACGGTTCGAAATAGCCGATAATCTGCCCGGTGATGATCATCGCCAGCTTGGGCGGCGTCTTCGGCCAGTCTTTGTCGAATATTGCCCCGTTCTCCTTGATCGGATCGAACTTCTCGTCGCCCCGTTTACCCTTGCGGAGCGGCTTTTTGACGGCCGTATTCTTGGCGCCGGAGGCCGCCGCCGCTTCTTCCCCAGCCGGCGCCCGCCCGTTGCGGTCCTCGGCAATAATGTCCGAGGGAGTGTCAATCGCCGGTTCCGGAGCAGCATCGTCGGCAGCCGCCGGTGGAGCGCTGGGCATGGTCGGCTCGGGCCGGACGGGCGGCGAGGAATTCGGATCCCGCAAGGGGTTGACCGGCTCGTCGGCGGCCGGCGGTCGGTCTTCCGACGGAGGCGGCTCGGCAGGCCCGGCCTCGGGCGATTTCTCCGGCACTTCTGCCGCAGGAGAAGGAGCGGCCGGTGGAACCGCGGGAGGAGGGGTAGCCGACGGCGTTTCCGCAGCCGCCGCCGGTTCGCTCGGAGGGGTCGAGGGAACGGCCGCCTCGGCAGCCGGCTCATTCGGCGGAGCGGCCGGGACGGGTTCGACGGGGGGAGGCTGCTTTTCCTCGATCCGGTCGGGCGCAGCGGCCCGCCAGGCCGGGGGCGACTCCCGAGAGGCCGGCTCTTCCTTCCGTGAAGTGCAACCCCAGCCAAGGAGCAGCAATCCCAGGATCACGAATCCCCTTTTCCCGTTAGTCGTCAATAAATCTTCCATGAGCGCTCGATTCATCAGGCTGCGGAGGGTGGGGAACCGCGCAACGAAATCGGCATAAAGGGGACAGTCCCATTTTTCTTGACACAAAAATTGGGACAGTCCCCGCAACGGGTCGTCGGACGGTCCGGGGCGCGTTATCCTCCAATGGCAAATTGAACGAAGATGTAAATTTGTGGAATTTTGGAGTGCGTAGATTCAAGGGTGATTTTGGCCCAGTTCTTCGGATCCGTCCCTAAATGATTCACCGGGCGGCTATTCCGGGGGATCTCGATGCTCAGCGGAGTCTGCGATACCTGGCCGTTGCGGAGTTCAACCGTTTTGCCCAAATGGATGATCAGCGGCTCGGGCACCGGCTCGGCAACGCGGAATTTTACCTCCTTCCGCTGCGATCCCCGGACGATCAACAGCAGGCGCCGCCGATAGTCCTCCCGGCTCTGGAGGGTCCCGATCTCCAAGACGTTGCGTTCGTCGTTCCAACCGGGACCGACGACGGAAATATCGGTGCAAATCTTGCCTCGGATCGGGACGGCGATTTCCGGCCTCGCCGGGAGATTCGTAGTCAGCAGGATTTTCTGCTGAAACGGCCCCTGGGGCAACCCCGGTTTTAGCGTGATTGCCAGCAGGAATCCGCTCCGGGCGTCCTTTTCCTCCTGCAAATCCTCCCTCGATAGCGGGGAAATCTTCGCCTCGAAAAACCCGGCCAGCTTCTTGTCAGACCAGTGAAAACCGCGAATTTCCAGCGGCTCCGGACGATAACAGTACACCTGCACCTGGCCGGAAGTGGGTTCGTCGGACGACGTCCGGGAGAAGATCAATTCGGCGGGCACGGTCCGCACCACCGAGGTGATCTTCCCCCGCACGCCCAGGGTGAACTGGGATTGGAGGGGATCGTTGGTGAAAAACGTGGCCGTTTGATGGTAAGCGCCCGGAACCGCCGTCGGTTTATATTCCAACGTGATTTTATCCGATTCGCCCGGCAACAGCGTTTCCCTCTCCAATTTGCTGATGGCACAGCGGCAGGATGTGTTCCCCTGGCTGATCGTCAGCGGAGCGGTGCCGCGATTGCGGACCAGAAACTCATGGCTCCCCTTCTCTTCAATGTCCATCGAGCCGAAGTTGTACTCCGCCTGATCGACTTCCAACCGGGGAGCCGGAACCGAAGAAGCCGGCGGGGAGATCAGATCGCCGTCCCGCCCGACGGGCGGCAATCCTTTCCAAGGTTTGATCGACAGCCGCACCCAGGCGGTGGTAACGCCTATAGCGATTCCGAGTATCACGGCAAACACGGCCAAGAAAATCGTTTTCATCAGCGGTCTTTCCCGGTGTCCTGCAACGATAAATCCCCAAAGAAAGGGCTTCTTTCAGTAAATCCGATTCCCTCGGGCAGCGTCAAGGTGACGCGCCGCAGGCGCGGCGCCTGGAGATATAGGGATTCCGAAACTCTCAGTCCCCAAATCCCTATATTATAATAATTTATTGACAGGCCGGACTCCGCTCATTACTCTATTATTAAGGGAAAATGTGCGTTTGAAAACAGACTGGAGATTGTGGAAAAGCCGCATCCGTAACGGCGTTTTCTAGGCTTTCCCAATCGAAACCGGCCCGTCGGTTGGCTTGGAGTGTTCCATGGCAAAGCGTAAAGGGAGTTTTCTTGAAATCCTTGTCGGCAAAGGGATTATCGGCACCGAACAACTGGCCGAAGCACAGCAGTTAGCGTCCGATTCTTCCATGAAACTGCCGGACGCCCTGATCCGGCTCGGCTATGCCACCGGCGAAGACATCACCCGGGCGATGGCCGAACAGCACGGACTGGATTATGTCACGCTGAGCGAGGTTGTTGTCCCCCCATCGGTAGTGGAACTCGTGCCGGAATCGGTCGCCCGGGAGAACGCCGTTATCCCTCTGGCCGACAGCGACGGGACGCTGACCGTGGTGATCAGCGATCCGGACGATTATGAAACCATCGAAAAACTCCGCTTTATTCTGAACCGACCGATCGAGACCGCTCTGGCGCCCCGTGACTCCATTTTGGAGGCCATCAACCGGCATTACGGCCAAACCGTAGGTGAAAGCGCCGACTCGATGCTCCAGGAATTCACCGACACGGCCATTGATTTCACCGAAACGCTGGAGGAACAAGGGGGGGGAGAGGACGAAATCGACGAAACCAGCGCCCCGGTGGTACGGCTGGTCCATTTGATGATTACCGAGGCAGTGCAGCTCCGCGCCTCGGATATCCACATCGAGCCGTTTGAGGACCGGATCCGCATCCGCTACCGGATCGACGGGGTGCTGATCGAACGCGACAGCCCTCCCCGGAGGTTGCTGGGGGCCTTGCTCTCGCGCGTTAAAATCCTTTCCCGACTCGACATCGCCGAACGCCGCCGGACCCAGGACGGCCGCATCAAGATCACGGTGGGGGACAAGGAACTCGACTTACGGGTAAGTGTCATCCCCTCCAATCATGGGCAGTCGGTTGTAATGCGGATCTTGGACAAAGACAGCATCCGGGTTGGACTGCGCCAGCTTGGTTTTTCGGACGACGATTTTCAGAAGGTCAGGTCTCTGATTCAACGCCCCAATGGGATTGTTTTGGTGACGGGTCCGACAGGCTCGGGAAAGACAACGTCGCTGTATGCAGTCCTGAATGAACTGAACACCCCCGATCGGAAGATCATCACGGCGGAAGATCCGGTGGAATACTACTTACCGGGGGTGAACCAAGTCGAGATTCGCCACGAGATTGGATTGGATTTTGCCCGGGTGATCCGTGCAATGTTACGTCAAGCACCGAACATTATTCTTGTTGGCGAGATGCGTGATTTAGAGACAGCCCAGATGGGCATTCAAGCATCTTTGACCGGACATTTGGTTTTCAGTACATTACATACGAACGATGCGCCCGGTGCTATTACACGTTTGATAGATATGGGTGTACCCTCATATCTGGTTGCAAGCTCCGTGGTCGCCATCATGGCCCAGCGGCTGGTTCGTGTGACCTGCCAAAAATGCAAGCAACCCGTTAATTATCCGCAGACCATTTTAGAGGCTGCCGGCATCACCCAGGAGATGGCTGCTAACGCCAACTTCTTAAAAGGCCGCGGTTGTGGCCACTGCCAAGGTACGGGTTTTCGCGGTCGTTTGGGCATCTTTGAGCTGATGTTGATGTCCACCCAACTGAGGGAGTTGACCTTCAATTCCGCTCCCACCGAAGTGATCCGAAATTGTGCCATTTCGGAAGGGATGAAAACCCTCTATTGGGATGGCATCGATAAAGTCTGTCGCGGAGTGACCACCCTGGAGGAGGCTTTGAGTGTGGCAAAGCGGTCGGAGGGCGACTGAGTTCTTTGCAAGGGAATGGTTTATTTACAGAAAATGTTTCCCTTTTCTGGAGGTGTATGGAATAATCAAACAGGCCGGGCCAGTCTGAAAAAGGGATTATTCTTCATCTTTCTCTTAATACACCCCCCCTTCGACCGGTTATTTTCAAGACTATAGGTTTGTGTCCCTTGCTATAATAAGGACTGGAACTTTAGGTTGATCGAGTTTTTCATTACGGTATTTCCCGTCCTCAATTCAACAAACTGCCATGGCTGAAATTCTCGTTGATAAATTGTTGCAGACCGTTGTGAACCGGAATGCGAGCGACCTTCACTTGGCCGTTGGACAACCGCCGGTTATCCGTCATGACGGACGTTTGGTCCGCCTGGAGACGAAGGTCCTTAGCGCCGAAGACACGATGGCGTTGATGAAGAGTATTACTCCGGAGCGATGCCAACAGGAATTGCAGGAGTGCGGCGGGTCGGATTTTGGTTTTGCTTTCGGCGACCAGGCGCGATTCCGTGTTTCCATTTTCAAGCAGAAGGGCGTCGTCGGCTTGGTATTGCGGCAGATTCCCCAAAAATTGTTGGACTTCAAAGATTTGGGAACGCCGCCGGCACTAGTGGAATTGTGCCACCGTCCGCGGGGATTGGTGTTGGTCACCGGGCCGACCGGCTCCGGCAAGACGACCACCCTGGCGGCAATGATCGACTACATCAACGAGACCTTCGATCATCACATCATCACGATTGAAGATCCCATCGAGTTTTATCACACCCACAAGAAATCGACGGTCAACCAGCGGGAATTGGGCGTGGACGTGCCCACCTTTGCCGAGGCCATCCGCCGCGCGCTGCGTCAGGACCCGGACGTGATCCTGGTGGGCGAAATGCGCGACCTGGAGACGATCGAAGCGGCAATCACCGCGGCCGAGACGGGCCACATCGTCTTTGCCACCCTGCACACCACGGGGGCCCAGGGAACGATCAACCGCGTGATCGACGTCTTTCCCACCAACCAGCAGGAGCAGATCCGCACCCAGCTTTCCGTCTCGGTGATCGGCATCCTCTCGCAGGCCCTGCTGCCGAAGATCGGCAAGGGCCGGGTGGCGGCCTACGAGCTGCTGGTGGTCACGCCGGCCGTCTCCAACCTCATCCGCGAGAACAAAACCTACCGCATCAACTCCGTGATTCAAACCAGTCACAAGCAGGGAATGATCCTGCTGGACGACCACCTATTCAAGCTCTGGCAGGACGGCGTCTGTGAGAAGCGGGAGGTGCTGTTCCGGGCGAACAATGCCGAGGAGTTGGCCGCTAAAATCGCCCGGGCCGAGCGGGGGATGTTCGAGGACGAAGACGAAGCCCGGCGGCGATTGGCTCGCAAGGATCGCGGAGGTGCGCCGATTAAATCAGAGACTTAAGAAACCGGATCCGACAACCCAACGAGGGAGTTCAACAGCAATGGCGATTCGGCGGATCGGACAAATCCTGGTGGATCTCGGCTTTCTGCGCGAGGACCGGCTGGAGATGTTGTTGGAGGAACAGCAGCAGCGTCCCGGCGAGATGTTCGGGCAGATCGCCATGAGCATGAACCTGATCACCGACGACCAGTTGGCCCAGGCGCTGGCCGAGCAGATGGGGATGCAGGTGGTCAGCCTGGCCGACGTGGACATTACGCCCGAGACGCTGGCGAAGATCACCGAGCCGATGGCCCAGCTTTACCGCGTGATCCCCTTGAAATTCGAGGACGACACGCTGACGATCGCCATGTGCGATCCGCAGAAACTGCAAATCCTCGACGAATTGCGGACGTTTCTGGGTTACAACATCCGGGCGATGGTCTGCACCGAGCGCGACATGCAGCGGGCCTTGGAGCGGTACTACACTTCCGGCTCCGAGAGCGTGGAGAGCATCATTGCCGAAATGGAGTCCGACGACGAGTTGACGATGGCGGCCCGGGCCATTGAAAGCCAATCGGCGGTGGATCTTTCCAACGTAGAGGCCTTGGCCGACAGCGCGCCGGTCCGCAAGCTGCTGAACATGGTGTTGTTGATGGCGATCAAGGAGAAGGCCAGCGACTTGCATTTCGAGCCGTTCGAGTCGGAGTTCAAGATCCGGATTCGGGCCGACGGCGTGTTGTACGAGATGGTGCCCCCCCCGCGGCACCTGGCCTTTGCCATCACCACGCGGATCAAGGTGATGGCCGACCTGGACATTGCCGAACGGCGACTGCCGCAGGACGGCCGCATCCGCCTGACGGTGGGCGGCCATCCCGTCGATCTCCGCGTCAGCGTGCTGCCCACGATGTTCGGCGAGAGCGTGGTGATGCGGATCCTCGACCGCTCGGTGGTGATGCTCGACCTCGACGCGGTCGGCATGCCCCAGGGGATTTTGCAGTCCTTCCGCGACGTGATCCGCCGGCCCAACGGCATCGTGCTGGTCACCGGCCCGACCGGCTGCGGCAAGACCACCACCCTCTACGGAGCGCTGAACGAGTTGAACAACATCGAGGAGAAGCTGATCACCACCGAGGATCCCGTGGAGTACGACATCGACGGAATCGTGCAGATTCCGGTCGATCCGACGATCGGCAACACCTTTGCCCAATGCCTGCGGTCCATTCTCCGCCAGGATCCGGACATCATCCTCGTGGGCGAGATCCGCGACTTGGAGACGGCGGAAATTGCGGTGCAGTCGTCGCTGACCGGCCATCTGGTCTTCAGCACGTTGCACACCAACGACGCGCCGAGCACGGTCACGCGGCTCCGCGACATGGGCATCCCGCCATTTCTGTTGACTGCCACGCTCGAAGCCGTGCTCGCCCAACGCCTGGTCCGCAAAATCTGCCGGGAGTGCCGCGAAGAGACCACGCCCAGCATCGAGTTGCTCGCCCAGTTGAATCTCACGCCGGAGGACGTGTTGGACAAGAAATTTTACCGCGGGCGGGGTTGTGCGGCCTGCAACAACACCGGCTTTAAGGGCCGCACCGGACTGTTCGAATGGCTCCCCGTGAACGATCAGCTCCGGGGGCTGATCAACAAGGGCGCGTCGACCGATAAAATCCGCGATTTGGCCCTGCAGACCGGGATGATCCCCCTACGGGAATCGGGCCTGGAAAAAGTATTCTCCGGCGTGTCGACCATCGAGGAAGTGATCCGCGAAACGATCGCGGAAGTGTAAAGGGAAGGGATGAAGGATGAGGGATGAAGGATGACAAGCGAAGGGCAAGGGTAAAAAACTAACGGCTGCCTGCCGCTCGCTGATTACGAAAAAGGAACCGAGCCATGCCGACCTTTCAATTCGAAGCGATGGACTCCACGGGTCAAGAGATCCGGGACGTGATTGAAGCGCCGAACCAGGACGAGGCGCAGGCCACGATCCGGCAGATGGGATACTTCATCACGAAGATCTCGGCCAAGAAAAGCCGGGCCGCGCCGTTGCAGAAGAAAACCGGCAAGAAAGGCAAGAGCTTCGCCATCGGCGGCGTGAAGACCAAGAAGCTCTGTACGTTCACGCGGCAGCTCTCGATTTTGCAGGACGCCGGCCTGCCCATCCTCCGGAGCTTGAAAATCCTCCAGGATCAGGAACAGCCGGGGGCCTTGAAAAACACCCTGATCGACGTCTGCGACGAGATCGAGAGCGGGGCGACGCTCTCCGAGGCGATGGCCAAGTCGCCCAAGGCGTTCGACCGCCTGTACGTGAACATGATCAAGGCGGGCGAGGCCGGCGGGGCGTTGGAAGTCATTCTCCGCCGCCTGGCCGAGTTCAAGGAACGTTCCGAATCGCTGAAGCGCAAGGTCCGGGGGGCCTTGATCTATCCGATCTTCGTGGTCGTGTTCGCCACGGCGATTTTGGTCTTCATCATGATCAAGATCGTCCCTTCCTTCGAGAAAATCTTCAAGGAATTCGGCGTGAAATTGCCCGACGTCACGCTGGCCCTGATCGCCGTTTCCCACGCCATCCAGGACTACTGGTTCTTAATTCCCGGCATTCCCATCGGAATTTGGCTGGTGATCAAACTCGTCCGCAAGTTCAAAGCCGGGCGCTACGGCTGGGATTTGTTCCTGCTGAAGGTCCCGATCTTCGGCCAGTTGGTCGAGAAAAACATCATCGCCCGCACCATGCGGACCCTCGGCACCCTGGTGGCCAGCGGCGTGCCGATCCTCGAGGCCCTCTACATCACCAAGGAGACCGCCAGCAACGCCGTCTTCGAAGACCTCTATCAAACGGTGTACGAGTCGATCCGCGAGGGCGAATCGATCGCCAAGCCGCTGAAGGAGCACTCCAAGCCGGCCTTCAACATCATCACCCTCCTGTTCTGGACCTTCTTCATTCCCGGCATCGGCCTGCTGCTGTACTTCACCCGCATGAACAAACGCGTCATCGACGACATGGTCGTCAACATGGTCGACGTCGGCGAGGAGACCGGTGAACTGGACACCATGCTCTATAAAGTGGCCGACACCTTCGACGAGGAGGTCAAGGTGCTGACCGAAAGCCTGATGAGCCTGATGGAACCCCTGTTGATCATCATCCTCGGCGTGATGGTGGGCTTCATCGTGATCGCCATCTTCATGCCGCTGATTTCCTTGATCACCTCGCTCTCCGGCGGAGGCGGCGGAAAGAAATAAAGTGGGCAGTGGGCAGTGGATAGTAGGCAGTAGACGGCGGCCAGTCGTCAAGGGTAAGGGACGCGGGGCGCGAAGGACGTTCGACGTCCCCTCTCCCCGACCAACCTTCGGTCGGTGCCCGGAGAGGGTTAGGGTGAGGGCTGATGCGTTAGGACATTATAAAGAGGCCCGAGGAGGTTTTCATGCCATTTCCAGCCTGCCGGATCCAGGGTTCAGGATTCAGGGTTCAGGGTTCGGGATCCATCCCTCATCCCTCATCCCTCATCCCTCATCCCTCCCGCCGCGCCTTCACGCTGGTCGAGATGCTGGTGACCATCGCGATCATCGCGGTGCTGGCGGGCCTCTCCCTCGGCGCGCTGCAATGGGCCCGCCGCGCCGCCGCCGAGGCCAAAACCAGAGCCACCATCGCCAAGCTCGACGCTATCGTGATGGAAAAAAATGAATCCTATCTGACGCGGCGGACCCGGTTCGACCAGAGTATCTTTACCAGCGGCAATATTCTCCGAGCGGATGATACGCGTTACGCCGAAGGGATGGCCGTGGTTCGACTTGATTTGCTACGCGAAATCATGCGAATGGAAATGCCCGAACGATGGAGTGATATCTGCAACAGTGGCGGCAATCTGATCTTGAATAATGAGTTTCTAAGGACAAGATACTGGAGAATTGGAACTGCTCCTCCCGTGCAATATAGCATGACTTACGGTTTTTCGCCAGATTACCACCTCCCCCTGCAACGAGCCTATCACCAGCGTTATTCGCAAGCGAAGAATTATCTGGTCAACGAAAAGGGAATGACGCCCGATGAGGCCCATTTATTAATTGATCAAAATGGAGGGGCGGAGTGTCTCTATTTAATCGTGTCTATGAGTGCTCCTGAAGCCCTGGAAAACTTCGGGGAAGATGAAATCGGCGACGTTGATGAAGATACGATCCCCGAATTTGTGGACGGCTGGGGGAACCCGATCAGGTTTTTACGGTGGGCGCCGGGATTCAACAAATCGGACGTTCAACCGAATATCAAAATCACTTGGAATGACGGGGACATCAACCTTGTTCCTCCGGATCCGACGACCGCAATCGGCCAACGAAAACTCGCCACGTTAAACGATCATGATCCCTTCGATTCAAGAAAAGTCGACGTTGTCCAAAAGGAATATACAATCAGCGGTAATTATGTTCCCACGGGCTGGCGTTTAGTCCCCTTGATTTATTCGGCTGGACCAGATCGTCAATACGGCATTAATGATCTGAATAATTATAACTATCGAGGCAATCCCTATGAAACGATTACTGGTAAAAGTGGCAATCCTGCCGGCATAGGTTCCCCTACCGGCGAAGGTTATGAGGTCGACAACATCACCAATCACAGGCTGGAGACGCAGTAAGAGGATTTGTTTTTAAGGAGAGAGCCGCTTGCGGTTTCTTCACTGCGGGCGGCATGAGGCCCGTGCTTGGGTACGGGTTGAGGAGAGAAGCCGAGGATCCGGTAAAAAGAGATTGTCCATTTTTTGAAGCATTACTGCCTACGGAGTTGCGAAGAGACCGATAGCCCAAAGGGCTTTTTAGAAGAAAGGCCAGGGTTGCCGCGCATGCGGCTACCCTGGTAAATCATGCCTCAACAACCAGAGAAACCCCAACGGGGTTTCGGAGGGAGTGATGCACTTAGAGCGTGTCTTGAAACCCTCCCCTCTCCCTTTGGGAGAGGGGGCGGGGGTGAGGGCTGTATGGCAAGAAATGCGAAAAAATGTCCATCTTCGCTCTTCATGCCCTCACCCTAGCCCTCTCCCGGAGGGAGAGGGGACTTTGAGATAGCATCTTAATGCAAAAAGGGCTTTTCGGTTGATGGGTGAAAAAAATGTTCAGACCACGGGATAAGCAACCGGCCCGACGGGCCGGATCGTTTGCGACGGACACTGCGTTTTCGGCGTATTGGGCCGCCGTTCCGGCGGCCGCTAAACGCCAATCCCCAATCCCTAATCCCCAATCCCTTTTTTCCTCCGGCGTCACGCTGATTGAAATGATGATCGTCCTGTTCATCATGGCGCTGTTGGCGGTGGCGGCGCTCCGGGCGCTGCCCGGCGAGGATCAGCGGGTCCGCGAGGCGGCGCGGATGATCGACCTCTACCTGGGCACGGCCCGGAACCGGGCGATGGAGACCGGCCGGCCCGCCGGGGTGATCTTTGAGCGTTTTGCCAACCGTCCCGAGGCCTGCACCGTCCTTCAGCAGTGCGAAGTCCCCCCGTCCTTCGCCGGCGATCTGATGAACGCCGTAGTGATGGTCCAGGATTGGAGTTGGCGTCCGGACGGTCGGCCTTATTGGGACGACGTGCGCAACGTCGGCGGAACGACGCTCCGCATGAATTCCCCAACGCTCCTTTATCGGGTATTGAAAGTCCGGGTTCGCGAGAACGATTTACCGGATAATTTAATTCGGTACGGCGATTTAATACAACTCGGCGGCCAGGGTCCTTATTATACGATCGCTAAAGATACTTGGACCAACGAACAGGATATTAAAGATCCCCACTCGTATCCGCCTTACACCGATAAGGATCCCAATATGGTGCCCGGGCAGAATACCGCCCAGTGGCCAAATCTTATACCGCCGCTCGATTTTCCCGAGGATAAAAACGGCTATATTCAGTTCTCCGCGGGTGTGGATTTAGACAATAACCAGGATGCCTTGCATCCCCGGGACAATTGGGTTGACAACTATTGTCTGACGCTGGTCTTGAACGCCCCCATGCTGCAGGGCACGCCCTGGAAGCAATTCATCACTATTCCCAATCCTTCGTCCCTCGAACCGCTTAACGCGAGGTACTGCTCCGGACCGTACACCTTCAAGATTTTCCGGCAGCCGGTCAAGACGGCGGCGGCGGCGCTGCAGCTTCCGGCCAATACGGCGGTCGATTTGGCGTATTCGGGCGTCGGCTCGGGCAGGGACGGCAACTACTTCGCACGCAGCAGCGTGATTAATAATAATCCTAATCCGGACATGCGCTCGGTCATGCTGGTGTTTTCGCCCAATGGAACGGTGGAGGGCGTCTATTACTATGGTGCGAATGATTACGGCGTTTATACCGCGACCAGCCCGATCTATTTGCTCGTCGGCCGCCTGGATCGCGTGCCGATGCCCGGCAGTAACGAAGATCACTACGACGCCTTGCCCGCTAGCCCCGTCGAGGAACAACTGCCCAACTGGGCCGATCTGAAGAGCCAATGGATCGCGATTCAACCCCAGACGGGCCTGGTCAGCACGTCGGAGATGCATCCGCTGCCTCGCGATTCCTCGGGCCAATGGTACGTCGATTGGACGCGGACCGCCTTTTGGCCCTACGTACCCGGTCCGCTCACCGAGGATCCCAAGAGGGATTGGCAAACCGCGATCGAGCAGTCCCGGACCTTCGCCCGCCAGGCCCAAGCCGTGGGAGGAAGATGACATGAGCAAAGCATCGAATGTCGAATGTCGAATGTCGAATGTCGAAGACTCCGGGTTCAGGGTTCAGGGTTCAGGGTTCAGGAGCCTCGACTCTCGACCCTCGACTCTCGACTCTCGACATTCCCGCCGCGGCCTGAGCCTGCTGGAGGTGCTGGTTTCGATCTTCGTGCTGGCCGTCGGCCTGCTAAGCGTGTTGACGATCATCCCGCTGGGCCAGTTCGCCCTGTCCGAGTCGGCCAAGTCGGACTACTCCGGCATGTGCGGCCGGGCGGCGCTCCGGGAAATCAAGGTCCACGGAATGCTCGACTACCGGTATTGGTACTGGTACCCAGGCGCCTGGGGTGTCGGCTACGATGCCTCTGGATCTCTCCGTCTCATTCCTGATGTACTGTACAACGTGCAGAACTGTCGGGACGCCAACAACGTTCCCACCGACGATTTCATGCCGTTTCTTATCGACCCGTTGGGCTATTTCCTCGATAGCGCAGAGAATATGCCCTTCCAAATCAGTAATAAAAATGCAACCTTTAAGTCCCCCAGTTCTCCTATCAACCTGGAGTTTGTTCTCGCACGGCGGACCCTTTACCTGCCTCCGAACAGTCTGTTTCCTTATAATTTACCCCAACCATTAAGCAACACAGTTCGGCCGGTCCTCCCGAATACCAGTGCATTCAGGGCATCGCTGGAGAAACTCTTCGCCTGTCCGGACGATCTGGCGTTCGAGGTTCCCGAGAACAGCGGCGAGCGGCCGACCGTGGCGGGGGCCGGCCTGACGAACGAGGGGAATTATACCTGGTTCTTCACGGTCAGTCCCTCCAGCAGCGAACTGAACCTGCCGGTCGGCCAGCGAACGTCTTACACCGTCTCGGCGGCGGTCTGCTTCAAACGGAACTTCGGCACGGAGGTGATAGGGACCACGAAACTGCCCGTGGGCGAACGCACCGTGCGGCTGAAACCCGTACAGCTTATATCCGGCCAACCGCCGGCCTGTTTTCCCGGAATGGGAATCGGCGGCGGGGCGATGGTGCTCGAAAACAACGTGGATAGTTACGACCGGCCCCTGAACATCCAAAACAAGGGCTGGGTCCTGCTGGTCCGCCGCGACGCCAACGGCTATCCCCGGAAGTGCAGTTGGTATCGGGTGGTCAACCAGGCGATGGACATCGACAGCACTTCGACCACCGGGCCGACCGTCACCCTGGCCGGTCCCGATTGGGACACCAATGTACCCGATCCGACGGGCCATCCCGACATCTTGATCGTCATCGACGGCGTGATCGGGGTGTACACGACCACGGTGAACCTTAGCGGGAATTGAAAGAACGAAATAATTCTCGCAAAGGCGCAAAGGCGCGAAGGATGAAAGATTGAAAAAGATCGATCCATGAAAATATCATTCCTACCATTTATTAATTAAAAACTTTGCGCCTTTGCGCCTTTGCGAGAAATATATTTCCGTTTTAGCGAGAAACATCAATTTGTTAATGACCTTCCCGCCTCGGGCAAGCGATGCGGGCTTGGGAGTATAATCATGGTTTCCACATTCCACAGAACGAGACGGCGGGGCGTGTTGCTGCTGGTAATCCTGGGGCTGCTGGCGCTGTTCGGGCTGATTGCCGTGGCCTTTGTGATCCTTTCCGGCCAGGCCCAGCGGAGCGCCCAGACCGCGGCGAGGATCGAGCAGTCCTCGGACATCGCCGCTTCCTCCCAGTCCGACCTGAACGAAGCCCTCATGCAAGCGCTCCGCGGCTCGGCCAACTCGGCCTCGATCCTCGGCCCGCACGGCTTGCTGGAAGACGTCTACGGCAACAATTCTCATTTGACCGTCGGTGGTATTGAATATTATCCCGAGGTGGACAATCCGGTTAACCTGATTGCCGGGGGGCAAATTGTTGAATTTCCGATCGTCTTCCTTGATGCAGCAAAGAATCCTGTATCGGACACCGCCATTAAGGATTCCCTTAGAGCCGAAATGATGCGGCGGATCGGTTGCGTGATGACCTTCACGGGCGATCCGCAAAGTGCCCCCTGCGCGGGGCAGAGCACGCGGCTTCTGGGAATTACCTCTCTGGGAAACCTCCAGGTTTCCGCCCTTGGCGGATACCTTCCGCTCCAGCACAATACTTTCATTATCAACGGCCCGCCCTTCAGCGGCACGGGTTACGGATATGATCCCAGAACCGGCAGGCTGGACGTTGCCCGATTCCCCAATACGGATCCCAATCTGCAAATACCGTGCTCGTTGTTGCTGCGGCCGTTCCTGAACGAAGAGGATTATACGAATTGGCTGACCAATATCTGGCCGTTAGGTAATAACGGACAAGACGACGGCGGTTCAGGAGACGACCGTGTCAAATCGTCGGTCCCACTCCAGCCCTATCCGAACTGGATGCTGAACGAGGGCTACGACGCTCCCGACTATCAAAATCCGATCCTCGGGGCACAAATGGTCACGGCGTCGGGCGTGCAAACTCTTCCGTCCTTGCACCGGCCGGCGCTGGTCTCTTATTGGTACAACAAACTTTATAGTCAATTGAGTTCACAGATATCTCCGATACCGTGTTGGGGCGCCATCATTCAGCCTTTCGGGCCGGACGGCAATCCCAATACCGACGACGGTTACTGCCCTCCTTCAAGTATGAGTCCCCAGATCGCGCAGTACATTCTCGACCTCAAGCGCCGCATTCTGCTGCGGCCTTTGCCCGAGGATCACCCGAATTTTACCGGCAGCAATGCCTCTTCACGTCAGATGAATTTTGTGCGCGACGCATCCGGCCAAATTGTGAATCCGTCGAATCCGACTCCCTTATCTTGGGAATTCGCCACCAACGGACAGTTTGACTTCAACAACGACGGATTGCCCGACAGCCAGTACGACGTGGACAACGACGGCGACGGGGTGCCGGACAGCGTGTGGGTGGATTTGGGATTTCCGGTCCGCAGCGCCCCGGACGGGCGGAAGTACAAGCCGCTGTTTGCGATCCTCTGCGTCGACCTCGACGGCCGCTTGAACCTCAACGCCCACGGCAACCTGGCCCAGACCGATCAATATTATTTTTACAACCTCATCAATCCACAGAGTTTTACATTTGCCGGAGGCGGGTATCCGACGCTCCGCGGGCAGGGCTACGGACCGGCGGAAATCAATCTGTCTCCGCTTTTTCTCTCGAATCCCACTTTCTACTCGCAACTTTTAGTCGGCGGCACGCCCGGCGGCACACCCGGCGGCGTGTACTATGAAGGCCGGTACGGCTCGTCGAGGATTGCCGGGACGGGCGTCGATCCCTTGATTGAAAATAAATGGTCCGTCGAATACGGCAAATGGTACGATTACAATGACGGTCAGTATAAAGCGCCCGATTATTGGGCCTCCGTTTATCAAAAGGCGGGCTATGCCAATATCGTCCCCGGCGCCGCCTGTGCCTATGGTTCTCCCCCCGATCCGTTCGGAGTGGGCGCCGTGGGTTTGGATCCCGGCGGCCGGCCCGTTTACGCGGGGACAAGCACCTATCAGACGGGCGGTTCCCTGATGGGTATTCCTTACGCCTTGCAGCTTACGCCGGAGACCTCGCGCGGATTACCTTTGCCCAGTCCGGTCAATAATCCCTTCAGCGTCAACGAACTGGAGCGGATCCTCCGCCCCTTCGACCGCGACACGGTCACCCTGCCCGACCGGCTGGCCGCGCTGACCTCTCAGACAGGGCGGCCGGAAAAATCCATACTGTTCGACCGGCGGCATCAAGTCACCACCGAAAGCTGGAACATCCCCGGCCTGTCGGTGCAGCCGCTTTCCCCGGCTTACCGGAACCAGGCGGTGACGGATTATGCCGATACGAACAATCCGATTTTTCGGAATTGGATTGCCCTCTGGATGCATCCGCAGAACGCGCTGGACCTGTTGACGGCGACGTACTACTGCCAACTGCGAAATAATCCGACTAATCCGCTTGATCCTGGAGAGGCCATGACGGAAACGGAGACGATGGTGCTCAATAATGCACTGCAACTGTTTCCGCCCGAGATGCTCGCGGGATTGAAAATGAACATCAACCGGCCGTTTGGCAACGGCAGGGACGATCCCGTTGATCCGAATAACGGTTTGGTCGATTACACAAGCGGCAAGTTCAACGGCGTGGTCGACGAGCCTCAATCGGCGGAAAACCCCGTCAACGGGGAATCGGGCGTCAACGGAGCATCCGGGGAAGTGGTTGAGCTTCGTGACAAACCCGGCACGACGGTCAAGCCCCTGACGCGCTACAGTCCTCGGGGCCTGCCGACCGCAGCCGATCCGGCCTGGCCGGTCGGACCCGCGCTCAACTCCCTCCAGGCCCGGCAAGACGAGGCGCGATACCTGTACGTTACGGCGATGATGACGATCGAGCAGGATGCAATGAAGAAGCAACTCAAGGAGATTCTTCATTCCAGCAAGCCAACCACGGACCAAGAACTCGCCCGCTACCTGGCCCAATGGGCCGTCAACGTCGTCGATTTCCGCGACCGCGACTCGATCATGACCCCCTTCGAGTACGACGTTTATCCCTTTGCCGATGATATTAATGACAATACGAAAAATCCAAGCAAGTACACGTGGAACGTGGACGGTGTTTTAGGAGTCAATCCCGTAACGGGAGAAAGCGACGACAGCCAGCCCCGGCGCGGGCTGGTCTGGGGTTGCGAACGGCCGGAACTGCTGATCGGCGAAACCCTCGCCCTCCACGACCGGCGGACCGAAGACTTGGACAGCGACGACGGCGATAAAGCCACCACGACGACCGAGAATTCCACCACGCATAAGAAAGACGACGATTTCGACCAGCGGAAAAAGCCGGAGGGATCGCTGTTCGTCGAGTTGTATAATCCCTGGACCGAATCCGAGCCGGTGCCCGCGGAATTGTACAGCACGAAAGCATTGGAAAGCGGAGACCGCGTCACGGGCGTGGATTTAATGAGGCGGGCGGGCACGGGGGCGGAAACCGAAGCGCCCGTCTGGCGGCTGGTGATTATTTACGGGAACGACGGTCTAAAAAATCCCGATGATTACAAAACCACGCCCGGTGATAATAACCGCAGCATCTACTTCGTCCGCCCCCCCAATCCCACCGATCTCAACCTGAAGGACGGCTGCCAGCCGAATACACGCTACTATCCCAATCCCACGGACGACAACGCGTATTTCAAGGATCGGGACAAGAATAAAATGCTCATTATCCCGCGCCGCGGATACGCCGTGATCGGCCCCGGCGCCTACGATTCGCATTATCCCGTGGGCAAGGATCCCTCGGGCAAAGAGATCCACGGCGCCTACGTGACCTTCTTCGGGCGAAGAACCGACGCCCCGGCCCAGGATGATCCCAATATTTACGACGAAAGACGCCCCGTCCGGCATTTCTTCCTCTCGCCGAAAAATCCCCTGGCGCAAACGCCGTTCAACCGCAACAACAAGGCCGGGGTCGGCGATTCCGCCGTCAACGACACCATCCAGAAGGTGACCTCCATTGTCGTCAATTGCGCCAATAATCAACCGCGCCGTTTGAGCATTTCCGAGCCGACGGATCTGGTCGGCTATCCTGATTATCCCAAGGGACTCACTTATTATAATCCCCCCAAGGACCGGCCTTTCGACTATGACCGCAAAGCCCATCTCGACGAGGATCCCGTTGCCGAGGCCGTCCTGACCAACGGAACGACTCCCCACGTCTGCACGATCCACTTGCAGCGGCTGGCGAATCCGCTCCTGCCGTTCGATCCCGACCTCAATCCCTACCGCACGATCGATACCTCGCCCATCGACCTGATCGCGTTCAACGGCTGGGAGAGCGACAAGGCGGAACTGTCCAAACTCTTTCCCCAGCAGCAGGCGGGTGCCAAGATGATGGTCGAAGCCCGGCAACGCGGCGACAAGTGCAGCGATCAATCCGCCCCCGGAATAAATAATATTTGGATTCAACAGACCAAGAAGGACCTGAAAACAACACCCGAAGGCGGCGACCCGGACTCGAGTTACGTCTTCAAATACAAGCTCCAAACCACCCTGGGCTATTTAAATACGAAATTTGAGCCGCGAATCACCGATCAAAACTCTTACTATAAGGGTGATCCGCAGGGCACCCCGTTCCCCTGGCTGAACTGGAACAACCGGCCCTACGTCAGCGAGATGGAGTTGATGCTCGTCCCGGCCGCCTCGTCGTACGATCTGCTGCGCAGGTACAACCTGAATGCGCCCACGACCCAACCGTATCAGAACTACGTCGATTCCTATCCGCACCTGCTGAACTTCTTTGCCAGCAACGACGTTTCCTCGCCCAACCATGCGCCCGAACTGAGCCGGCTGCTGGAGTACGTCGGCGTCCCCTCGCGGTTCGTGGGGACGGAAATCCAGGGCAATCCGACGTTCATGGCCCTCCCCGACGTCCACAATTACCATCCGCCGTTTAATATGATTCCCAGCTACCGCGAGCCGGGAAAAATCAACCTGAATACGATCTACCGCCCTGAGGTCTTGCAAGGACTACTGAACGTTCCGAACTCAAGCGCCTTGTGGGCCAACATCTGGCAAAACTTTGTCTCCAGCCGGCGGGGATACCCCGGCTCTCCCCAGACGAACATTCTGGCAATGAACGCCAATTATCCCACGCAGTTCGCCCGGCCGTTCCGCTCCGCCGCCGAGAGTTCGCTGGTCCCGCCGGTCAACCTCATGCAACCCGACCGTGAGATCAACGCCACCCTGCTCCGGGCGGAGAATCCCTCGAATCCGATTGCACCGCTGTTCAATTACGTATCTTCCAATGCCGTCGACAACACCGACCGCAACCCGTATTTCCGCTACCAGGCCCTGCAGCGGCTGGCCAACCTGACGACCACCCGCTCGAACGTGTACGCCGTCTGGATTACGGTGGGGTATTTTGAAGTGACGCCCGCAACACTCAAACAACCCTATTACTCGATGCTCGGACTGAACGATGCCCAAAAGGAGCTAATCAAGCAGCAGATTTATCCCGACGGCTACGAATTGGGCCAGGAACTGGGCGCCGAGACGGGCGAGTTCGAGCGGCATCGGGGATTTTACATCATCGACCGCAGCATTCCCGTCGGCTTCCAGCGGGGGCAGGACCTCAACGCGGAGAATACGATTTTACTGAAACGGTATATTGAATGAGGGATTAGGGGTGAGGGACGAGGGGCGAGGGGTGAATGCTGATCCCCAACCCCTCGCCCCTAATCCCTCGTCCCCAGGCCCTGTTGACATTCTAATCGCGGGACACGAACCGATATTGGCATTCTGGGTAAGAATTTGCAGATTAGGGCATGGATCGATTGGCGCGGTTGGTCATTCCCGGTTTACCTCATCACGTAACCCAGCGCGGGAACAGTCGGCTGGGCCGGCTGACCCGCCGGGTGGACCGCCGCGGCTGGGTCCGGGACTTTTCCTACGACGGCCTCTCCCGCAATACCCAGGAGCGGTGGTACTATAGCGTCGAGGACGCCGACTTGGACTAGTACCGCGTCAATACCTACGAGTTCGATTACAACCTCGCCGGCGAGTTGATCGGCGGCGGCGACGACTCCGTCACCTTTGTCAACACCTACGACGACCTGGGCCGGACGGTACGGATCGCAACCACCTCGGACGACCTGGCCTTCACGGCCTGGCTGGACCGGCAATACGACGGCGCCGGGCGGAGGATCGTCCTGTCGGCCGCCACCGACAACGGGCAACTGACGCCCGACTTTGTCAACGGCTACGCCTACGACGCCGCGGGCCGGATGACCCAGGTCACGCAGCAGGGGCAGTCGGGCGGCACAGCCGTGGCCGAGAAGCACGTCGACTTCACATACAACGCCTCCGGCAATTTCTACATGATCCGGCGTTACGCCGACCTGGCCGGGACCGAATGGGTCGTCAACGGCCAATACGCCTACGATGCCGCCGGTCGCGTCACCCGCACCCACGCCTCGGGCGCCAACAGCCTCTACGACGAATACGATTTCTTCACCCTCGACGTCAGCGACCAGATCCTCACCGCCTCGCTGAACAGCGAGAGCTACCAGTACGACGACAACGGCAACCGGACCGAAAAGAATAGCACGCCCTGGGAGACGGAGTCCGGCAACCGTTTGCTCCGCGACGGGGACTTTACCTACACCTACGATCCCGAGGGGAACCGGGCCGCCAGGTTCATCGACAACAACTCCAACGGCGTGCTCGATTCCGGCGACACGGAGGTCACGCTCTACGGCTGGGATTATCACAACCGGCTGGTGGACGTGGTCTTCAAGGCCGCCTTCACCGGGACGATCTCCAAGCAGGTCTGGTACACGTACGACTCCTCAAACCGGCAGATCCGTCGGGTGGAGGATTCCGACG
>JAFGPV010000201.1 GCA_016936015.1 Pirellulales bacterium
AGCTATCTTGCTTATATTTTCAATAGTTGGTAGATTTAGAAAAATTACACGGGATATCAGGATGTTTTTTGTCTGAAAGGAGTATCATTAATGAGCAGGTATTTGAAAGTCGTTATCTTTTTGAGCATGTTGCTGCTTTCGGCCGCTCCTGTCCGTGCGGCAGTTGAGTACATCGTGACAGATATGGGAGATTTTTCACCCAAAGCGATCAACAATCGAGGAGAAGTTGCGGGATTTATCTCCATAAATTCACAAGTCATGCATGCTGCAATCTATAGCAATGGAACCTTGAAAGATCTGGAAACCCTCGGTGGTACATATAGTACGGCTACCAGTATCAACGACATAGGGGAGCTCGTTGGATATTCCATGATGTCGGATGGATCCTATCATGCTTTTCTTTACAGAAATGGATCCATAAATGATCTAGGCAATTTCGGTGGATTATCTGGTCGTGCTGATGGAATAAACAACATTGGGCAGATTGCGGCAAGTTATGTAACTGCAGATGGTTTCACTAATTCCATTCTCTATGACCATGGTTCAATTACTGAGTTAGGTCATTTAGGTGGAAATTCAACAATTAGCCAAGGAATAAATTCTCTAGGAGAAATTGTTGGACATGAAAAAATGAACGATGGAATAGATCATGCTTTTGTTTACCGTCAAGAAGCATTAACTGACATAGGTACTTTAGGCGGAAACAGCTACGCCTGGGCGATTAATGACGCAGGAAAAATCGCTGGTGAATCATGGACTTCGATTGATTTATCCTATCATGTTTTTATCTATGAGGATGGAATTATTTCAGATATTAGTGATCCTTATTATGGCACTCATGCGACTGATATTAATAATAATGGAGAAATAGTCGGATTTGGTTTTCCAATCAATGATGCATTCATTTACAAAAATGAGCAGATGAGCAATTTGAACAATCTAATAGATCCTGCATTGGGCATAACACTAACAGGTGCCTATGGAATTAACGATTATGGGCAAATTATAGCCTTGGGATATAATATAGAAATGAATGGATCTGCTTATCTGCTTACACCCATTCCTGAACCATCAAGTATGATTCTATTGTATATAGGTCTAGCTATTATCATCATGTTTATTTGGAATCGAAAACATACATCTTAAAAATGCAATTATATTCTCTGGGATTATCTAATATTTAATGGGTATTTATTAGATTATTAAACTAGGAGTTGGAAATCATGAGATTTATTTATAGATTGGGTAAGAGGAAATATATTAAAAAGATCCTAACTTCTATTTCTAAACGTCCAAAGTCTCTTGTTAAAAACTGTTTTCGATTTGAACATTTAGAAACACGAAAAATGCTCAGTACTATATACTGGACAGGAAATAATAGTATCGATTGGAGCGATCCTTACAATTGGTCTGGTGGTATTCCGACTTCTTCTGACGATGTAGTCATGTTACATGATTATGCTACTATTAATGTCGATTTATTGACTAACCCAGAAATAAAGTCAATGACTTTTAGTTATGGTAGTTCGATTACAGGCAATCAATTCACTGTGAACAATGCACTCAATGCCAATGGAACAACTGCATTGATTTCGGCAAAAGTGAATTTACTTGGCACCGTTACGATGTTAGTAACGAGTGGAGAGCCAGGATTGCGAATTAGCGGCAATATATCTGGCTCAGGTGGAATAATTAAAACAGGTGCAGGACCTCTTACTATAAGCAGCTCTTACAATACCTATACAGGGAGCACAACAATTAACTCAGGCACGTTAACGCTTCGAGGAACCAATGCCATCGCAAATAGTTCTTCGGTATCAATCAATAACAGTACGCTGGAGATCGAAGGCTATAATAATAGCACAGGTCCAATCACTTCGTATAAAAGCTTAATCACGGGAACAACAGGTGTTTTGAGCAGTACGGCCTACACATTTAATGGAGGAACCGTCAGCGCGATCCTTGGTGGCAGTGGAGCCGTGACGATCAACTCCACTGTGACCCTGAACAGGTCAAATACTTATACCGGAGGAACAACAATAAAAGGAATATTGACCATCAATAGCGACAGTGCCTTAGGAGCAATACCAAGTACACCTCAGATAAACGTCACATTCCCAGTTTACGGTAATCTTCGCGCTGACGACGATCTCATCTTGAACGCCAATCGAGGTATCAGCATTGCAAATAACTTCGAAGCCTTTATTGAAACGCAAGGTCATACGATAACCATTAACGGTCCGATCAGCGGAGGAGGTCGCCTAGGGAAAAGTTGGGAGGGAATGTTGACGCTTTCTGCAACAAACAGCAGCTATAGCGGTGGAACAAGGATTTATGAAGGAACGCTTTCGGTAACGAGTGACGGGGCCTTGGGCGCAGTGCCCGACACCGCGCAAACTAACATTATCTTCTGGGGCAATAGCGCGCTTCAAGCCGGCGCTAATATCTCCTTAAACGCCAACAGGAACATCAGCCTCCGAACCGGCTATATTGCCACCATAGATACGCAAGAATATTCGATGACCATCGGCGGCACCATCAGCGGCGAAGGCGCAGTAACAAAGAACGGTGCTGGCACATTGACGCTCGGCGGCGCAAACACGTACTCCGGCGACACCATCATCAACAACGGCACGCTGGAATTGAGCGCCACGGGGGATGATGCACAGCAGTCGCAGTATTCGGTTATCAAGCCGACGGCCAACGGCACGTTGCTTGTCTCGGGCGCGAATTACCGTATTGGACAAATATACGGCGAAGGTCTCAATGGAACCGTCGTCATCGACGCCTGGGGGAATTTCTAGCAGAATTGGAATTGGATTCAATTCTTTGCAATACCGTGAATGTCGAGTCGGACGGGAAATTATCCGCAGGTGCAATCAATTGCGATACGATTAACGTCTACGGTTATTTGACGGCGGGATCCATTACCGCGAATACATTGAACCTTGGCGGATCCCAGGGTCCGGGAACCGCGTATGCAGATTGGGCGGCGCTGGTGGATGGGGTGATGGCTGATGATCCGGACGGGTCCTATACCACTAATGACACGATCTATATCGACGTGTTGTTCGACAAAGACGTCACGGTGACCGGCACGCCCCAGTTGCGAATCAACCTTGGTGATGAAGACCGCTACGCGAACTACTCCAGCGGCAGCGGAACCGATACACTCACCTTCGCTTATACGCTTCAGGCCGGCGACGTTTTCACGCAGTTGCAGTACGTCGGCACCGACGCCTTATCGCTGGGCGGGGGAACGATTGTCAACGGCATTGGAACCGCGAGCAACTTGGGACTGCCCTCGCTTGAGCAGCGGGGCATCGGGAGCCTGGGCACCGAGCAGGATTGGACGCAGATGGGCGACGAATTGACGCTTACGGCCGAGGGCGTCGGCAGCGCGGTCGCCCGGGTCGATTTCTACATCGACCTGGATGGGGACGGCGTCGGCGAAGCAGGTGAATACCTCAGCAGCGATAGCAACGGCGCCGACGGCTGGACTTACGCCTACAACGTCCCCACCAACGGCTTGGACGAGGGCGAGTACGAGTTCCTGGCCATTGCCGGAGACTGGTACATGAACGTGGGCCAGAACGTGGCGAAGACGGTGATGATCTTCGACGACGAGGCGGTCATCATTGCCAGCCTGGACGACCTGGAGGACCTTTCCGAAGCGACCTCGTTTGCCGACCGCTACGTGCTGGCCTGCGACATCGACGCCTCGGACACGGTCAACTGGAACAGCGGGGCCGGTTTCCTGCCGATCGGCTCGAACGCCACCGCCGGCGGTTTCGACGCCATTTTCGATGGCTTCGGGCATACGATATCGAATCTGACGATCAACCGGACAGCCACTTTCGTGGGATTCTTCGTAAAGATTCTTTCCAGCGCGGAGGTCGGCGGGGTGGGATTAATCAACGCGGACATTAACGGCTGTTCTTATGTTGGCGGCTTGGTGGGAAGAAACGAGGGAAGCATATCAAATTGCTTTGTCACGGGCGATGTCCACGGTATAGGCATGCAGTATATTGGGGGATTGGTCGGGTACAACAATGGAACAATCGCACGATCATATTCCACAGCCGCTGTTTACGGCGATTATTTCTTTGTCGGCGGCTTAGCAGGATGTTGTTCTTACGGACAAATAACCGATTGTTACGCCACGGGTTCAACGCAGGATGGGTACGGAATAGTGGGCGGGCTAATCGGCTACTGCACCAGCAGCACGGTTGACAACTGCTATGCCACAGGCGATGTTACCGGCACATGTTACGTCGGCGGCCTGATCGGCAGTGCGATCAACTCGAACATTTACGACAGCTTTGCCGCGGGAAACGTTGAAGGATTGTCTTCCAACAATAGCGTGGGGGCTTTGATCGGCAGCGCCACGGGCACCATGCAATTGATCAACAATTGGTACAACGAAGACGCGACGGTCACCAACAACGGCACCGGCGGAGTGAACTACGATTACGCTGATGAGGCAACCTTGGAGGAACTCGCGGCGATCGAGCACGGCGTCTATAACCGTTCCGGCAGCGAGTGGATCTTCAGCGGCGAAGATCCTGTTTGGATCATGCTCGATCTGCCGGAGCTTCTGCTGTAAGAGGGAGGAGTCTGGCTCTTCGGATTCCGGCCGGGTGTTTTTCCGCTTCCGATCCTACTGCAGATGGAGCATCTGGAGGACGGCGGTGGTGAAGTCGGTCAGCGATTGGGTGAATTCCTGGGGGTTGTGGTAGATCATCAGTCCCAGGCCGGTCAGGAGGAGGAGGCCGGTGAAGAGCAGGGTGAGGCCGCGGGGATTGGGGCGGCCGGTTTCTTCGGTCAGGGCGTCGGCCAGGGCGTGTTCCAGGCGGCGCCAGCCGGGATAATCCTGGCCGTTGCCCACGGCCTTCAGCGAGATGTTTTTCAACGGCGAAAAGTTGTCGATGGTCAACTGCACGCCCAGGTTGCTCAGCGCGATGCTGTCGCCGGCCCAGCGGGCCTCGGCGTCCAAGTGCGAGACCACTTCCGCCAGGATCGGCCGCAGGCGGTCGGCCGAGATGTTGTAGATGACCAGCCGGGGCCGGGCGAGCAGGATCCCCATTGTGGCCAGCAGGGCGTACAGCGCCAGGATCATCACCCAGATCCACGAACCGAAATAATCGATCGACCGGCCGGAGAGGAACAGCGAAAACGGGCCGACGATCATCAGCCCGGTCACGGCCAGGGCCAGGGCGGCCATGTCTCGGCCGCCGGAGACGAGGAACGGCCGCCGCGACAGGTTGAGCGCTCCGAGCATCAGCAGATAAACGGCGATCGGTCCGACGACCAGGCACAAACGCAGAGGATCCATAGGCGGCGCTCCTTGTTATCCCAAGATCTTTAATTATATCCGATTTTTTGAGTACGGCAGAGGGGCCGGCGAAGGGAGGGATGAGGGATGGCGTTGCGAGGCCGCAAGCGGCTTTGTCCCTCTCCCCTTGCCCCTTTTCCTCTCTTATACTGAGGGGTATGAGTACCGATCCAACGCAGACGCAAGGCGGGTACGAACGGCGGGTGTCGCGGGAGATGAGTCTGAAGCGGGGGCGTCCGCCCACGCAGGTGCCGGGCTACGAGCCGGAACGGCTGTTGGGCAACGGGGCCTACGGCGAGGTCTGGGTGGCCATCGAGCGGAACACGGGCCGCCGGGTGGCGATCAAGTTTTACGCCCATCGGGGCGGACTGGATTGGTCGCTGTTGAGCCGCGAGGTGGAAAAGCTCGCCTTCCTGTTTGCCGACCGCTACGTGGTGCAACTGCTTGGGGTGGGCTGGAACGCCGAGCCGCCGTACTACATCATGGAGTATCTTGAGCGGGGTTCGCTGGCCGACCGCCTGCAACACGGCCCCCTGCCGGTCGACGAGGCGGTCGAGCTGTTCCGCGACGTGGCGGTCGGACTGGTCCACGCCCACGGCAAGGGCGTGCTGCACTGCGACTTGAAGCCGGCCAACATCCTGCTGGATGAAGACAACAAGCCCCGGCTGGCCGATTTCGGGCAGTCGCGGCTCTCTTACGAGCAGATGCCGGCCCTCGGGACGATGTTTTACATGGCTCCCGAGCAGGCCGATCTGGATGCCGTGCCCGACGCCCGGTGGGACGTGTACGCCCTGGGGGCCTTGTTCTATTGCATGTTGACGGGCCATCCGCCGCATCATGCGGGCGAGACGGCGGACGAGTTCGAGCGGACGCCCGACCTGCGGGAGCGGCTCTCCCGGTACCGGGAGATGATCGAGCGGTCGCCCATTCCCCTGAAGCACAGGAACGTGCCGGGAGTGGATGCGGCGCTGGCCGACATCATCGACCGCTGCCTGACGCCCGATCCGCGGCAGCGGTATCCGAACGTGCAGGCGGTGCTCGACGCGCTGGACGCCCGGGCGGCCCGGCGGGCCCGGCGGCCGATGATGGTCCTGGGGGCGATCGGGCCGGCGCTGTTGCTGGCCGTGGTCTCCTGGTTCGCCTGGCAGGGATTCCACACGGCGATGAAACGCTCCGACCGCGCCCTGACGGCCCAGGCCCTGAAGAGCAACCAATTTGCCGCGCAGTTCGTCGCCCGGGCAGCGGCCTACGAGTTGGAGCGGCGGTATCAGCAGGTCGAGGATCTGGCCGGCAACGAGGCCTTCCGCCGGACGCTGCTGGAAGTCCTCGGGAAGCCCGATTTCCGGGCACTGCTGGCAAAACTGGCCGATCCGAACCTGCCCCAGGCGGAACGCGACAAGCTGCGGAAGCAGTTCCGGGACAATCCCGACCGGTTGAAGCTGCAGAAGCGATTCGCCTCGCTGATTCCCCCCGCCTTGCGTCCCCGGGAGGAGGAGGAAGTGGCAAGCTGGTTCTTCTGCGACGCCGGTGGGGTCTCGACGGTCCGCGTGCCGGAAGGGAAGACGATCGGCAGGGACTACGCCTGGCGGAGCTTCTTCCACGGCGGGCCGAAAGACCTGGAGCAAAAGTGGCGGCCCGAGCCGGGCAGGCACATTACGGCCACCACGCTCTCGGCCGTGTTCCGCTCGCAGGCCACCTCGAAATGGATCGTCGCCATCTCCACGCCGGTGCTCGTCGAGGTGGACGGGAAGACCGAGTTCCTCGGCATCGTGGCGATGACGGTCGAGGTGGGGCGGCTGGTGGAACTCCGCGGCCGGGGCCGCGACCAGTCGTTTGCCGTGCTGGTCGACGACCGCGACGGGGACAACAAGGGGCTGATCCTCCAGCATCCGCTGATCGACAAGATGCTGGCCACCCGGGGCGAACTGCCCGACCGGTTCAACAACTACCGCCTGAAGGCCGACGATCTGCCCGACGTCAAGCCGCGCCAGGAGCGTTACCGCGATCCGCTGGCCGCCGATCCGGACGGCGGGACCTACAACCGCCGCTGGCTGGCTCAGATGGAGCCGGTAACCGTCCGCAAGGAGAACACCGGCTGGCTGGTGATCGTCCAGGAGGACTACAACGAGGCGATCGGCGGCACGCTCAGCAGCCTGGCCGACCGTCTGCTCCAATACGGCCTGACTGCGCTAGTGTTCATCGCCGTGGTGATGGCCGTCCTCTGGGCCTGGGCCACGCGGATGAGCGTGAAGCGGGGGTAGCTTGACGTTCGGGCGGAAATCGGGCCGGGAAATTTTTCCCAAAAAAACTGAAAGGAATTATCCTTTATTCCCCCCGATGCCCTTTTAATAACTCTTCCGCCAGCGGGCCGGCGTCGTAGATTTTCTGGAGGGCTTCGATCAAGGCGCGGGCGTCGACGGCGATGGAGCGGGCGGTTTTTTCGGTGAAGGCGAAATCCCAGACCAGGGTGTCGAGGTTGCCGTCGAAGACCAGGCCGACGACTTTAGCGTTGCGGTCGAGGACGGGGCTGCCCGAGTTGCCGCCGATGATGTCGGCCGTGAAGATAAAGTTCATCGGGGTGCTCAGGTCGAGGCGGTCCTTGTGCTCGATCCACCGCGGGGGGAGCTGGTAGGGCGGCTGGTCGTCGTGCTCGGCGGAGTGCTTGTAGAGGCCGGCGAAGGTGGTCCACGGGGGAAGCTGAACGCCGTCCACGTCGACGCCCTTGACCACGCCGAAGGCCAACCGCAGCGTGAAGGTGGCGTCGGGATAGACGTCCGTCCCGTGCAGGGCGAACTGCGCCGCGGCGATTTTGGCGTAGGCCTGCTGCATCGGCTCGCCGACCTGCTGCTCCTCGATTTTCCGGAGGCGGCGGGCTTCGGAATCGACCAGCCGGGCCAGCAGGATCATCGGGTCCGCGGACTGCTCGACGGCCTGCTTTCCGCCTTCGGCCAACTGCTTGCGGACGGCCACGTCTTCCAGCCGCGTACCGTCGATCAGTTCGGCCGCCCGGCGGCGGGGCGATTTTCCCGCCAGGATTTTTTGCACCAGTTCATCATCGAAACCGCGTTCTTCGGCCAGCAGGCTCAGCGAATCGGCCAGTTTGACGGTCTCCAGGTCCTTGTAGATCGGGGCTTTGGAGAACAGGTCCTGGCGGAGCGATTCGAGGTTCGACTCGCGGTACTCGCGGAGCCGGTCGGCGTTGGGCTTGTCCGTTTCGTCGGCCAGCCGGACCAGCGTCCGGGCGACGCCGAACAACCGGGTTTGAAACGCCGCGCCGCGTTCGAGCAGGCCGTGGTCGGTAAGAATTTGCTTCGACACCTTCAGGGCGTCTTCGATTTTTTTCCAGGCGTCGGCGTCGCCGCGGAGCTGCGGATCATTTTCGACGGCGTCCCGCAGCGTTTCTTCTTCGGCCCGGCGGGCGTGCAGCACGGCCGGGTCTTGCAGGCCTTCCAGGCCGCCGAGCCGGGCCTTGCGGGAATTTTGCAGGTGGAGCAACTCGTCGCGGGCACGCCGGGCGTTTTCCTTGCTCCGCCGGCTGAAGATCGACAGCAGCAACTCGCGGCGGCGGAGCTGGTCGAGCATCTTGGGAAAGGCGCAGTCGCGGAGAAACTCCAGGTGGGCGACGGTGTTCAGCCGGTCGGAATGCCCGGGATTGCCGACCGCAAAGACCAGTTCGCCGTCGCGGATCCCGGCGGGATTCCAGGAGAAATAGTGTTCGATCTTCGCCGGTTTGCCGTTTTCATAGACGCGGAAGAAACAGCAGTCCAGGTCGAAGCGGGGATACTCGAAGTTGTCCGGATCGCCGCCGAAGAAGGCGATGTCCTGCTCGGGGGCGAAGACCAGGCGGACGTCGGTGTATTTCTTATAGCGGTACAGATGATACCGCCCGCCGTGGTAGAGCGTGACCACGTCGCTCCGCAGGCCGGTTTGCCCCAGCGATTCCTCCTCGAGGGTGTTCATCACGGCCCGGCGGGCCTTTTCGGCGGCGACCGGATCGCTGCCCGGGGGGACCGCCGCATTAACCCGGTCGGTCACGTCGGCGACGCTTACCAGTTGGTTCAGTTCCAGGTTGACGCACTTGTGCTCCTCGGCGGGCGTTTTGGCGTAGAAGCCGTCTTTCAGGAGGTTGTGCTCCGGGGTGCTCATCTCCTGCAGGGCCGCGGCGCCGACGTGATGATTGGTCATCACCAGCCCGTCGGCCGAAACGAACGATCCGGAACCGCCGTTGTTGAACCGCAGGGCCGCTTGTTGCACGTGGCGATACCAGGAATCGTCGGCCCGAAAGCCGTAGCGCTCTTGGAGGATTTTTTTCGGCGGGTTGCTGAACAGCCACATCCCCTCGTCGGCCGCGGCGGGCAGCGCGGCGAGGAAAGCCAAGATGCCGAGGAAGAGGCCGGTATGCGCGAGGCGGGGTGGGTGCAGGGTCATTGCGTTCTCCTAAAATCTAAACGGGAGGTAAAGTGCCATTAGTTTAGCCCCGGCACTTGTGCCGGGAGTACGGTGTTTTACTACGCACACCCGGCACAAGTGCCGGGGCTAAACGACACCGTCAAGCAGCAATGTAACACGACGGCCAGCGGCCGACAACCAGAGCGGCGGTTACTGCCGCAGGGCCTCTTCGACGGCCTGGTCGAGGTCTTGAGGATAGGCGCCGGTCACGGTGCTGAAGATCTTGCCGTCGCGGCCGTAGACGCGGAACGCGGGAATGCCTTCCAGGTCGAATTCCTCGAACGACCGCCGGCCGGCGCCCCAGCGGCTGAAGAAATTCTGCGCCGGGCCTGGATGATCGCGGAGGAAAGCCTCCGCTTCGGAGCGGTCCTCGGGGGCATCGAGATTGACGGTGATCACCGCCAGCCCCTGGTCGGCCCAGCGCCGCTGCAACTCCACGGTGTGGGGAAACATATGGAGGCAGTACGGGCACCACGTGGCCCAAAAATCGACCAGCACGACCTTGCCCCGGTGCGCGTCGACGGCCGCTTGCAGGTCCGGGACGCCGATCCCGGGAACCTCCGGCGCCTTTCGGCACCCGAGCGGCGCCGACGCCGCTCCCAACAAGAGTGTAAGAAGAAAGTACTTGAGTGAGCGCGTCATTTTTTCCCTTTCTCGTACTTGATGCCGCAGCCGAAGGGCCTGGTCTCGGTCTTTGGGGGCCGCTTACCGGCCAGCAGGGCGTCGATCGCGTTCTTCAGGGAGTGCTCTTTGACCTTTTTCGCGTCCTTGTCGTCGTCGATCGAGCCGCGGTAGGCGATTTTCCGGTCCCGATCGAGCAGGAAGGCGTGCGGCGTGACCTTGGCGCCGTAGTCGCGGGCGATCTTCTGCGTGGGATCGAAGAGATAGGGGAAGTTGTACTTCTTTTCTCTCGCCCGCTCCTTCATTTTCTCGAGCGCGTCGCGGGGGGCCTTGTTGACGTTGACGGCGACGACCTGTACGCCCTTTTTGCCGTATTCTTTTTGCAGGGCGATCAGGCGGTCCTGATAGGACTGGGCCACGGGGCAATGGTTGCAGGTGAAAACGAGGACCACGAGCTTGGCTTTCCGGTAATCGGCCAGGGCATGTTTTTTGCCGTCGACGCCGATAATGCCCGACCAACCGGGGGCCGCGTCGCCGACTTTCATGCCGGTTGCACGCGGCGCGGCCGCCAGCAAGAGACAAGTCGCCGCCAGGCAGGTTGCGGTGAGAATCTTCATCGGGGAATCCTCCTTTGGGAACAAAACAAAATTAAGGTCATGCTTTTGTAATCATTAGCGAATCGGATACAAAAGGCAAGAGACGACTGGCAGTACGGGGAAAAACATCGGTTTTCGGCAACATCTGAGGCCAACGAACATCAATCCGACGCGGAGACGTTGCCGAAAGGCAACGGGGGGCGCGTCGCCGGGCGACCGTCCGAGCGCCGGATTTGCCCCGGGTGGATCCATGAACTAGATTTTTGATGGCGACCGGTTTCGTGAATCACGGACTGGGCCGCCAGCCTCCTCGTTTCCTTTTCTGCCGTTTTTACTGGTCTACCGTGTCTGCCGAGTTAACGCAAACCGTTCCCGGCTGGGAGCGCGTCCGGAGCGCGCTGGAGGAGATCCGCGCCTGCCACGCGGAGACCGAGGACTATTTACAGTCGGTGACAGCGGAGTTCGATCAATGGGGCGAAACACTGGCCCACCGCCAGCGTCTGTTGCAGCACGAAGCCGCCCGGCAGCAGGAAAACCAGGCGTCCGTCCTCCACGCCTACGAGGAGCGGTTCTCCGCCTGGCAGAAAGCGGTCGACCGGCAACTGGCCGATCTCCAGAACAACCACGCCACGGCGGAAGAGCAGTCTACCCGGCTCAGCGGCGTGAAGGACGAACTGACCGCCTGGCAGAAAGAGATCCAGCAGCAACGCGGCGAGTTCCAGAAACATCAAGCGACGTTGGAAACGCAGATCGCCCGATTGGGCGACGCGGCGGCGGCGGTGACGGCGGGCCAGGAAGAGCTGGAAACCCACCACCGGGAGTGGGCCCGGCAATGCGAAGCCTTGACGGCCCTGCCCAACGCCCTTGCGGCCACACAGCAGGCGGCGCCGCAGCTCGATCCTACCTTCGAGGAGCTGCAACAGCGGTACGCGGAGCTGCAACAGGAGCGGACCCTGCTGGAGAGCGAGTTGGAGAACGTCCGCGGCCGGGCGGCCGAATTGACGGAATCGTTGGGCGAGCAGAAGCGGGCCGTCGTCGAGCGGCAATCGCACTGGGACGAAGAACTGAATCACATGCGGTTGTTGCTGGAGAACATCGCCCGTTCGCAGGCCGAGGCGGAGCGTCAATCCGCGCAGCATTGGGCCGCCGCCGCCGCGCAGACGCCGGCCGCCGATCCCGTTTTGGGATCCGTACTGGCCCAATTCGAACTGATTGAAAAAGACTGTGCCCGACGCCGTGAAGGAGCGGCGATGGACAAACAGGACCGTCGAAAACCGGGAATATATTGATCCTCAGAATGCCCATGTCGTCTGATCCAGCGCCCCGCGACGGCAATCGCGGGGGTCAAGCGGGACCTTGATCCGCCCCCGCAACCGCCGTCGCGGGACGTTGAGGCGGCGGGGAAAGAAACACACGTTCGCTTGTAAAACACCTTTTCTCGAAGCGGTTGAATCCGATGACTGAAAAACTGGCTTTCATTTTCCGCGGCAACGGGACGTACGTTTTTTGGAGCGGCGCGCTATTGGCGGGCGCCGTCCTGTTGAACTATGGAATATGGTACGAAAAACCGGCGCTGCAGGCGGCCGGGGCGGTGGCAATGATCGCCGCGCTGGCGGAAACCGTCGCCCTCCGCCTGCGGGGGAGGGACCGGAAAACCACGGCGGAGACGCCGCAACCGGTTCCGACGTCGGAGAAACCGGCTTCTCCTTCGCCGTCGCCCCGGCCGGCCCGGCCGCCGGCCGATCCGCACGACGTGGACGCCTTGGTGGAACAGATGCTCGCCGAGGGTCGGGTGGCGCTGTTGTTGCGTCCGCAAATCGCGGGAAATTTGAGCGAAGAGCAGTTTGGCCAGGCGATCAGCGTGCTGACGGAAACCACGGCCCTGGTCCCCGACGGCGAGGTGGCCCTGGACGAAGGCGACTCCCAGCGGGTCGTGTCCGTCGGGCGGTTCTTCCTCGACCGTTATCCCGTAACCAACCGGGAATACTATGAGTTCGTTTCCACGGGGGGCTATCGGCAAATGGCCCTTTGGGACGAGGCGATTCTGCCGGCGCTGATGCAGTTTCTCGATCGGACGGGCCAGCCCGGCCCGAAGTATTGGTCCGACGGGTGTTACCCGCCGGGCGAGGAGAAGCACCCGGTCACCGGCGTGAGTTGGTACGAGGCGTTCGCCTACGCCCGCTGGGTGGGCAAGCGGCTGCCGACCGACGCCGAGTGGGTCAAGGCCGGCGCCTGGCCGGTGCCGCTGTCGAACAGCGCCCACGCCCAGCGCCGCTTTCCCTGGGGCGACGTGATGGACCGCACCCGGGCGAACCTCTACGGTTCCGGGCCGGGGCGGACCGTGCCGGTGGATCACTATCCCGGCGGGGTGAGCGTCGGCGGCGTCTATCAACTCGTCGGCAACGTCTGGGAATGGACGACCGGGAACTATCGCGGCTCGCAACTGCCGGCCGAAAGCCTTCCGCCGGGCGGGTTGTCGCCGGAGATGGTGCTGAAAAACCTCCGCGGCGGAGCCTACGACACCTACTTCGACAACCAGGCCACCTGCCAATTCTCCAGCGGCGAGAATCCGCTGGGGCGACGGCGGAACATCGGTTTCCGCTGCGCCGTGGGCGTCTGCGACCTGACGCTCGTCCGGAAAGGCGTCTCCAAAAAAGAAGCGGATCGGGAAGTATGCATCGTCAACCAAGAAGGGTGAGGTAAATCATGACCAAAGCCGTGATCCAACCGTTGGAATCCTTCCGGCTGGTCCAGTATGCCGAGCCGACGCCCTGTTACATTTGCGAGTCGGACAACACGACCGACGCCGAGTATTGCCACATCTGCGCGGCGCCGATGGCCTTGGCGCATCAAGCGCGGATCCAAAAGATCCGGCCGCAGATGATCGCGGTCATGGGACCCAGCGGGGCGGGCAAAACGGTCTACCTGGGGATGCTGATGGACCTGCTGTCGCGGCAAACGGCGATGCAGGCGCTGGCCCGGGGGGCGTTTTCCATCACCTTGCAGCAGCGGACGCTCTCCGCCCTGGCCCGCTGCGAGTTCCCCCGGAAAACGCCCAACGAACCCGATTGCTGGAACTGGGTTCACTGCCAGATCCGCCCGCCCGACCGGCCGGGACCCCTGGAATTGATCCTCCCCGACATGGCCGGCGAGGCGTTGATGGCGGAGATCGATCACCCCCACTCCTACCGCATCGTGGGCGAATTTCTGCGGAAGTGCGCGGCGGCGTTGGTGCTGGTCGACGCGCCCCAACTCAAGGAGGGAAACCGCGATCAGGAATTTTTCACCCAAAAACTGTTGATGCACCTCAGCGAGCTGGAAACGGACGCCGCGGCGGCGCGGCAACGGCCCGTCGCCGTGCTCCTCACCAAAGTCGATTACTGCGAAGAGTGCGAGGACGATCCGGAGGAGTTCGTCCGGCTCCATGCCGCGGGCGTGTGGCAGCAATGCCGGACGCGATTCCCCCTTCACCGGTTTTTCGCGGTGGGCGTGGCCGGCAGTTGCGCCGCCTGCGATACCCTGACCGAAGGCCACGTGCAGTTCCCCCTGCGGATCGAGCCTCACGGACTGCTCGAACCGTTCTTGTGGCTGTTGGAAAATATGGAGAAGAACGATGGCGGAAAGCGGAAAGGGAAAAAATTATAAACGTTAAAAAACCGACCGTTTAGCCCCGGCACTTGTGCCGGGCGATGCGCGGGAAAACTCCCTGCCGGGGCTCAACGTGCATCGGAACCGGGGAACTTAGCATGAGCAAATTGGAACAAGCGATTTTCACCTCGGCGGTGACTGATCGGGCGGCGGGCTACCAGGTGGTCGCCCGGAGTCCCGGCGTGCGGGACGCGGACGCCCGGGAGCTGTCCACCTGGTGTCCCTCGCACGACGCGCTGTTGGAGAGCGGGCCGAACGCGGTCAGTTTCAACTTTCATCCGCTGCCCAGCGGGGCGTGGTGCGTCTCGCGGACGGTGCCGGCCGGTTGGGAGTACAGCGGCCGGGGAGGCGTGCGGGTGTACACCCATTGCCTGCTGGTCCCTACCGAGGTCCTCGCGCGGTTCGCCAACAATCCGTTCGCGGTGCTGAAGGCGGCCACGGCCGGCGGCCTGTTGGACGTGATCGATCCGCTGCCCGAGCGATTGCCCACCGTCAGCCTGATGGGCGGGGCCGCGCCGGTCGATCAGAGTTTGCTGCTGCAACTGGCGGGACATCCCGGGCCGCAGGCGATGGCCGTCTTCCTGCAGACGGCTTTTGACGCGGCGTGCCTGGCGGTGATCGGGGAGCCGTCGCCGGAACGGCTGATTGCCGGGTTGATGAGCTGCCTGCCGCCGGCCTGCCGGTGCGAGTTCTCCTTCTCGACGGGTTTAAAATTTTCTCCCCGCCGGCCGTTCCGGCTGATCACCGTCCCCGACGATCCCCCGCAGCAGCGTTGGCTGGCCCATCAGCACAACGTCAGCGTGTTGGATCTTTCCGGCCGGACGCCGCTTCCGGCGCTGCCGCTGGACGGTTGGGCACAGTTTATCCAGCGGGCGCTGAGCACGGGCCACACCGCGATGCTGGCCGCCCAGCTTTCCAAGCGGCGGTTCAATCTCTCGCCGACGGACCTCTCCGCGCTGGGACTGCAACTGTTGGAAGACCTCGAGGCGTCGGCCTTTTCCGAAAGCCGAGACGAATCTCCGGACGAGTCGTCGTCCCGCGTTCCTTCCCCCGAGCGCCTGGCGGCGCCCGGAGAGGAGGCGACGGAGGAACGGGACATCCAGCATGCGCACGCCGCGCATCGCCGCTTCGAAAAGACGGTGGCCGGCTCTTCCCGCGTCGATCCGCCGGCAGCCGGAGAAAGCGCCGTTTCCCCGCGGAGCGAGAGAACGGCGGCCGCCCCCCCTTCGACGCTGCTCGAGGCGGACACGCCCGAGGTCCAGGAAAAGCTCGAACGGCTCGACGACCTGGTGTTCGACGCCATCCAGGGTCAGACCGCCGCCTTGGATCAATTGCAGGCCTATTGGCCGGCCGTCAAGACCGAACTGGGCGACGCCCTGCTGGCCGAGTCGCGCGAACAATATCTGCGCTACGCCCTGATGGTCTGGGAAGAATGCATCGCTCAAGACGGCGCACGGAATCCCGACCGCGCCATCCACGCCCTGGACGTGCTCTGCCTGTTGTTCGACGAGTGCTGAGTCGATGGTCGAGCGTCGATGAGTGTGTTTCGACCCTCGACCTTCGATCACTCCGGCGTCACCTTGTACACCGCGTCGTGGACCCGGGCGTGCTCCGCCGCCTTGAATCCCACGTTCTGACCGACGGTGGCCTGCTGGACCGACTGGTTGTCGATCTGCATCGAATCGATCGGCTGCGTGAAATCGCTGGTGTGGCCTTTGATGTGGATCGTATCTCCCACCGAGAGCGTGCCGTTGGTGATTTCCATCGCCGCCACGCCGATTTTGCTGAAATAATGCGTGATTTTCCCGATTTCGACCTCCGCCATGGCAACGTCCTTTCGTGAAAAAGGGGGTCCCTGCGCCGTGTGGCCGTCGTGCAACTCCGCGCCCGGATAGATCACCTCCGCGCCGCATCCGCAGCGGACCCGGTGTCCGAATTGAAACAACGTAACGTCAAAACCCGCTCCGCACCGCGGGCATGTAATGGCCATGATTCATCGAAAAGCCGCTTGCGGTGGGTGCCATGCCCACGCTGGCGTGGGCATGTGAAGTGCCAAAAAAATACCGCTTCATGCCCACGCCAGCGTGGGCATGGCACCCGTTGCTTCATGTTTATTTTCCATGACGCGGCAAGATGCCGCGTCTACGTTTTCTCCACCACCAGCACCGCCAACCGCTTCGGGCCGTGGACGCCGAGGATCAGCGTCTTCTCGATGTCGGCCGTGCGGCTGGGTCCCGTAATGATCACGCACTCGCCGCGGAGTTCCGCTCCGGAACAGCGCGCGCCGAACGTTTCCCACGCCGCGGGCAGATGTTCAAAGAACCGGTCCATCGGGGCGATCACCGCGCACGCCGGCGGCAGATAGCAGAGCAGGCGGTCTTCGGCCGTGGGGCAGGCGACCAGGCAGGAGCCGGTGTCGGCCAGCAGCGCCTCGGCGTCGACCACGCCGAGGGATAATTCGGCCATCTCGCGCGGCGGCCAGCCGGGGCGGGACCACTGGATCCGCTCCGGCGGCAGGCCGCCGGCCGCCTCCCGGCAGAGCGGCCGGTCCATCGCTCCGACCGCCGTCCAGCCGCCCTGCTCGGCCAGTTGCGCCAACGTCTGCCGGGCCTCGGCCATCGTGCCGCAGCGAAACGGCTCGCCCTGCACGGCGACCAATTCTTCGGCAAACTGCCGGAACATCTCCGAAGGCGCCGGATTCAAGCGCGGCCAGACCTCGGGCACGGGCGGCGGCGGAACTTCCGGCATCGCGGTGGTTCCCGCTCTTATCCGTTGCAAAATTTCATCGCGGCTGTTCATGGTTTCACGATTTCTGCTTCTTCCACCATCCGCGGAAGGAGCCTTTGGGGACCTCGGGGAGCGCCCGGCCGCGGGTCCAGGCGCCGAGTTTGCCGGGATGCCAGGGGAGGAATTTCGACAGCCGGACGCCGATCCGCACGCCGGTAAACATCAGCTTATAGCGGAGCGGCCCGGCCATGAAGAAGGCCCAGACGCGCCACAGCAGGCGCTCGCTCAGGGAATTCATCGGCGACGGTTCGTTGACGGCTCGATGCCGCAGGTGGACCAGTTGATGGGGAATGTCGACTTTCACCGGGCAGACCTCGCCGCAGGCGCCGCAGAGCGAGGAGGCGAACGGCAGCTTGCCCGCCTCCTTCAGGCCGACCAGGTGCGGGGTGAGGATCGCCCCGATCGGACCCATGTAGGTCCAGCCGTAGGCCCAGCCGCCCGCGCGGCGATAGACGGGGCAGGAGTTCAGGCACAGGCCGCAGCGGATGCAGTGCAAGGCCCGCCACGCCCGGGGATCGGCCAGGACGTTCGTCCGGCCGTTGTCCAGCAGGATGACGTAGAGTTTCTTGCCCGGGGCCGGGCCGTGGATCAGGTGGGTGTAGGTCGTCAGTTTCTGGCCCGTCCCGCTGCGGGCCAGGAGGTTTAAAAACTGCGGCAGGTAGCGGATGCCGGGCAGGACCTTCTCGATGCCGATCAAAGCGACGTGGACCGGGGGAGCGGCCGTCGAAAGGCCGGCGTTCCCCTCGTTCTCGACGATCACCAGCGTGCCCGTGTCGGCAATGCCGAAGTTGCAGCCCGAGACGCCCAGGTCGGCCTGGAGATACTCTTCGCGCAGGTGCCGCCGGGCGATGTCGGTCAGCTTGGCGTGCTCTTCGGTGTACGGCTCGCCGAGTTTTTCGGTAAAGAGCCGGCCCACGTCGGCGGCCGAGAGGTGGATGGCCGGCGTGACGATGTGCGGCGGACGCTGCTGGTTCAGTTGCACGATGTACTCGCCCAGGTCGGTTTCCCGCGAGTGGACGCCGACGCTCTCGAACACGTGGCCCAACTCGATCTCCTCGCTGACCATCGACTTGGCCTTGACCACGCGGCGGACGTTGTGCTCTCGGACAATCTCGAGCACGTGGCGGTTGGCCTCGGCCGCGTCCCTGGCCCAGAGGACGGTCGCCCCCTTGGCCGAGAGGTTCCGCTCGAATTCGACGAGCGACTGGTCGAGGTTGGCCAGACCGTACGTTTTGATCAGGCTGGCCGCTTCGCGCCAGTCTTGGAAATAGGGAATGGACCGCTGGACGGCCGTGTTGCCCTGATACGATTTCTCGGCCGTTTGCCCCAGCATGGCCGGCCCGTGCGGTTCGCCAAGTCCCTTGGTCTCCGCCGTCAGGAATTCGGCGCCGTCGAGATGGGATTGAGAATGATCCATCATTTGTATCGTTTAACCCCCGGCGGTTCGCTAGGGACTAATGGGAGTTATTCAACAATTACGCCCGCAATTGTAAAATCGCCTCGACGTCCTGGGACTTCAGGTCGCCGCGCTCGCCCAGCGGCCGGCCTTGTTTTGCCAGGCGGTCGGCCACCAAGCGGCCGGCCTCTTTCGGGATGTTGTACTCGGCCAGTCGCGTGCCGACGCCCAACGAGCGGAAAAAATCCTCGGTCCGGGCGATCACGGCGTCGATTCTCGTTTCTTCGTCGCCGGTCTCCAATCGCCATACCCGGGCGGCGTATTGCAACAACTTCTCCCGTTTCCGTCGGCGAGAGTGTTGCATCATGCCCGGATAGACCGCCGCCAGCGTCTGGGCGTGGTCCAGGCCGTAGAGCGCCGTCAGCTCGTGGCCGATAGCGTGCGTGGCCCAGTCCTGCGGGACGCCGCAGCCGATCAGGCCGTTTAAGGCGTTGGTGGCGCACCACATCAGGTTCGCCCGGGCGTTGTAGTTCTCCGGCTCGGCCAGGGCCTTGGGGCCTTCCTCGATCAGCGTCAATAGGATCGCCTCGGCCTGCCGGTCTTGCAGCGGGGCCGTAACGTCGTAGGTCAGGTACTGTTCGAGGACGTGGACAAAGGCGTCCACAATGCCGTTGGCCGTCTGCCGCGGCGGCAGGCTGAAGGTGGTCTGGGGATCGAGGATCGAGAACCGCGGGAAGACGCCCTCGCTGAGGAAGTAGCGTTTTTCCTTGGTCGCCTTGCGGCTGACGACCGATCCGCCGTTCATTTCCGAGCCGGTGGCCGGCAGCGTCAGGACGCAGCCCAACGGGAGCGGGTCGGCCGGCACCAACGACCAGTCGTAGAACATGTCCCAAGGCTCTTTGCCGGCGTAGGGGACGGCGGCGGCGATGAATTTCGTGGCGTCCAGGGCCGATCCGCCCCCGGCGGACAGCAGGAACTCGACCTTTTCCGCCCGGGCCAGCGCCACGGCCTCCAGGCAGGTCTCGTAGAGCGGATTCGGCGGAATGCCGAAAAACTCGACCATTGCCCGGCCATCGAGCGCCCGGCGGATCTGCTCATAGACGCCGTTCCGCTTGATCGATCCGCCGCCGGCGACGAGCATCACCTTTTTCCCGGCGGGGATTAATCCCGGCAACTGGGCAATAACGCCCCGGCCGAAGACGATCTTCGTCGGATTGTAAAAAGTAAAGTCGAACATAGCTGAGGGTGTCCTGAAATTCACAGGCAATCCACAATCCATTTTACTTGCCCGTTCTTATTGCCACGGCGGTGGTTATAACGAACGAG
>JAFGPV010000202.1 GCA_016936015.1 Pirellulales bacterium
TGGGGGAGTGATTTTCAATACGACGACTTTATCCCGCTGTTCCGCCCGGATGAGTACGACCCAGATGCCTTGACGACGCTTTTCAAGGAGATGGGCGCCCGATACCTCATCACGATGTCGAAACATCACGACGGCGTCGCCTGGTGGGATTCTGAGTGGACGAAGCGCAACATGGTCCAGATGGGGCCGAAGCGGGATCTTTTTTCCCCGATGTTGGCGGCGGCGAAGAAGAAGGGGCTGAAAACGATCATGTACTACTGTTATGAGGAATACGCCACGGCCTTGCTCGACGAGAACGACGACCCCTGCTACCGAACCTGGCACTTCAAGGGCTTCTTGGGCACGCATCCCTTGACGGCCGAGAGCCGCCGGCGGGTGTCCGGCAACGTCCCGGTGCACAACTACTACAACCAATACCTGGCGCCGCTGGTCAAGGAAATGATCGACCGTTTTGATCCCGACGGCCTGTGGATGGACGGCGATTGGACCACGCCGCCCGAGACGCTGCGCAGCCGCGAGCTGGCGGCCTACTTTTACAACAAGGCCGAGGGGCGTAAAGACGTTGTGATCAATGACCGCTTAGGCAAGGGAGCGCACATGCAGCACGGCGATTACTTCGTCAGCGAACACAACTACGCTGGCGCGCAAACCTTGAATCACCCCTGGGAAGAGTGCCACGGCATCAGCCAGTCGTTTGCCTACAACTACGAGGACAACGAGGAGACGCTCGGACCGCCGGCCCGGCTGATCCACCTGTTGATCGACGTGGTGAGCCATAACGGAAACCTGGCCCTGATTTGCGGTCCCCGGTCGTCGGGAGTATATCCCGACAACGTCCTGCAACGTTTGCGGGCTTTGGGCGCGTGGCTCGCGGTCAACGGCGAAGGCATCTACGCCACGCGGGCCCTCCCCCCTTACCAGGAGGGCGACGTCGCCTACACGCGCAGCAAAGACGCAAAGACCGCGTATGCCATCTGCAAACAATGGCCCGGCAAGAGCCTGACCCTTAAAGCAGTGCGCGCCGAAGATAACGCGAAGATTCACATGATCGGCGTCGATGAACCGCTTCGCTGGAAACAAGATGAACGGGGCCTGACCATCCGGTTGCCCGACGCGCTTCAGGAGGAGCGGGCCAGGCCCTGCCGGGACGCCTGGGTGCTGAAGATTCCCATGCAGCCTACGGTGACGACGATGGTCCGGAAAAACTTCAAGGCGCCGGTCACGCTGGAAGCCGTGGGTCTCTGTGAGCGAATCGTCTATACCCTGGACGGCAGCGAACCCCAACCAAACTCCACGGCGTACGGCAAGCCCATCGTGCTTCCCGCGGGCAAAACCACCACGCTCAAGGCGCGGCCGGTGCGCGGCGGCCAACTTGTGGGAACGACCGTTTCCGCCGAATTCCAGACGAATCCGCCGCCGCCGCCGAAGCCGGATGTCTATCTCGAAGACCTGGAACCGCAATCGTTCAAGACGGGCTGGCAGGCCGAGGGCGTGAAGACCTGGCGCAACGTGAACTGCCACGGCCAGCCGCTGAAAGTGTCGGGCGAGACCTTTACCCACGGCATCGGGATGCACGCCCCCGGCGAAACGGCGTTCCGCCTGAAACCGGACAACAAGCGGTTCGTCTGCCGCGTGGGCATCGACGATGCGGCGGAAGGCGGCGGCACGGCCCGGGTGAAGGTTTACCTCGATAAAAAGCTCTTGTACCAAACGCCCGTGCTGACAGGCAAAGACGGCCTGTGGAACATTGATGTTCAACTTGACGGCGCAACGGACAAGTCGTTGCTGCGCATCGTCCTCGAAGATAACGGCGACGGCATCGGCGGGGACAACGTCGATTTAGTGGATGCCGGATTCGTCAACTAGGGCGAGTCGCACCGGTCTCCGCCCGGTAGAGCTGGTGGGAAACGATGTATTCCTCCACGGCCCGGGGGGTGTAATAGCGGATGCTCAGTCCGGCGGCCACGCGGCGGCGGAGGGCGCTGGCGTGGATGCCGATCTCCGGCATCTCGACTTGGTTCTCGCTAATCAGTTCGATCCGCTCGGACGAGGCGATGGTTGAAAGCCAGGAGAAGTCCGTTTCCGCCTTTCCCGGATAATGGACGTGAACCGGCAGGGCCAACCGGCAGACCTCGGCGGCGTCGCGCCAGTGCGGCAGATCGCGGAACATGTCCGATCCCACCAGAAAGAACAATTCGCGGGAAGGATCCACCTGGTGGAGATGGGAGAGGGTCTCGGCGGTGTAGTTCACTCCTCCGCGGTCGGTTTCATAGCGGCAGACCGAAAACGCCTCGTTTCCGGCCAGGGCCAGCTCCAGCATCTCGCAGCGGAGCGGCGCGGGCGTAATTTCACAATCTTTTTTATGCGGGGCCACCGCCGTCGGCAGAAACCAGACCGTGTCCAACCGGCACTGCCCGCGGCAGCATTCGGCCAATAGCAGGTGCCCGTAGTGCACCGGATCAAACGTGCCGCCGAAAATTCCCAACCGCATGTTTGTCGCCTTCTTGCAGTTCTTGCTTGGGAATGGGATATTCTGTGAAGTTTAATGGCATTATCGTGCTTGTAAAGCCGCGATCAGGGATCGCAGTTTACAAAATTCCCTCACCCTGACCCTCTCCCGGAGGGAGAGGACATGCATTTTTACTGTCCACGCTTTCCATGCCCGAGCAAGGTAAACTCTTTGACTACCTCCCCGAGCCGTGGGAGGCCGACGACCAATCGGAGCGGCTAGTCGCCACGGTGGTCTTGCTCAAAGGGCCGGAAAAGGAGTTGGACTACGAGGTGCCCGACGCCCTGCGGGAGTCGGTCGAGCCGGGCAAGCGGGTGAAGGTGCCGCTGGGTCGGGGCAATCGGCCGACGGTTGGATATTGTGTCCGCCTGGAAAACAAGCCGACTGGGCGGCGAGCGCTCAAGCCGGTGCAAACGGTACTGGACGAGTGCCGGTTGCTCTCTTCGCCCCTGCTGAGGCTCTCTCGCTGGATGGCCGACTATTATCTCTGTCCCTGGGCCGCAGTGCTGGAGACCATCTTGCCGGCGGGAGTCCGATCCCAGGCGGGTACCCGGCTGACGACGTTGCTGACGGCCGATCCCCAGGCCGCCCAGTGTCTGGCGGAGGAAAAACTTCCCGCCAAGCAGCTTGCGGTGATGAAGATCCTGGCGTCGGCCCCGGCGCCGATGACCGCCGCCGAGCTGGCCCGGTCGGCCAAGTGCACCTCTGGCCCCATCCAGTCGTTGCGCCGCAAGGGGCTGATCCGTGCGCAGACCGCCCGGGTGCAATTGCCGCCGCAACACGCGGCCCATGCCGTCCGGGAAAAACATCTCGTGCTGAACGCCGATCAGCAGAAGGCGCTGGACGTGATCCGGGAGGCGCTGGGCGCCCAGCAGCATCGGACGATCCTCGTCCACGGCGTGACCGGCAGCGGCAAGACGGAGATCTACATCCAGGCCATTCAGGAGGTGCTCCATTTCGGGCGGCAGGCGATCGTGCTGGTGCCGGAGATCAGTCTCACGCCGCAGACGGTTGAGCGGTTCCGCTTGCGGTTCGGCGAGGTGGCCGTGCTGCACAGCCACTTGAGCGACGCCGAGCGGCACTGGCATTGGCAGCGGATCGCCGAGGGCCGGGTGCCGGTGGTCGTCGGGGCGCGCAGCGCGATCTTTGCCCCCGCGCCGCACCTGGGCCTGATCGTGCTCGACGAGGAGCACGAAACTTCGTTCAAGCAGGAGACCGCCCCGCGGTATCACGCCCGGGACGTTGCCCTCTACCGGGCGGAGGCGGAAGGGGTGCCGTTGGTGCTCGGATCGGCCACGCCCTCGTTGGAGAGCTGGCACGAGGCGCAGGTCGGCCGCTACAAGCTGGTGGAACTGCCCCGCCGGGTCCTCGACCGCCCCTTGCCCATGGTCGGCACCGTCGATTTGCGGATCGACCGCCACCGCCGCGCGGTCACCCGCGGCTCGATCGGCCGACAGCTCCACGCCGCCGTCGCCCGCACGCTGGAGGCCGACGGGCAGGTGATCCTGCTGCTGAATCGCCGGGGCTACTCCACCCACATCCAATGCCCGGCCTGCGGCCACGTGGTGATGTGCCCGCACTGCGACATCGCGCTGACGCACCACCGCAAGGAGGAGATTGCGCTGTGTCACTTTTGTGATTACGAAATTCCCACGCCGGCGTCCTGCCCGGCCTGCCAGTTTGCCGGCATCCGCTACAGCGGCGTGGGCACGCAGCGGCTTGAGGCGGAAGTCCGTGCCAGGTTCCCCAACGTTCCCTGCCTGCGGATGGACACCGACACGATGCAGGGCCGCGGCAGCCACGAACGGGCGCTGGCGGCGTTTCGGGCCGGCAAGGTAAAAATCCTGCTGGGCACACAGATGATCGCCAAGGGACTGGATTTTCCCAACGTCACGCTGGTGGGCGTGATCAACGCCGACACGGCCCTGCACCTGCCCGACTTCCGCGCCGCCGAGCGGACGTTCCATCTCGTCACGCAAGTGGCGGGCCGGACCGGCCGGGGCGAGAAGGGGGGCCGGGTGCTGGTGCAGACCTTCAATCCCGAGCACCCGGCCATCCAGGCGGCCGTCCGCCACGACTATGCCGCCTTCGCCGCGGGCGAACTGCCCCTGCGGCAGATGCTCCGCTACCCGCCGTTCGCCAGCATGATCCGCCTGGTGATCCGCGGCCCGACGGAGCCGACGGTGCATGAGTTTGCCAAGTATCTCGGCGAGCGGTTGAGGGAAGCAATTGGAGTTCAGGATTCGATGGTCGAAAGTCGAAGGTCGAAGGTCGAAATCCCACCCCCGACTCTCGACCCTCGACCCTCGACTCTCGACCAAGAGGTCCGTGTCCTGGGTCCGGCGCCGGCGCCGTTTGCCAAGCTGCGGGGACAGTATCGGTTCCAAATTCAACTCCAAGGCCCCGACGGCGACCGGCTCCGCACCGCCGTCCGCCAAACCGCCGAGGGTCTTGAACCACCGGAAGGCGTGCAGTGGATCGTTGACGTCGATCCGGTGGATATGATGTGAGAACAAATGACGAAGGACGAATGACAAATGACGAAAGAAATCCGAAGGACGAATGTCGAAGAGAGGCTGTTCGTTGTGCAACGCATCTCTTAGGTGTTGATATTTTACGTCGATGGTCAGGCGGTTTAAGTGTTTGGACTGCATTTTTCTGTCGGTCATCGTTGTTAATTGTTGCATTATTTCGGGCTGAATTGTTGGACAATACGGGGTCTTCAAATGCCGTAATTTACGGGACGTCGAGTGAATTGTTGTAGGTGAATTGTTGAGCACTTTTGGAGTGTGAAGGTTGTTTGGTGCGGTGTTTTTCGATGTTTGGCGATTTTTGTTCCGTTTTGCGGAGTGGGTTTTTTGACGCATTTTAAATACCTGGAAGGCGGCGGTTTTCAATTGATTCTCGGGAAATACGGGGTTTTTCGGGGACGAATTTTTGCACGTGGGGTGAGGGTCGGGGGGCGAAGGTCGTCGGTCGTTGGTCGTTGGTCGTTGGTCGAGGGTCGAAGGTCGAGGGTCGAGGGTCGAGGGTCGAGGGTCGAGGGGCGAGGGTCGAAGGGCGATTTTTCTCTTTCTCGGGCAATCGGCGGCGGGTGTTGCCTTCTACAGGAGATATCGTTTTGGTCAACGGATATGGCGAACGGGCAATTTCTTAGGATAGGACTCCTCAGAAGAAGGGGAAACCGGCGGGCTGATTGTGCTTACTGACTCAAACTGTAAAAAGATATGGAGAAAATTTCTCGCCAAGGCGCAAAGGCGCGAAGAACGAAAATGGCAAAGCGATCTCGATCGGGAATTTTGCCGTTGAAGGGGGATAAACATAACTTAAAGTGTAAAAATTTGAACCACAGATGAACACAGATAAACACAGATTAAGGAATAATGACATTTATATTCTTGGCATTCTCCCTCGATGAAAAAA
>JAFGPV010000203.1 GCA_016936015.1 Pirellulales bacterium
GGATGAAGGATGAAGGGATGAAGGGATGAAGGGATGAAGGGATGAAGGGATGAAGGGATAGGGTGGGGGTTTTGGTAATATGGCTAAAGTTTTCCCGTTTTTCCGGCCGATATGATCTTGAGACGGTAATTTCTTTCAACCCTCATCCTTCATCCTTACGTCTTATGGCCACCACGGATATCCGGAAAGCGGCGATTTTGCTGATGAGTCTGCCGGAGGATCAGGCGGCCCAGTTGCTGGCGAAATTGGACGGGAAACAGGTTGAGTCCGTCTCAATTGAGATTGCCAAGCTGGGGTCCGTCAGTGGCGAGGAGCAGGAGCAGGTCATCCAGGAGTTCGGCAACGCGAATCCGAACATGCTCTCGGGCCGGGCGGGGGGCCTGGAGTTGGCGAAGAAACTGGTCGAGCAAGCCTTAGGCAAGGGGGCCAGCGTCACGCTGGACAACGTCCGCCAGTCGATCGAGGCCCTGCCGTTCGGCTTCCTGCAAAAGGTCGACAGCCAGAACCTCCTGACGTTCATCATCGACGAGCACCCGCAGACGATCGCCCTGATCCTCTGCCACCTGCCGCCGGCCCAGGCGTCCGACATTATCAGCGGCCTGCCCACCGAACGCCAGATGGCGGTGATCCGCCGCATGGCCACCATGGGCCAGACCAGCCCGGAGATCATCAAGGAGGTGGAAAGGGGCCTGGAAAACCGGATGTCGAGCGTAATGAGCCAGCAGTTCGAAAACTCCGGCGGCGTCTCCAGCGTGGCCGAAATCTTAAACGTCATCGACCGGACCACCGAACGGACCCTGCTGGAAAACCTCGCCCAGGAGGATGCGGAGCTGGTCGAGGAGATTCGCCGGTTGATGTTCGTCTTCGAGGACATCAGCAAGCTTGGCGACCGCGAGATTCAGACCCTGCTGAAGAACGTCGAAAGCTCGCAATGGGCGATGGCCTTAAAGGGCGCCAGCGAGGAGCTGAAGAGCAAGATTCTCAAGAACATGTCCAAGCGGGCGGCCGATCTGCTGAAAGAGGAGATGGACTACCTCGGCCCGGTCAAGCTCTCCCAGGTCGAGCAGATGCAGCAGCAGATCGTCGACATCGTCCGCCGTCTGGAAGACGCCGGCGAGATCACCACCCACTCCGAGGAAAGTGAAGAGCAGCTTGTGCAGTAGGCAGTGGGCAGTGGGTAGTGTGCAGTGGACAGTGGGCAGGATCTCTAAGCAACCCGGAGGGTTGCAAGATGGTAGCCGGAGGTCGCAGCGCAGCGGAGACCTCCGGAAAAGGATCGTCACAATAACCCATGCAACCCGGAGGGTTGCCAGATGGTAGCCGGTGGTCAAAGACCACCGGGAAGGGGTCACAATAAAGGTTTGCACCCCGGAGGGGTGCCAGAAGGTGTTCTCATCTGGAATTTTTTTAAAATTCCGTTATCTTAGAGACATGGAAGACAATTCTCCTTTCTTGTGCAATCCGCTGCTGATGGCGCCGGAGGACACGGCGCTGTTGGTGATCGACGTTCAGGAAAAACTCTTGCCGGCGATTCGCGGCGGCTTGCGAGTGGTTTGGAACGTCCGCCGGCTGATTGACGGGGCGAGGATTCTCGGCCTGCCGGTGGTTGGCACGGAGCAGTATCCCAAGGGTTTGGGCAAAACCGTGCCGGAACTGGCCGGGCGGTTGGGGGAACTGCCCGACAAATTGACGTTCAGTTGCCTCGGCCGGCCGGAGATTTTTCAGGAGCTTCGCGGTCGGGAGATCCATAAGATTCTGGCCGTCGGCATCGAGGCCCACGTCTGCGTTATGCAGACGGCGTTGGATCTCCTGGCCGACGGTTGGGACGTCCTGGTGGCGGTCGATGCCGTCGGGTCGCGGTTCGAGATCGACTATCGGACGGCGCTGCGGCGGATGGAATCGTCCGGGGCGACGCTGACGACGACCGAGGCGGCGCTGTTCGAGTGGTGCCGCGCGGCCGGCACGCCGCAGTTCAAGCAGATCAGCCTGCTGGCGCGGGAAAAGGGACCGGAGGGGAACGGGTAGAGCAAGAAGGAATCCGGAGGAAGACAATGACGAAGGACGAAATCCGAATGACGAAAGAAATCCGAAGTCCGAATGCCGAAAAGCGACCCCGGCTGATATTTCGTCATTGAATCATTCGTCATTCTTTCGTCATTCGGATTTCGTCCTTCGTCATTTTCCAGCGATCTCTTTATCTCCCGCCGCCCCGATTCCCGGAACCCCCTCTTCCCCCGCCTGGCCCGCCGAAGCCGCCCTGTTGGAAGCGGCGGAAGAATTCCATCCGCCGTCGGAAGTTGTCCATTTGTCGTGAGGACTCGTCGCGGCGGCCGAACGTGGTTGGGGACCGGCCGCCGGAGGCGCCGGTCGTGCCGATCTGCACCCCTTCGCCGATGATGGCCGACAGCGCGTTCTGCACCGACTCGGGGCTGACGTTCCGCAGGGTGACGACCTCCATTGTCTCGGCCGAATCTTCGGAAACCACGTCCAATTTGGCCACCAGCTCCTCGACTTCCTGGAAGAGATCGTTGGGAGCGGCGATGACCAGGGAATTGTTCCGGGCGTCGACGCCGATGGACATTTTGGAGGCCTCCTCGGCGGTCCCCTGGTTCTGGGTTCCGCCGCGCCGGCCGCGATTGCCGCGGAGCGCTTGGATGATCTCCATCGGATTGGGCTGCCGGGCGGGGCCTCCGCTCCCGCTGACCAACCGGTCTTGATAGACCTGCTTGAGGATCTCGGCGATATTCTCCGCCTTGGTGTATTGGACGGGGATGATCCGGGCCTTCGAGGCGATGTGTACTTCTTCGGGGCTTTCGGGCTGATCGAGGAGTTGGCAGAGCTGGTCGATGGTGTCCAGGTCGAGGGGATTGGCCTGGACGATCAGGGCGTTCAGCCGGGCGTCGGGAGTGATGCGGATCAGGCCGCTGGGCGCGATCGTGCCGCCGTCGCCGTCCAGACCCAACAACGAGCCGACCAGTCCGCCGGAGTCGCCGCCCAAGGCGGCGCCGGCCAGGTTGCCCAACAAGCTGCCGCCGCCGCTGTTGGAATTGCGTTGGGTCAAGGTCCCGCCGCCGAAGATTTGGTCGATGGTTTCCGCCACGGCGGCGGCGCCGGCGTTTTTCAGGTAGAAGACCGTCAGTTCCGGCCCGCCGCCCGTAATCCCGCCGGTCAGAGCGTTCAACAAGTTCTCGAATTCGTCCAGCGCCTCGAGATCCTCCGAGGCGATCATCACGCCCTCGGGCGTGTAGGTCAGGATGATCGGCGGCGGATTGGACGACGGCGGCGCCTTCTCATCGGTCGGCTTGGGCACCGCCTCTCCCTTGGAAACGGGACGCCACCCCATACCCTCTTTATCGTTCTTGCTCGTTGCCGGGTCCGATCCGGCTCGTTGGTCGGCGTGCTGCTCGGAGACGGTCTTTTGGTCCGCAACGAGCCGGATCGGGGCCCAGTTCGCCCGAGTGGAACTATCTTCATTCGCCGGTGGTCCGGGCGGTCCCATCGGCCCCGGGGGAAATCCCCAGGGCGGGCGGAAATCGTCGCGGTCGCGCCAGCGGCGGAAACGATCCCATGGCCGCCGGTCCTGCTCGTCCTGCTCCGAACCGCGCGTGCCCGACTGCTGCGAGGATAGCGGAAGTCGCCGCAAGGCCGGGCTGCTCATCCGCAGCGTGGAGGAGGCGGCCGAGGGCGTAACCACTTGGATTTCATTGGACCGCAGCGTGGGCCAAATCTCTTTCATCCGGTCCATCACCGCGCCCACGGCCCGGGGAGAGAGCGACAGCATCCGCACGTTCCCCCGCGCCGCAGCCGATTCCCCCTCGCGGACCTCGCCGAGCTTGTTGAGCAGGTCGCGGATTTGCCCGATCTGGGCGTCGGTGCCGCGGATCATCAGTTGCCGCGAAGTCGGATCGGCGGCGACTTGCGGGAGGGCGTTCTTGTTGCTGTCGCCCTCGAAGAGCTTGTTGATCGCCAAAATGGCCAACTGCGGATCGAGCGTGCGGAGCCGGATCACTTCCACCCGCCGGGCGTCGCGCTGCATCTGATCGAGCACGGCGCGGATCGTGTCCAACTCGGTCCGCCGGGCGTAGGCCACCAGGTTGCCCGTCTTCGGATCCAGGTCCAGGCGGACGTCGGGCTTGCCGGCTAGGAGGGTCTGCATCACCTTCAGCACCGATTGCGAATCGGCCCCGACGATTGGAAAGACCTCAAATTGCGGCGTGCTCCACAGCCCGCCCACCCCTTCGGCGCCCGGCGGGGGCGCGTCGATTACCTGCAAAGTCTCCTCCAACCGTTTCATCATGCCCGGCGCTGCGTTGACCAGCAGCCGCCGGCCTTCGACGTCGGGAACGATCCGCAGCGAACCGTCGCCGGTGGCGTTCTGGTCCTCCCCCATGCCGAAGAGCTGGCGGATCGTCGTCAGGGCGTCTTCGGTCGGGAGGTATTTCAACGCGAGATATTTCGTCCGCCGGGAGGAAAAGCCCGCCGGATCTTCCACCCGCTGGATCATCGCCCGAATTGCCCGGAGCCGCCCCCCCGTCTCCGTCACCTGCACCTGCCGCGACTTGTCCAAGACCACGACCTTGCCCCGCTCGCTGATCATGCTGCCGATTTCATTCTTCGCGTCTTCGGGAGAGAGCTTGTCGAGGTTGAACACGACGGTGACCAGTTCGTACTGGCCCCGCCCGTCCAGTTGCTCGGGCGTGATCACGTCGATCATGTCCGGCGGGACGCCGTCGCCGAGATTAATCAGCATCAGCATGTCCCCCCGACGGATCAGGGTGTATCCCTTCGTCATCAACTGCCAGTTCAGCAGGTCGATCGCCTCGGCGGGCGTATACTCCTGGTTGCTGAAATAATTGAACGTGCCCGACGGCGTCGAGCCTAGCGTCAGCGAGTAGCCGGCCTGTTCGGCAAACCACTCGATGACCTCTTTCCAGGGGGCGAAGTGAAAGTTGAACCGGATTTTCTCCGGATGTTTTCCCCCCGCCGCCGGCGAAGGGCCCTCGGAACCCGCGCTGTTCTCGGAAGAGCGAGCCGGGCCGTTCTCGGCCCCGAGAAAAGAGGAAGGAGTGTTCGTGCTGGGCGAAGGAGACTTGGATCCCGGCGCCCGAACCTCGTGTGCTGAAATGTCTTCGGTCGCGTGAGCCGCGTCGTTCTTGGCTGTGTGAGCCGGGCCGTCCCCGGCCCCGGGAGTTGAGACTTCCGGCTTCGAGGTCGAAGAGGGGGGAGTGGCGTTTGGCGACCGGCCATTGGCGGCTACCAGCGACTCCCAATCGGATTTTTGTTGCGGGTTTAATATCGTCGCGAGTTTCCGTTCCGTCTCCATCCGGATCGCGTAGGCCGTCTTTTCATCGGCCCGGGCGAGGCCCTGCTCCCGGTGTTTCAACAGGTCGGCGATCTGCTCCTTCTGTTCCGCGGAAAGGTTCAGCTTTTCGGCGACTCCCCGCTCGGTCAAGGAGGCCATTCCCAGGTGTCGCAGGCGGATTTTTTCGATCTTGGCCCGCTGCTCGGAACTCAGCAGCTTCAAACCCTTGGCCTCCGACTCCCGGCGGAAGGCCTCCAGTTTTTCCGCCCGCTCCGCCGCCGATTTGTCCCGGAGCTGCATGGCCAGGTCTACGGCCTCGTCTTCGCGCCGGTCGATGAGCTGCCGGAGCTTGGCCTTTTGCTCGGGCACCAGTCCCAATTCGGCGACCGCCTCGTCGTTGTCGACCAGGGCCAGGACGCCAACGTACTCCGGAACGGCGGCCGACAGCCGCCCCCCCCCGACGAAAAAAAGCCCTGACGCCGCCGTCAAGAGACATGCCACGGATAGCGAGAAAATGCGGACATTCATAGTCGCTCTCTTGAATATTGTCTTCCGGTCGATACCTTCTTCCATACTAATTTTCTTCCCTTGGATTTGCCAACAGGAATCGCAGCGCAAACCCCCTATTAGAATGGCAGAGGAATTGAAAAGACGCCACACCATCGTATTAAACCCGGTTACAGGTGTCCCGGACCGAAAAAACCCTCCGAAAAAAATGGAACTTTTTAGGGCCAAAGGCGTATCAAGGGGTGGCGTATGCCATTTTCTTAGGCCCCAGGGCAAATTCAAGGAGTACCAGGTATGTTTCGTATCTCTTGGTGGATGTTGTTGGCGTGCCTGATTGCCCCGGCCGGCGGTCCGTCGGCCGGAGCCAAGGAACCTCAGGAATCGCCGTCCCCGGCGTCGCCACCGGCGACCGGTCCGGCCGGCGAGGTCGCGCTGGACGATTTCGTGATCGGCAAGCCGATCATCTGCCGTAATTTAACCGTCTTTCCCGTGGCCTCGAAAACGCCCCGGACCGAAGACCCCTATCTAACCCTTGATGAGGGACTGAAGTCGAAATTGGTCGAGGTCTATGAGGTCGGCGCGGAGCCGGGCGCCGCAGAGGCCCCCGCTCCCTCTTCGGCCAGGCAAACGGCCTCTCCGTCCAACGTTCAACAGGAATCCGCTCCCGTGCAAATGCCGGCGGGATACTACGGCGACGTCAACCACCTCGTGGTGATCAATCGCTCGAAGAAACCGCTGTACTTAATGCCGGGAGAGATCATCTACGGCGGAAAGCAGGACCGTTGCGTCGGGGAGGAATGCCTCATTGCTCCCGATCAGAAACCGGTAAAGATCGGCGTCTTTTGCGTCGAGCAGGGACGATGGAGCGCCCGGGGAGGATCCCAGACCGTGCAGGAACTGCACGTCCTGGCGGAAAACTCCGGCGGGACCGCCGACCGCCGGACACTGCACCGGCTCGCCCAGGAAACGCAGAGGGGCAAGTTTGTCGCTCCGGCGGGGAGCCTCGATAAGAAGGGTCGCCAGGCCGTCCAGGAGGGCAAAGGCCAGGGGCAGGTCTGGAGCAACGTCAGTCGGACCAACGTCGCCAGCGGGGCCTCCAACGCCAGCTCCGCCTTTACGGCCAATTACACCCGCCCCGACACCTCGAAAAAACTCCAGGTCTACCTCAAGGAACTGCAAGCGCCGGTGGACGGCCATTCGCAGGTGGTCGGCGCGATCGTGGCGGTCAACGGGAAAGTCGAGGCGGTCGACGTCTTTCAATCCACCCCGCTGTTCCGGAAACTCTGGCCCAAATTGCTCCAGAGCCACGCCCTGGACGCCGTGGCCGCCGGTAAACCGAAGACCAAAACGGTCTGCACCGTCCAAGACGCCGCCAAGTTCCTGGACGACGCCATGCACGGCGGCAAGGAGGAAAAGAGCAAGACTAAGGGCGGCCTGGCCGTCTCAAAACGCGATTCCGAACGTGTGTCGTCCTTCTCCGTCGCTGCGCCCAGCAGGTCCGCTCAAGGCGGCAAGGGCGGATTCGGCAAGGACGTGCACAGTTCCGGTTATTCCAAGTAAAAAATACTGCACCAATCATACCCGGTGCAGCGCGACGCGGACTTCCCGATCCACTTCAGCCAGGGCGTAGTATCCCCGAGTGGCCGGGCCGCAGTTGACCACCGTGGTCCGGCCGAGTTGCTCGACGCCCCGGGATTCGTGGATGTGGCCGCAAACGACCAGTTCGGGTTGCCGGGCCGCAACGAAATCGCGCAGCGCCGTGCTGCCTACGTGCTTCCATAAGAAGGTGCGGTCCAGCAAGCATCCCCGCGGCGGCGGGTGGGAAAGCACCACGTAAAGCTTCGCCGCGTTCAGGGCCTGGGCGCCGGCTTCCAGGAATCGGCCCAATTCCGCCTCGCTGAACTCGTACATCGTAGGCTGCCAGGGCGGCGCGCCCGACAGGCCGTGGATCCCCAATGCTCCCAACAACCGGCCCTTGCCCCCAATGCCGACTCCCAATTCGTTCAGCCGGCGTTCGATTGCCTTCGAGTCGCAGTTGCCGGCTACGGCGTAGACGTTCGGATTGAAATTCTGCACCAGACGAACGATCCGCTCGGCATCGTCGGGACAGCCGAAGTGGGTTAAATCGCCCCCCAAAAGAACAGCATCGCTCTTTCCCGCGGTGCGTAGAATTACCTCGAGAACTTTTTCATTGCCATGAATGTCGCTAATACAAAGGAGTTTGATCATGGGATAACGCTGTTTGGGGCTTGGTTACCGCTTCATATTGTAGCCGTGCGAGAGCGCCCGGCGTAGCCGTGGGCTATTTTCCAGGCCCTTGCACGATCGGCAATAAAGAGAGAAACTACATTATTGGAATTTTTCTCCGCCGGAGGCTGAGATGAAATCGTTGACTGAAAAACGACCTCGCCCGATCACCGATTGGGACGCGCTATACCGCCAGGGAACCCCTCCCTGGGACGGAGGGGCGCCGCACGGCGAATTGGTTCGGGCGTTGAAGGAACACCCGTTTCCCAAGGGGGCGTCGGTGCTGGAACTCGGGTGCGGGACGGGTTCCGACGCCATCTACCTGGCCCAGCGGCGCTTCGAGGTCACCGCGGTCGATTGTTCGCCGATCGCCCTGGAACGGGCCAGGCTCCGGGCGGAATATCACGATGCCCTGCTGCGGTTCGTGCTCGATGACGTCTTTGAATTCGCTCCGACCTGCGGCCAATTCGACGTCGTTTACGATTGCGGATTCTACCATTACATCCGAATGACGAAGTTGGGACCGTACCTCGACATGTTGTGGCACCTGACGCGGCCCGGCTCGTGGTTTTTCTGCCTGGCCGGCCGCACCGGCGAGCGGGCCACCGGCGGTCCGCCCCAGGTTTCCGAGGATGAAATCCGCCTCGAACTGGGCCGGCTCTTCGAGTTCGTCCACCTCCGCCGCACGGCCCTGGAAAGCCCGATCCGGCCCCAGGGTTTCCGCGCCTGGTCGTGCCTGATGCGCCGCCCCGTTCCCGCCCGCTGAGGATCGGACGAAGAATATCTTCCGGATTTGTCGCCTTTCGCTCCGCGACAGTAGCGGCTTTCGCCAAGCGAAAGATAATGATTGATCGGCCGAGACGAAACCATTCCGTCGGGTCATTCTGAGCGCAGCGAAGAATCTCGCTTCGCGATCGTTTGAAAATGACGTTCCTTTTCACGTAAAATGATCCTCAGCGTAATTGAAATACTTTTCAGTGACTTATCTGTTGATTCCGCCCGTGTTCTCATCCACAATGGAACCACCGGGGCTTTTATCCGAAAACTCGGGAGGTGAACTATGTGTCAGGAGCATGGGTTTGGTTGTTGCCACGCGTTGCACCGCCGCGATTTCATGTCGGCGATGGGTTTGTCGGCCTTGGCGGTGAACCCCGGTTTTTTGAGCTTCACCTCGTTGGCGGCGGCGGAAACGGCTTCGCCGCCCGCCCCGCCGCGGGTCCGGGCCGTCTTTCTCCGGCCCAATCAGGATCGGTATTGGATGGGCTGGCCCGGCGCGGCCTACCATCCCCGGGAGCGTGAGGCGGAACTCATCAAGATCATGACCGACGCCGCCAAAAATCTGGGAATTGATCTGCAAGTGACCGCCAAGCCGATCCCCGACCGCAACGGCGTTAAAAAATTGTTGGCCGAATGTAAGCAGTCGCCGCCCGACGGAATCCTCGTCACCGTCGGCAGCCTGGGACCCGATTATTGGCCCGAGGCGAATTACTTTGTCGCCGAAAAGGGCGATCTGCCGGCCGTCGTTTTCAGTCCCATGGGCACGTCCTTCACCGGCCATCTGCAAAAGACGCGCTCCGCCAAGCGGACCTTCGTGGCCGCCACCCAGGACATCGATTGGCTTCGCACCGCCTTGCGGATGTTCCACACGATGCACGCGATGAAAAACACCCGGTTGTGCATCATCAACGGCGACAAGACCGAGGACCGCGTCCTCGACCTGCTGGGCACCACGCTGCACTTCATCCCCTTGAAGCGCTGGGCCGAGGAACTTTCCAGGACGGAAACCACCGCCGAGGTCCGCGCCATGGCCGACGCCTTGAAAAAACAGGCCAAAAAGATCGTCGAGCCGAAGCCGCAAGATATCACCAACGCCGCCAAGAATTACTTCGTGGCGAAAAAGATCCTGGCCGCGGAGAACTGCCACGGGATCTCCCTGAATTGCCTGGGCCTGGTCTCCGATCGGTTGATCCCCTGTCCGCCCTGCATGGCCTGGCAGATGCTCAACGACGAAGGTTCCGTCGGCTGTTGCGAATGCGATCTGAACGCCGTGATCACGCTCCGGCTGTGCAGTCTGCTGTTGGGTCGGCCGGGTTTCCAGCAGGATCCCGCTCCCAACACGGTGCAAAACACCTTCATGGGCGCCCACTGCAGCGCGCCCACCCGGCTCCGCGGCTTCGATCAGCCCCCCGAGCCGCAGATTCTCCGCAGCCACAGCGAGTCGGACATCGGCGTTTCGCCGCAGGTCCTCTGGCCGATCGGCGAGCCGGTCACGGTCATGCAGTTCGAAGGACCTACGAAGATGATCCTCGGCACGGGCAAGGTCCTGGCCAACATCGACACCCCGCCGGCCGGCGGCTGCCGCACCTCGGTCGAACTGGCCTTGGACGGCGTGGCCGACACCCGCGATTGCAAAGGCTTCCACCAGTTGTTTGTCCTCGGCAAACACGACCACTTGTTGAAGGCCTACTGCCAACTGGCCGGCATCGAAGTGGTCCCCCTGGCCTGAACAAAGCGCTATACGCTCTCGCCCGCCAGCCGGCCGGTGCTGAAGGCGGCTTGAAAGTTATAGCCGCCGATCGGACCGTCCAGGTCGAGCAGTTCGCCGGCGAGATACAAATTCGGTGCAACCCGGCTTTGCATCGTCCGCCCGTCCACTTCCTCCAGCGTAACCCCGCCGGCGGTCACCTCGGCCTTCCGGAATCCCATCGTGCCCGCCACGGGCACGTCAAAACGCTTGATCCGCCGGGCCATTTGGCGGCGATCCCGTTTGGAAAACTCGGCCGCCGTCAGATCTCCCGGCAGTCCCGACTGCGCGACGATCGCCTCCGCCAACCGCCGAGGCAGGCGCGAATCCACCAGCCCGGCCACCTGCCGCCGCCCGGTCGTGGCGGACGCATCGGCCCAGGAGTCCAGGATTTCTTCTTCCGTCAGTTCCGGCAGGAGATCGCAACGCAACAGGAGGTCGCTCGGCTGCTCGTGGCCGCTGACCTCCCGGCTCACGTCCAGCACCGCCGGACCCGACACGCCGAAATGCGTAAACAACAGCGCTCCCCGACTTTTTAACCTTTTCCTCCCCTCTCCCGTTCCGGGAGAGGGGCTGGGGGTGAGGGCGGTTCGATCGGGACCATTCGTTTCTATCACCTCGATCACCGCGTCCGTCACCGAAACGCCCTGCAATGCAGTTACCCACTCCGCGTGCGAAGTGATGGGCGTCAAGGCGGGACGCGGCGGGACGATTGTGTGTCCCAACGCGGCGGCGAAACGGTAGCCGTCGCCGATGGTGCCACAGGCCGGGTAGGACTTTCCGCCCGTGGCCAGGAGGACTTTTTCGGCCGAGATCGTCCGCCGCGGGGTAGTCAACCGGTATCGGCCGTCTTCCCGCGCCAGGTCCAGCAGCGGCTCGGCCAGGGCCAACTCGACGCCGCTCCGCTTGGCGCGGCGGACCAACGCGGCCAGCACGTCGGAGGCCCGATCGCTTGCCGGAAACACCTTCCCGCCCGGCTCGATCTTCGTCGGCGCCCCTTCCGCCGTAAACAGATCGATCATCTCCTGCGGTCCCAGGGCGGCCAACGCCGACCGGAGGAACCGCCCCGCCGGACCGAACGCCTCGGCGATTCCCCGCGCATCGGTCGCGTGCGTCAGGTTGCAGCGCGTCCCGCCCGAGAGCAGAATCTTGATCCCCGGCCGCCGGTTCTTCTCCAGCAGCACCACCCTCCGCCCGCGCGCGGCTGCCCGCTCCGCCCCCATCAATCCCGCCGGTCCCCCGCCGATGACTGCTACGTCGTAGTTTTCCATGGAATCGAATTATAAATGACTTTTGGATTTCGAGGGGCCTTTTAATCGTCGCGTCGTTTTTGATCAACAGGGGTGGGAAACGGGCAATTTCGAGGTGGAGGAACCGTTATTTGGGGGGTGAGGCGGGGCGTTGGAACGGAGGAAGCGGGGGTCGAGACGCACACTGAGTTGGCGCAGGATGCCGCCGCCCGTAAGCGGAGCGCCTTGGGAACGCAGTCTGGCGCGCCACCGCCGCCAGCCGCGGACGGCATAGCCGCGGAGTTGCAGACCGACTTGGAGGAGTTGGATCCGGAAGCGGGCTTGATGGCGGCGCATATATTTTTGGAAGACACGTTGGGCATTGCGGAACATACGTTGAGTTTTCGTCGTTTTTTGGATTTTTTCCAACAGGCGGCGGGCTTGCCGGACGAGGCGACTGGATTTTCCCAGGTAGAGGGAGCATTGGCGGCCTTCGGCACGGTAGGCCAGCCGATAGTAAGGGCCGAGTTTGCGGCCGTTGTAGGTCCGCCAGGAGGCGACGATGGCTCCCTGACGGGCCAAAACCTGACGGAGGGCGCGAATGGTTTGCAAGGGAGAGCGGGGCAGGGGGGCGGTGGAGGGGGTCATGGGAAAGGTTCCTTATAGTGAACTAATGTATCGTTTATGAAGATACCCGATCCCCTGGCCCAATTTCAAGAGGATTTTCAGAAAAAATCCCTCATCCCTTTCCTCACCCCGCCTCGCGGCGTTCGACTTCTTCGTCGGCGGTGTAGCGGAAGTGGGGGGCGGGGATGATGTGGCGGCGGTGGACGGCCAGCGGGCCGACGGGGCCTTCGAGCGTAGAATCCCAATTGTGGGTTTGGATGCGGTCCAGAATTTCCTCCGCCAGCGTCACGGCGTCCCGGCCCATCTCGCCGGAGACACGCGGCTGCCGGCCGGTGCGGATCGCCTCGACGAAGTCCTGAAGTTCCAGGGCGATCGCGTCCACGGCCTCGAATTGCAGCATTTCACGGGGGAGGTGCTCTTCGGCGAAGTGCTGCCGGTAATACTCGGTCCTTTCGGGAGAAAGCTGATCGACGTCGAACTCGCGGTTTTTCAAGGTTTGGCTGGGGCGGATCAACGTCGTGGTCCGGGCGGCGAAATCGACGGAGGCGAAACCCTCCAGCGACCAGAGGTTCATCCGCCGCGTGTTTTCGTAGCTCACCCGGGAGGCCGACAAGGTCGCCACGCAGCCGCAGTCGAAGGTGATCCGGGCGTTGGCCACGTCCTCGCGGCCCCCGAGCACCGAAAGGCCCAGGGCGTCGATCCGCCGCGCCCGGCTTTTGACCAGCGAGAGCACCAGGTCGATGTCGTGGATCATCAGGTCCAGCACCACGCCCACGTCGGTCGAGCGGAAGGTGAAGCCGCCCGCTCGGACGGCCTCGATGTACTTGGGGGCGGCGATCTGCTGGGCGGCGGCGCAAAAGGCGGGATTGAACCGCTCGACGTGCCCGACTTGCAGCACCCGCTGCCTGCGCCGGGCGAGATCAACCAGGGCGTCGGCGTCTTCGGAATCGTGGCAGAGCGGCTTTTCGACCAGCAGGTGGACGCCGTCCTCGAGCAGTTCCTTTGCCAGGCTGTAGTGGGCCACCGTAGGCGTGGCGATCACGGCGGCGTCGATCCGCCCCCGCAGGCAACGGTGTTCCGCTGAGGCCTCGCAATCGCACTCCGCCGCCACGCGATGGCGGTGGGGCGCAAAGGGGTCCACCACGGCCGTCAGTTCCACGTCGGGCCGCTCCGCGAGCTTCTGCGCGTGAAATCCCCCCAGGCGTCCCGCTCCGATGACGGCGATGCGAAGCTTGCTCATGGGTAGGGGATAGGAAATAGGGGATGGGGAATGGTGAATCAATAATCTATGCCCTCTCCCCTCGTCCCTACGCGGCCAGCCGGCGTTCGCGGCCGCGGCCGTGAACTCCTTCGTGCTGTCCCTGGATGAAACTCAGCAGGTGGTTGACCTGGGGCACGAGGTGGCCGTTGGCGCGGAGGATTTCCCAGGCGTTGTCCAGGCCGACTTTTTGGCGGTAGATCAGTTTATGGGCTTCGGCCAGGGCCTGGATGACGATTGGGGGAAAGTCGTTGCGCTTCAGACCGACGGCGTTGACGCACCGCGGTTTGGCGGGATAACCCTCGACGAGCATGAAGGGAGGAACGTCGTGCCGGACGGCGCTGCAGCCGGCCACGAAACTGAAACTCCCGATGGTGGCAAAATGGTGAACGGCCACTTGACCCGACAGCGAGGCGTGGTCGTGCACGTGGACGTGTCCCGCCAGGAGCGTGTTGTTGGCGATGATGATCTGGTCGCCGAGCACGCAGTCGTGGGCCACGTGGCAGCAGGCCATGAGGAAATTACGGTTGCCGACGCGGGTGACGCCTTCCTCTTTTTCCGAGGCCCGATTGATGGTCACGTTTTCGCGGATGATGTTCTCGTCGCCGATGATGACTTGCGTGTCCCGGCCGCGGTACGTAACGTCCTGGGGGGCGCCGCCAAGGACCACGCCGGGATAAACGTGGTTCGACCGGCCCAGCGTGACCCGGCCCATGATCGTGACGTTGTTTTCCAGCCGGGTTCCCCGGCCGATGCGGACAAGCGGTCCCACCAGACAAAACGGTCCGATTTCCACGTCGTGGTCGATTTCCGCCTGGGGATCAACCATCGCCAGTTGTGATATGCAGGTCGCCATGCGTTGGCTCCGCGGGTGTCATTTCTGTTATTCGTTGGTCGTTAGCCGTTGGTCGTTGGTCGTTCTTGTCACTCGACCAACGACCGACGACCAACGACCTGCCGTTTTGCTGTAACGGCCCTACGTTGTCTCAGGCGCACCGTCGGAGCGGATCGGCCGGGTGTTGTTCCTCCACGGCCAGAAGCCGTCGGACCAGTTCTGCGTTGAGCCGATGTCCGCTGCGGAAGGCGACAAAGCGGCCGATCAAATCGCAGCCGGCCAGGGCCAGGTCGCCCACCATGTCCACCATCTTGTGACGGACGCACTCATCCGGAAAACGCAGGGGATTGTCGATCGGCCCTTGAGGACCGAAGACCAGGAGGTCCTGGTGGGTCACGTGCCGACCCAATCCTTGGGCCTGGAGCGCCAGGGCTTCGGCTTCGAGGAGAAAGGTACGGCTGGGAGCCAGCGAGCGACAAAAGTATCGCGGCGAGAGGGTGATCTCCAACGATTGCCGCCCGATCGGATTGCCGCTGCCATAGTCCAACTCGTAAGCGAGGACCATTTTGCCCGAGTTTTCGGGCCGGGCTTCGACCCAGCTTTCTCTGTTCCCGCAACGGACCACGCGGCGGACGACCCTTTGTGGCCGCGGCGCGTCCTGTTCGGCCCGACCTGCCGCCGTCAGCGTCTCGACCAGGGGCAGACAAGAACCGTCGGCGGCGGGCATCTCCGGCGCATCGGACCAGATCTCACAGTTGTCGATCTGCATGCCCGCCAACGCCGCCATTACGTGCTCGACCATCTCCACACAGGCTCCGCCCCGGAAAAGGACGGTTCGCAGCGGAGTCTCGGTGCGATAGTCGGCGGTGGCGGGAATCCGCGGCTGACCGGGCAGATCGCGGCGGACAAATACGATTCCGGTGTCGGCCGGAGCGGGCCGAAACTCCAGTCGCACCGCCGCTCCGCTCCAATATCCTTTGCCGCGGAACTCCGCCGGAGCAGACAGCGTTTGTTGCTTGCGCTGAGAAGATGACATTCGCGACAGCCTATCGTCCGTGACAGGGGTGAATGAAAAGTAAGGCCCGACCGGGCCCCGCCGTCCGTGGCGGTCCCCGGCGCCTTCCGTGTACCGCGCTTACTTGAAGGGAATGCTGTTCGGTCCGGCCGGCGGCCGGCCGATGGTGTTGTTGGCCGGCGCCGGATTACCCCGGTTTAGTATGGACAAAATGTAATCCGTGATGTCCAATCCCCGGTTGTACCAGACCACCGGGCGGTTGATCCAGATTCCGATGCTCTCGGGATTGTTGACGTCGACCGGCTCGCCGCTGAACCGCAAGACCATGTCGATGGACTGATTCTGGCAGTAATAGTCCAAGACCTTCTCGATTTCCAGGTAAACATCGTGATAGATTTTCGCCTCGCGCTGCATGAACTCTTTCCGCTGCATGTTGACGTCGATCGAGAGTTTGGCGCGCTTGTTGGCGATGACTTCCTCCAGCTCTTTGTACTTGGCGCTGCCGACCTTATACGACTGCAGCTCCTCGATCTCTTTCTGGATCGCGTTGTTCCGCTCTCTCACCCGGGCCTCGGCCTGACTGGCGTCCTGCTTCATCTGGTCGATCAGGGCCTGGAAGCGGTAGTGTTTCTTGAAGATGCGGCTGACGTCGATCAGCGCCAACCGCGGCCCCATCGAAGCTGCAGAAGCCGGGGCCGCTACGGGAACCGTGGAGGGATTCCCGGGCGGTCGGTTAACGGGAGCCTGGGAAAAAACAGGCCCTCCCCAGAGCAGTAAACCGGCGGCCGTGACGGCCAAAAGATGGGTCTTTCTCACTTCAGCACTCCTTGCTGTTGCGTCGGTCGTCCATGACCTGGAGTCTTCCCCTGCCAGACAGCGTACCGACTGGATCGTTCAAGAAATTGAATCGGGCATCCATTCCTCCCTGGATTCCGCTAAGTCCTACGCTAACACCGACCGGCTTGTTCGGACCGCGAAAACCGTCTATCAGGAAGGCGGTATTCTGCCGACAAGAGCAGATTGCGTAAAGAGCAGAAAATCAGAGATCCGCCGAATACGCTAACCTCTTGCCGCTCCGAGAGTTATTGAAGAGAATCGCAACTGGGGATCCGGCAGGGGAGATGGGGGAAAAACCGGGAAAACGGATTTTTCGTCTCTCCAATCCCCCTGTCGCCAACCCCAAGCCATCCTTTTCCCCTACTCGCCCACGTACGGAATCAGCGCCATGAATCGGGCGCGTTTGATCGCCTTGGTCACGGCATGTTGGCTGATGGCCGTGCAACCGCTCTTTCGCCGGCTGATGATTTTCCCCTGCCGATTGGTCAGTTTTTTCAGCAGTTCGACGTCTTTGTAATCGACGTACATCGGGTGCGGCCGCTCGCCTGCGACGAAAATAGGGTCTTTCTTTTTGACTTTTATCTTCTGTTTTGCCCGTCGTTTGCTGATCTTGTTGACTTGGAGTTTTCGAGGCATGAAGTCTTCCTCTTTTAAAAAGGGCGGGCAACTCGCGCCCGCCTCAATCGAATCAGAAAATTGGATGTATCAGACGCTCCCGCTCTGATTAATAGGCAGTGTATCTGGACGTATCGTAAATATACAGAATCCTTTAATTTAAGGAAATACTACCGAAAAACAAGAGCCGCATGAAAAAAATGGGCTTTTTCAGTCGTTTTCCGAAGATAATGGGGCAAAATGCCGCTCATTCCCCTCTCCCACTGGGAGAGGGGCAGGGGGGAGGGCCGCTGGCCACAAGAAAAACTCACCCTAACCCTCTCCCGGAGGGAGAGGGCACTTTGGGGAAACCTCTACGTCTTTCCAGTCGGTTTTTTTTCCCGGCGTTTCTCCACCTCCCGGCCCACGACCTGGCGGAGCCGGTCGGCTACCCGGTTGATAGCGACGGTGAAATCCACGTCGATATCTTCCACCTTGATCGTCTTGCCATGTTTGATGCCCACCAGAACCCGGCAGCACTTGTCTACGCCTCCCCGAGGACCGTTGACGTCCTCCAAATGGACGGCGACGCCGGAAATCCAGGATTCAAATTGTCCTAGCGCAAAATCCATCTGCCGCTGGATATGCTCCTGGATCTGATCGCCGACCCGTAAATGTTGTCCGTGAATTTCTAGCTGCATGGAATTTCCTCGACGTTAGGTACGTTCTTAGGGGGGAAGTTTGCTGGTTTTCGCGCCGAACTGAAGAAGTTCGGGGACGTCCATTAATTCAGGGGGTGTGGAAGAACCACAAGAAATTAAAGCTCCTCTTCTCTAAATTTTACGCTCTCAACGGATAATTTCACCTTAAATTTTGGCATTTTTCTATTAATGTCCCTCCCAAAGCCCTCACCTTATCTCTGATCAGTCTATTCCCATCATACCACTGATACATAGGGTATTGTTGATAAGTTTGGCTTATGATAAGGTGGCCTTATGAACATTGAGACGCTCCATATTTTTTGCGACGTGGTCCTTCACCAGAGTTTCTCGCAAGGGGCACAGCTCAATGACGTCAGCCAATCGGCGGCTACGCAATCGGTGCATCGATTGGAGAAACATTTCGGCGTGCAGTTGGTGGATCGGACCAAACGTCCCTTCGTGCTGACGCCCGAGGGCCAGGTTTGCTATGAGGGCTTTCGGGAGGTCCTCGAGCTGTACGATTCGGTGGTGGCGCAGGTTCGCTCGCTGCGGATGGAGATCAGCGGATCGATCCGAGTGGCGGCGATTTACTCGGTGGGCCTGCACGACATGAGCCGGGTGATGCAGGAGTTTATGCGGAGTTACCCAAAGGCCAAGGTCCGGCTGGAGTACCTCCGTCCGAACAAGGTTTACGACGCCGTGCTCAATGCCGAGGTAGACCTGGGCATTGTTTCCTATCCCGTCGCTTCGCCTGATCTGAAAGTCATACCGCTGCGGAGCGAGCGGATGGTGGTCGTTTGCCCGCTGAACCATCCGCTGACAGCGCATCAGGCGGTCACCGCGGAACACCTGCAAGGGGAGAATTTCGTAGGCTTCGACCGCGATTTGAGCATCCGCAAGGAGATCGACCGCCACCTGCGGCAGCGCTCGGTAAACATCCGGATGGCGATGGAATTCGACAACATCGAAACGATCAAGCAGGCGGTGCAGATCGGCGCGGGAATCAGCATTTTGCCCGAGCCGACCGTCCGCGCGGAGATCCGCAACGGCACGCTGGCTTCCGTCCGCCTGATCGCCCCGGAGCTGCGCCGCCCGATCGGCATCATCCACCGGCTCCGCAAGGTCTTTACGCCCACGGCCGGCAAGTTCATCGAGATCCTTCAGCAGTTTCAGAAGCAAATGGTGGAAGAAACGCCGGAAGAATAGCCGAAGCGGCAAGATGCCGCTTCTACATTACACTTATGCGCGAATCCGAAGTGTCCGTCCGATTCCAGCCTTCCGGCAGGACGTTTTACGTGCTGCGGGGCACGCGGATTCTCGAAGCGGCCGCGGCGGCGGGTCTGGTCGTCGAGACGCCGTGCGGCGGCGAGGGGCTGTGCGGCAAGTGCCGCGTTCTGGTGCACGAGCATCCCGCCGAGCCGACGCCCGCCGAGCGGCAGATCTTTTCCGTCGAGGAACTGCGGCAGGGTTGGCGGCTGGCCTGCCAGGGCGTGATCGCCGGCCCGGTGACGATCGAGATCCCCGCTGAATCGCTGACGGGGACTGCGCATCAGATCCTCACGCATACGGAGCAAAAGGTCGTGGTTTTGCCGGAGGATCGAACCGCCGGGGACGTTGCGTTGGCGGTCGACCTGGGGACCACCACGTTGGCCGCCGCCTTGTTGGATTCAGCCACCGGGGCGGAACTGGCCGTTGCGGCGCGGCTCAATCCACAGAGCCGCTACGGCGACGACGTGCTCTCGCGGATTGCCTTTGCCCGGGATCAGGCGGACGGACCGACGACGTTGCAGCAAGCCGTCCTGGAGGCGGTTAATCAGTTGCTCGATGAACTCTGTCGTCAGTCGGGCGTAGCCGCCGAAACGATCCAGACCGCCGCCCTGGCGGGCAACACGGCCATGCAGCATCTCTTCTGCGGGCTGGACTCCCGCGGGTTGGGCGAAGTGCCGTTTACGCCGGCCGTCAGTGAGCGCCTTCTGCTGCCGGCCGGGCCGCTCGGATTGAGAATCCGTCCCGAGGGCCGGGCCTACGTGTTTCCCGTCATCGGCGGATTCGTCGGCGGCGACATCGTGGCAGGCATTCTGGCTTCGGAGCTGACGGAAACGCCCGGGCCGACGCTGTTTGTCGATATCGGCACCAACGGCGAGATCGTCCTCTGGGCCGACGGCAAGCTGACGGCCGCCTCGACCGCCGCGGGACCGGCTTTCGAGGGCGCCCGGATCTCCTGCGGCATGCGCGGCAGCGCCGGGGCCATCGAAAAAGTGGTCGTCGACGGCCGGCTGCGATTGAACGTCATCGGCGATACGCCGCCCTGCGGACTGTGCGGCTCCGGGCTGATCGACCTGGCCGCCGAACTGCTGCGACACGGGCTGCTCAGTCCGCTGGGCAAACTGCTCACGCCCGACCAGTTTCCGGCCGACGTACCGCCCGACCTCGGCCGCCGGATCATTCTCCATGAGGGCAAGGTCGCCTTTCTGCTGGCCGACGCCGAGGACTCGGCCACCGGCAGGCCGCTGGTCCTGACGCAACGCGATCTCCGCGAGCTGCAGCTTGCCACCGGGGCCATCCGGGCGGGAATCACGATCCTCTTGCGCCGCTCGGGACTTGCGCCCGGCGATCTCGACGAGGTGTTCCTGGCCGGCGGGTTCGGCAACTTCATCCGCCGCAGCAACGCCCAGCGGATCGGCCTGCTGCCGCACGAGATCGAACACCACCGCATCCGCTATCGCGGCAACACGGCCCTGTCCGGCGCCGCCGCCGCTGCATTATCTCTGGCCGCCCAAGAGGAAGCCGAACGCCTGGCCCGGCAGACCGAACACGTCAATCTCTCGGCCGATCCCGCCTTCCGCGACACCTTTGCCGATTCGATGATTTTTCCAGAGGGGTGAGGGGAAGTTTTCTTTTTCCGCGGTCTGAAGCCTTGGAGCATTTTTAGGGAAAAGGAGGATAATGGTATTATTGCCCTTTTTCCGCAGGCGTGAACGCCTGGGCTGGAGAAAAGCAGTTGATCGAAGAAGCCTAAACGAAACACATCCCGAAGGGATGGCAGAGGGTAGCCGGGGGTCGGAGCGGAGACCTCCGGGGAAGATGAGGGGAGAAAAATTTTGTACCCGGGGAGGGTGCCAAAGGGCAGTTCTGGCAACCCTCCGGGTTGCATGAAAAAATTTTCGTGCGATCTCTTTCCGGTGGTCTTCGACCACCGGCTACCGGCTGGCAACCCGCCGGGTTGCATGAGGAATGATGATCGAGAAGAGGACAACCGCGACCCATGGTCGCGGCTTTGCATGAGGTTACCGGCTGGCAATCCTTCGGGTTATGGAGCAGATTGGCAGTATCCTCATTTTACCCCCGCGATTGCCATCGCGGGGCGTTGGATTGAGGGATCACAGGGATTTCTCGAAGCGAGTCAGGAGGTCGTGCAGGGCGACGGGGTTGGGAAGGCGATAGGCGGCGGCGGGGGGGGCTTGGGGGCCGACGCCGACGCTCAGTCCGCCCAGGGAGTTGACCTTTTCCATCGCGTCTTCGTCGTTGACGCTGTCGCCGGCGTAGAAGGGGAGAATGACCATGTCATCCGTATTCGCCCTCACCCCCGGCCCCTCTCCCGAAACGGGAGAGGGGAGATTTTGTTGGAGGGCTTCAAGGATGAAGTCGACGGCGGTGGCCTTGCTCCAGCCGAGGCGGGGAATGATTTCGACGGCCCGGGGACCCTCGATGAAACGGAACTGCTCGAGAGAGGATTCCGCGACGTCTTGGAGTTCCGTCTGCAAGGCGGCGATCCGGTCGGGTTGTACGGCCCGATAGTGGACGGTCAGGCCCCATTGCTTGTCTTCCAGCCAGGCGCCGGAGTAGGCGGGCAGGATCCGCTGGAGCCTTTGCCCCAGTTGCGCCAGCGAGGGAGCAATGTTCGGGGCCTCGGGATGGACCACGCGTTGGCCCCGCAGATCGAGTTCCAGGCCGGTGGTGCCGGCATAGTACGCCTCGGGCAGGGCCACCAGGGTCTGAAGTTCCTTGAGGGTCCGGCCGCTGAGGAAACCCAGGGCGATTTGCGGCCGGCGGGCGAGCCGTTCCAGCAGGCGACGGGCGGAAGGATCGAGCCGGGCCAGGTCGGGGTGCGGTTGGAGCGGCGTCAGGGTGCCGTCGTAGTCGAACAGCAGTGCCAGGCGCCGGCCCTGCCGGTGAGCGGCCAGCAGGGCCGTCAGCAGTGCTTCGGCCGGGCGGTTCATACCAACTCTTCCACGGCTTGCGCGATCTGCTCTTCGACGGATTGGGGCACCTGGAGCAATTTGCTCGCTTCCGAGAGGAGGTTGCCCGCCCAGCAGTAGACGTTGTTTTCGGCGAGTTGCTGTTGCATCCGCGTGATGCGGTTTTCCTGCTCTTCGACGGGCATGGAGAGGGCGACGTGGAGGGCCTCGGCGAATTCGTCGACGGCGTAGGGGTTGATCTGCACGGCGTCGGTCAGTTCCCGGGCGGCGCCGGTGAATTTTGAGAGGACCAGGACTCCGCGGCGATCGGTCCGGGCGGCGACGAATTCCTTGGAGACGAGGTTCATGCCGTCGTGCAGGGAACTGACCACGCCGACCGCGGCGATGCGGTAGAGCGTGGCGAGCTGCCAGGCATTATGGTGTTCGTTGAGGAAGACGATCGGCCGCCAGGCGCCTTGCCCGTGCCGCCAGTTGATCTCGTCGACCTGGGCGTGGAGGTCATCGTTCAGTTGGCGGTAGTTGGGGATGTGCATCCGGCTGGGGGCGCCGATCTGGAGGAAACAGATTTTTTCCTTCCACTCGGGATGCCGCGTCAGCAGACGGTCCACGGCGGCCAGCCGCTCGGGAATCCCCTTGGTGTAGTCCACGCGGTCGACGCCCACGAGGATCTTTTCGTCTTTCAGGCCCCATTTTTTCCGCAGCTTGCGTTCGACGTGGTCGAGGTTCATCGGCAGGCGGGAGGCGGTTGCCTCGGGATCGATGCTGATCGGATTGGGGCGAACGATGGTGGTGTGTCCGCCGCGGGTCACGGCGAAGTGCTCCATGTCCACCCGGGCCTCCAGGGTGCGGTCGATGGTGTGCAGGAAATTGTTGCAGTGGTACTGGATGTGGAACGAGAGCAGGTCGTTGCCCAGCAGGCCGTCGAGGATTTCCTCCTGCCAGGGGCAGACGCGGAAGACCTCGCGGTTGGGCCAGGGGATGTGCCAGAAGTGGGCCACGACCAGATCGGGTCGGACCTGCTTGAGCATCCGGGGCAGGAGCGCGAAATGGTAGTCCTGGATGAAGACCAGCGCGGGACAATCGCCCACTTCCTCCAGCACGGCGTCGGCGAATTTCTGATTGACGCTTTTGTATTGCAGCCAATCGTCGGTGTCGAAGCGGGGTCGCTTGTAGACCACGTGGCACAGGGGCCAGAGGGCCTCGTTGGAGAAGCCGTAATAATAGCCCTGCTCCTCTTTTTTGGTCAGCCAGACGCGGCGCAGCGAGTAGCGCGGATCCTCGTCGGGCACGTTGACGCGGTCGTTCTCGTTGACGACGACGCGGTCGGCGTTGCCGCTGCCGTGTCCCACCCAGACCCCGCCGCAGGCTTGCATGACGGGATCCAAGGCGGTGGTCAGCCCGCTGGCGGGCCTCATGCAGCGGATTTCTTCGTCCTCGAACACGTGGATGTAGGGCTCGCGATTGGCGACCACCACCAAGGTCGCCCCATCCAGGCGCTCGGCGATGCACTCTTCCAGACGTTGTTGGGACCAAGACATAGCACTACTCCCTTCTCATACCCCATTCCTAAGAGGGGAAACAGGAACGATTAGACTTCCTGCCATTTTACTCTTTATCGAAGGGGACAAAAAGGCAGGACCCCGGTTGATCGAGGCATAAAATCATGGCGAAATAATCGCGTAGATGCCGGGTTAAAAGAAAGTGTTCTAGTACGAATTCGCGGCCGTTGGCCCCCATCCGGTGGCATTTATCGGCATAGCGGAGCAGATAGCGGATCCGATAGGCAGCCCCGGCCGGGGAATGGGCGAGAAATCCGGTGTGGTAGTCGTGGACCTGAAGGGCAATTCCCCCGCATGCCCCTCCGATGACAGGTTTTCCCTTCCATAACGCCTCGGTTACGGTCAATCCGAAGCCTTCCCGAAGCGATTTTTGCAGTACGATGATCGCCGAGCGTTGCAGGGCGTTGATCTCGCAGTGGGAATCGGGAGGGAGCAGAAGAATTTTGACGTCAGGATCGTCGCCTGCCCGTTCCTGCACTTCGCGGAGCACCTCGCTCCCCTCGGGGTCATCGTCGGCAGGCCCCCCCGCCAGAGCCAATTGAACTTGGGGGTGGTACGGCTTGAGCAACCGGTAGGCCTCCAGTACGCCCAGGGGGTCCTTGAACCGGTCAAACCGGGAAATCTGCACCAGCAGCGGCCGCTCCGGATCGATGGCGAACCGGTGGAGCACCTCCAGCCGCTCGGTCTCCGTCAACGGACGGTTCTTGTCGGAAAGCGGATCGATGGAGGGAGGAATGATGTACATCGGCAGTTGCAGGGGATGGGTGAAGGCGGGCATGGAAAAGATCGTCGCCTGGTACTTGGCCAGCCCTTGCTCGACGTACTTCCAGACGGACCGCTGCGGCCGCGAACAGTCGATGTGACAGCGCCAGATCCACTGTTTCACCTTTCCTTCGGGCGTGAACTGAGGCAGATACAGCGGCTGGGGATCGTGGACGATCACGATCTCGGCTTCGAGATTCAAGCGCCGGGCGTTTTCGCGATTGACTTCGGAGTGCAGATCAAAATCGCTCTGCTTCAGGGACACTTCCTGCCCTTGCAGTCCGTTATGAAAGGTCTTGGTCACACGGTAATAGTCCGGCGGGCCGGTCACGACTTCCCAGCGGGCGTCGATTCCCAGTTCGCCCAACAGGGGGATCATCCAACGGAGGATCTCCGCCACGCCGCCGCCGTTGCGGGTGGAATTGACGTGGATGATACGTTTGTCGGCGAGCACTTCGGCCATCCGTCGCAGGCGTTGGATTTCCTGTGCGCCGACGACTTCCTCATAGCGATCCAATAATGTCATTCCGCTACCTCGCCGTTTTCATCAACGTTGTCGGGGAATAATCCTGGAAGATCTGGAGCAATTCCTGGCGCAACTGGTTCAAGTTCAGGAAATAAAAGTCGACCGCCCGGAGCCGGGCGATCAGGGCGTTGGGGGCGTCGATGCCCTCCAGCCAGGCCGAAAAATCGTCGGTGGCGCCCTCCAGCCGGCGGCGGGCCTCGTGGATGTGGAAGAACAGCGAGCGGAGCGACATCCGCCCGACGGCCTGGGCCAACTCGGCCGTGGTGGTGAAGCGCTCGCCGGTGTCGTAGGCGATCAGCGTGGACTCGACCCAGTGCAGTTCCCGGCCGGGACGGCACCAGGGGACCCGATTCAATCCCCAGAGCCGGTCCTCGACGAGGTTGATCAAGTCGGTCCGCAATTCGGCCAGCGAGCGGTAGCGGTAGGGATCGATCAATCCGAGCTGCTCGCCCAGGACCTGATCGCCCAGGCCCTCCCAGCACCAGCGGGCCAGGTCGTTGGGGAATTCGTAAAGCTCGAAATAATCCTCCAGGGCGCAGCGCATGAGGTGGTGTTCGAGGACCGCATCGTTTACCGAGCGGAGCGCGTCGAGCATCTCCCGAAGATTCGAGGATACCCGACCGATCGCCCGGCGCGACAGGCTGCAGTCGTACAATATGAACGTTTTCCCGGTGTTCGTCACAGTCCGCCTCCTCCACTTACAATCATAGATTATTTTCGCGTCTTCGTCATTATTTTCGGTATTTTCAGTTCCGCCGACGCCGCATTCGCCCTGGGGGCTTTGCCCCCCGGCGTCTTTCTCGGCGTCGGCGCCGGTCTGCTCAGAGGAGGAAGTAATTCCCCAGTACGTTGGTGACGGCCCAAAGGATCAACGCCGAGGGAAAAACCACCTTGACGAAATGGCGGAAGTCCTGCCAGGTGGAAGGGCTGCCGTCGGCCGTGGTGCTTTGTCCCGAGCGTTGGTCCACCCATCGCGCGACGATGATCCAGCCCAGGACGAGGAAAAAGCCGATGTCGATCCAGGACCACCAACTGGCGTCCTCCGTGGCGTTGCTGTAGAGGAGGACGAACAACAGGGCCGGCCCGATGAGCAACCAGGTCAGATGGGCGCCCAGCGCGGTGAAACTCCCCGCGGATACGTTGCGCTCCGGACGGTTTTCCGAACCATTCATAATAGTGATCGCCTCCAAAATATCGTTCAGGGCAAACGGCGCCGGGAAGCGCCGCTCGATTATTGATCGTCAGACAAAAGGGGTTTGGTTTCGTCCCCCGCGACCGCCGTCGCGGGGCGTTGGGGCATCGACGCCGGAACTAAACGCGATTGAACTTCAAGGGACGCCGGTCGAGGATCCGAAGGATCCGGGCGGCCAGGCGTTTTGCCGAAAACGGCTTTTTCTGGAAATCGTTGATGTCGAACGAACTGATGTTGTACAGGACGCCGGGCTGAGTTCCCGAGGTGAGAATCAGCACGGGGGTCCGCGGGACGTCGGCCTCCGCTTTCATCATGGCCAAAACCCCGTCGCCTCCTCCCCAGGGCATGATCGGTTCCAGGATCAGGATGTCCGGGGTCTGCGTCCGCAGTTGTTCCAGGCACTCCAGGCCGTCGGCGGCCGTGAAGACCTCAAAACCCTCGGCGGCGAGATGCTCCTGATATTGCATTAGTAAATACTCATTCGGATCGGCCAACAGGACGCGCAAGGAAACGGCCCGATTCTCGGCGGCGGGCCGGGACTCCCGGCGGATCCGCTCCCAGACTTCCTTCCGATGGATCGGCACCTGATCCGGCGCGGCAATTCCCAGCCGGACCGCCGTGGTCCCGACGTCCAGGACCTTGATCGAGAGATCGCAACTGGGCACCACGATCTCCTCCCCAATCCGGCGACTGAGTACGAGCATGAGAGGGACTCCTTGGTAAAAGGGGATGTGGGAGGTGGGTGTCTGGGGCGGCCGGAAACCGATGAATGAGAAGGGCAAACGTTGCGCCCAAGTGGTGATTCTCTACGGCTCGATTGACACAAGATTATGTTAGGCAATGAGTTGCAGATGCGGCATGTTTTTATCCCAAACGCCAAGTATCGGACCGGGAGGTGTTTTTGGAAATAAAATGTTCCCCGAGGGTAAATTTTTTGCCCCTCGACAAGGCAGGGGATTTTTGTTGAGATTTGTAGCAAGCGCCCCGCGACGGCGGTTGCGGGGTCAATGGGGTTCTTGTTTCACCCCCGCGACCGCCGTCGCGGGGCGTTGAGGGGAACGAACCATCCGAGGCCCAATCACTCCCAGGAGAAGACCGTCATGTGGAAGAAGGTCGTCGCCCCGGTGTTCCTGGTGGTGCTGCTGTGGGTGGTGATCGGAGGGCTAACCACGTTTTACATCAATTGGCTGTACGAATCGTACGCGAAAAGCCTTCAGGAAAACGTCGGTTCCATCCAAGCCGCCGGCGCGATGCAGCATACGTTGTGGCGCCTCCAGTCGGCGGTATTGGAAGCGGTGAAGAATCCCACTCCGGAAAACTGGTCGGTGGTGGAGAAATTGGAGACGCTCTTCCAGAAGAACCTTTCCGACGCCGGGAAGGTCGCCTTTACGGAAGAAGAAAAAAACATCATCCTCTCCATCCGGCTGGGCTTTCAGAAGTACGTCGCGCAGGTCGAAGTCTTTAAGAAGAAGGAGGAGGCGTTGGGGCGGGGCTTCCAGCTCGAGCCGGGGGAGCTGACCTTCCTGGCGCAGACCGTCACCGAGCCGTGCAACACGCTGTTGGAGCACAACAAGGAACTCCTGGCCGGCGCCACGGCTTCCCGCAGCCGCCGGGTAGGATATTTCAACGTGATTCGGCTCGTTTTCCTGACCGCGGGACCGTTGATCGGAATCCTGTTCGGCGTCTGGGTGGCGCGGGGACTGCACCGGTCGATTTCGCAGATCCGCGTGGTCCTGCAAGACGCCTCCGATGAGCTGGAACCGGAAGTCGGCCGGATGGAAATCCTGCCCGCCGACGACCTGGCGGGGGTTCAACGGCAGTTGGAGGCGGTTTCCGGCCACATTACCCAGGTCGTCGAGCAACTTCAGGAAAGCCGGCGCGAGGCGATCCGCGCGGAGCGGCTGGCCGCCGTGGGCGAATTGGCCGCCGGGGTGGCCCACGAGCTGCGTAATCCGCTGACCTCGGTGAAACTGCTCGTGCAAACCGCCGCCCAGCGGCGTCCCGGCCAACCGCTGCCGGAAAAACAGCTCCGGGTATTGCAGGAGGAGGTCGCCCGGATGGAAACCACAATCCAAGGGCTGCTCGATTTCGCCCGACCCCCAGCGCTCCGCCGGGTCCGACACGACCTCCGCGAGACGGTCCGCCGGGCGGTCAACCTCGTCGAGGGGCGGGCGAAACAGCAACAAGTCGTCGTACTCGAGTTCGTGCCCGACCTGCCCGTCTTCATCGACGGCGATCCGGAACTGCTCCACCAGGTGTTCGTTAACCTGCTGCTGAATGGCGTCGACGCGATGGCCGAGGGGGGAGAGTTGCGGGTCAGCGTCGAGGCTTCCCCCGGAGAACGCTCCTGCCGCGTGGGCGTTTCCGATTCCGGGGCGGGAGTCCCCCCGGAGATCCTGGCGCGGATTTTCGAGCCGTTCGTCACGACCAAGCAGCGGGGCACGGGCTTGGGATTGGCCGTCAGCCGCCGGATCGTCAAACAGCACCGCGGCGACTTGAAGGCCGCCAACCGCCGCGGCGGCGGCGCCGTGTTTACCGTCGAACTGCCCTTTAGTTCGGAGACCACCGATGCCCAAACTCCTGATCATTGACGACGAGCCGAACATCCGCTTCAGCATCAAACAGGTCTTCGACCGGGATGACGTTCAGGTCTTCGGCGCCGAGACCGCCGAGGAGGGCCTGCGGCTGGCCGCCGAGCAGGCGCCCGATGTGATCCTCCTGGACATCCGGCTCGGCGGCTGCTCGGGGCTGGACCTGTACCGCGAACTGCGCCGCCGGGATCCCAAGAGCCTGGTGATCTTCATCACCGGGCACGGGACGGCCGAGACGGCCATCGAGGCGATGAAGCTCGGGGCCTACGACTACCTGGTCAAACCGTTGGACGCCCGACAGCTTCAGCACGTGGTCGAGCAGGCCTTTGCCGTCAGCCGGCTGATGCACGTTCCCGCCCTGCTGGACGAGGGCGAACTGCCGGAGGATAAGCCCGACCGGCTGATCGGCAGCGGCGCCGCCATGCAGACCGTCTGCAAGCAGATCGGCCGGGTTGCTCCGCAGGACGTGAACGTGCTGATTTTCGGCGAGAGCGGCACCGGCAAGGAGCTGGTGGCCCGGGCGATCTACCATCACAGCCGCCGGAGCCAGGGGCCCTTTCTGGCGATCAACTGCGCGGCGATTCCCGAGACGCTGTTGGAGAGCGAGTTGTTCGGCTACGAGCGGGGGGCCTTCACCGGGGCCGAGCGCCGCCGGATCGGCAAGTTTGAGCAGAGCCACGGCGGTACGCTGTTCCTCGACGAGGTGGGCGACATGTCGCCCGGCACCCAGGCCAAAATTCTCCGCCTGCTGCAAGACGGGACGTTCGAGCGCCTGGGCGGAGCCGAGTCGCTGACCGCCGACGTGCGGATCCTCGCCGCTACGAACCAGGACCTCGACGCGCTGATCGAGCAGGGCCGGTTCCGCAAAGATCTGTACTACCGGCTCCGCGGCGTGACGATCCATCTCCCGCCGCTCAGCCGGCGGCGCGAGGACATCGCCGAATTGGCCCATTACTTTCTCTTCCGCTACAACCGGCAGCTCGGCACCTCGGTCCAGACCATTTCGCCCGACGCGCTCGAGCGGTTGGAGAACTACGACTGGCCGGGCAACGTCCGGGAATTGCAGAGCGTGATCCGCGAGGCACTGATCGTTGCCGTCGGCCCCGCCGTCCTCCCCGAGTTCCTCCCCCTGGAACTCCATCCCGAGAAGGCCGCGGAGGAACCGGCGGAGGAGGCCGAGGCGACGCCGCTGCCCGAGGTCGATTGGAAAAGCCTGCCCGAGTTCGTCGACGCCGCGCTGGCCGGCGGCGAGATGGACCTCTACCGTCGGGCCTTGGCGTACTTCGACCGGCTCCTGATCGCCCGGGCCATGCGCCAGGCCGGCGGCAGGCAGAACCGCGCCGCCGAAATCCTCGGCCTCAGCCGCGTCACCCTCCGCGCCAAGCTCCGCGGCGCCGGGCTGACGGTTGAGAAGGATTCATCGCTGGAGTAAGAAACTATTCTGAGAGTGATTGATATCTTAGCAAATGGGTGCCATGCCCACGCTGGCGTGGGCATGTGGAAAATAAAAGATAGAAACACATGCCCTCGCCAGCGTGGGCATGGCACCCGCTCCCGACTATACTTCCGCCAGGAGGCGTGCCAGGAAGGGGCGGAGGGTTTCTTCGGGGTAGAGACAGAAGGCGTACTCGCGGAAGCGGAGGATTTTTTCGGCCTTCGCCCGGGCCTCTGCGGTGGTTTGTTGGAGGAGCAACTTGCGGCGGACTTGCTCCAAATGAGATTGGAGTTGCTGGTTGATCCCGCGGATAGCGTGGCACCACGCACGAGCGTTCTCGCAAGTCGGCGGCGCGGCGAGCCGGCGGCGTTTTTCAGATACTAGTGATTCGACCTCCGGAGACGCCGGTGCATCCAGGAACCGCTCGGGATGATACGTCAACTCCCGCAACTGTTGCCCAGTGGTTCTCAATAAAACACCAGGAGGACAGACATTCTTGTCTGTCTCTTCCAAGTTGGAGGAGCCGGACAAGAATGTCCGGCCTCCTTCGGGTACGGGCAAGTGCAGCGTCGCGGAGAGGATCATCATCGCCGGCGGGGGGACGTGGAAGAATCGCTCGATGATCCGATCGGTCACTTGGTCGTAATTCCCGCCGCCAATGCCGTGGAGGAACAGCTCGCCCAGGAAAAGCCTGGCCCAAAGGGTCGTGATTAAGGCCCGGGAGCGGATTCTCAGGCCGCGGCGGCGGAGTTCCGCCAGGCGTTCGGCGGCGGCCAGGGGATTATTACCGGGTAACCGGGCCTCGAATTTCGCTCGGTCCGAAATAAGAATTTTTCCGGCAGTTTGCCGGGCGAAGAGCCGGCGGCGCCGCGGATCGTCGGCGGTCCAGATCCAAAACGGGGCCTCGTGCCATCCGCCATCGACGGCCAGGTCCGGCACCGGATGGGCCTTGCTGCGGATCCGCCGCTGCCGCCGGTACTCTGTCACGGCGCCGTTGTAGACCGGCAGGAACCGCGGCAGTTCGGCCAGCAGGAATGCCAGAAAAAAATGAAAGGCTGGCAGATCGCAGACGACACTTTGGGGGATTTCCAAGGTATGCAGGCCCCAGGCCGCTTCGAGCCGGTGCCGCGCCTGGGCCACCGCGGCGCCCCAGTGCCCCGTCGCCCGAAGACGTTCCTGGACGATCGGCCAATATGAAGTCAGCAGCGGATGAGCGACCAACGGTTCGAGCCGCTGCCGAACCCGCTCGGCGAACGACGCAAACAAGTCGGCGTCTTCCAGCCGCCGCTCCTCGTACGATATCGCCGGGTCGGGCCGATCGAAAGGGATCCAGGCCGCCTCGGGATTTTCTGCCGTTCCGCCCGGGGTCCGCAACGCCGTCGGTCGGGCGACATCGCTGTCGATAATGAGGCTGATCCCCACGGCGCCGTGCCGCTCGGCCAATCGGCCCAGGGCGAAATTCTTCAGCCACACGCCCGGATGAAACATCTGCGGCTGATGCCCGGCCAAGAGGATTTTTAAAGACCGTCCGCTCGGCAAAAACGCGACATCACGATATGCCGCCGTGTACCGCCGTGCCGCGGCCAGCAACTCGGCCCGGGCCGTTTGCCGCAGTGCCGCCGCCGATTGACCGCCAATGTCGAAGTCGGGCCGATGCTCCGCCAGCAGGTCGGGCGCTTGGGCAAACGGCGGCTCGACGAGCATTGTGCCGTTTTCTTCGGGGATGCGGAGGCGGCGGGGGGACAACGGCATGGAGGTTTCCTTCATTTGTAGGAGGCGGCTCCCGCCGCCGATTGCCGCTCGATTTCATTCCATCGGCGGCAGGAGCCGCCTCCTACAAAGGTGAGGTCATCTTGTCGGGAAAAGCGGCCGCGCAACTCCGGGCGATCACCTTGTGATAAACTTTCAGCCGCGTTTCGGCGTCGTCCAGCGAGCCGCCGAAGGAGCGGGCTTCGTTGAAATAAATCAGCGGCACCGCCGCCTCGACGATTTTCAATCCCAGCGCCGCGGCCTGGATCCACAATTCCAAGGGCATGGCGTAACCGTCTTCGGTAAGCGTCAGCCGCTCCAGGGCCGAGGTGCGGTAGGCCTTGAATCCGCAAAAGGCGTCCGTCAAATGGAGGCCCAGCCGGCGGTTCAACTCGGTGGTGATGCTCTCGTTGATCCGGCGGCGCTCCTCGGGCGGGTCGCTGTCGCCGGGGAACCGCCGCAGGTACCGGCTCCCAGAGACGATGTCCGTCGCCCGGGCCTCCGTCACGAATTGGGGAATCAGTTGCGGCTGGTGCTGGCCGTCGCAGTCGATTGTCACCAGCACGTCGTATCCCTCCCGGCAGGCGAAGGCAAACGCCGAGCGGAGCGCCGCCCCGTAGCCGCGGTTCCGCGCGTGGCGGATCCGTCGCACGTCGTTCCGCGCGGCCAGCAGCACCGCGGTGCCGTCCGTCGAACCGTCGTCGACGACCAATACCTCGCGGCAATAGGTCAGTGCCCCGGCCAACACCCCTTCCAGATGGGCCGCCTCGTTGTATACCGGCAGGGCGGTAAGGACGCGGAGTTCCATATCTCCATTGTAGAGGAGGGGCTAGGGGCTGGGGATTGGGGGAGAAGGAGAAATGCTAAATGACGAATGACAAATGCTAAATGACAAACTTCACACCCCTCTTTTGTTATTTATCATTTATCATTTGTCATTTCTCCTTCATTCCCACCGAATCGGATCCCGCTCCCTCCGGCTGGCCCAGATTTCGAGCGTGGGAAATTTTTCGCGCAATACGTCGGCCAGGCAATCGACGGCGAACCGCTCGCTGGCGAAATGGCCCGGCAGCAAGAGGCCGATGCCGAGGGCCTCCGCTTCGAGGCAGGTGTGGAACCGGGCCTCGCCCAAAACCATCGCGTCGCAGCCGTTCTGCTCGGCGGCGGAAAGGAATTGGCCGGCCGCACCGCAGGCGACCGCTACCGTCCGAACCGCTTGCTGCGGCTCGCCGACGACTTGCAATCGCTCGATCCGCAAGAATTGTTTCAGCCGCTTGATGACTTCCGCCAACGTGAACATTCCTTCCAGCCAACCCCAACGGCCTTCGCCTACCGTTTTTCCGACAGACAGGAAGGTCTGTCCTCCTGGATGGGGAATCAGAGGCGTAATGCCGTGGAGTTGCAGACCTTCGGCCAGCCGCTGGTTGATGCCTTGCGAGGCGGAGTCGAACGCCGTGTGCGGACTGTAGACCGCCACCCGGGCGCCGAGCAGGTCCAAGATTATACGCCCGACCACCGTGTCGGTGGTGATCCGCCGGACGGCCTGGAAGGGCAGGGGGTGGTGGGTGACGATCAACTCCACCCCCGCGTCGATCGCCTCCGCAGCCGTCTCGGGCGTGACCGTCAGGCAGGTCATCACCCTGCGGACCTCCCGGCTCCGGTCGCCCAACAGCAACCCCACATTATCCCACTCCGCCGCCAACGCCGGCGGGGCGAACTGTTCGAGAAACGTGCAGAGGCGGTGGAGTCGGGGCATAGGATGGAAAGGGGAAATGTTAAAAATTCAAGGGCATTGTAGCAAATCAGAGTAACTGATGAAATAAGACCGTAACAGGAGGACAGGCATTCCTGCCTGTCCAGTTTAAACTATCGACAATTGCATCCAAATGGAGTAAAACGCCCTGGGAGTCGGCAAACAAAAACAAGGGTACAGATAAAAACAGGTGTGACAGGCAGGAATGCCTGTCCTCCTCAAGATCCAGGAGGGCAGGCATTCCTGCCCGTCAAGAGTTATGCAAGAACCCCGATTGAGAATCACTCGCCGGCATCTACCCCACTGGATCTTGTCAGGTTCTACCTACTACGTCACATTCCATCTTGCCGCTGGAGTGCTTTCGCTAAACGAACGGGGGGTTGTCTTGGAACACGTGAAATCGGGTCACGGCCGGTTCTACGAATTGGCGGCTGCGACAGTGATGCCCGACCACGTGCATTTGATCCTCAAGCCGCTGGGGAATTTCGATCTGTCCCGCATAATGAAAGGTATCAAAGGCGCGAGCGCTCGACTGTTAAATCAACGTCGAGATACCAAAGGGCAGATTTGGCAGGAAGAGTCTTGGGATCGCGTCCTACGGAATGGTGAAGAGTACGAAGAGAAATTGAAGTATATGTATGAAAATCCGGTGAAAGAAGGATTGGTTGTTGAAGGGAGTGAATATGACGGGTGGTTTTTCAATCCTGATTTCGTGTGATTTTGGATTTCAACAAGTGGATGTTTGAATTGGCGGACAAGCATGACAGACAAGAATGGGTGACAGACAAGAATGTCTGTCCTCCGCAACAGAGCAGGAGAACAGGCATTATTGCCTGTTGGACAGGTATTATCCACATCGTTGACAGACAAGAATGTCTGTCCTCCTGGAGAATCGGAATTACCGTCCCAGGGCGACGGAGACTTCTTCCAGCCCCAGGCGTTTCATTTTTTTGTAGAGGGTGGTGCGGTTGATGCCCAGGGCGGCGGCGGTCTGCTGGCGGTTCCAATTGTGGGCCTCGAGGACGTCGAGGATCAGTTGCCGCTCGGGGGCGGAGAGGGCCTGCTTGAGCGACTGGTTGGCGATGTGCTCGACCGAGAGTCCGCCGCCGGTAGTCACGCTCGCCGGGAGGTCTTCGGCGCCGATCATGCCGCTCTTGCCCAGCAGCACGGCGCGTTCGATGGCGTTTTGCAGCTCGCGGACGTTGCCCGGCCAGCGGTAGCGCTGTAGGGCCTGCATCGCCTCTTCGGTAAAGCCGTGGACCGTCTTGCCCGACTCCGCGCAGACCTGGGCCAGGAAGTGCTGGGCCAAGAGCGGGATGTCGCCGATCCGCTCGCGGATCGGCGGCAGTTCGACGTTGATCACGTTGATCCGGTAGAACAGGTCCTGGCGGAACCGGCCTTCGGCCACCGCCTTGCCGAGGTCTTCGTTGGTGGCCAGGATGATCCGGGTATCGACCTTGAAAGTCTTGTTGCCGCCGACCTGCTCGAACTCGAGATCCTGGAGCACGCGGAGGAGTTTGACCTGCATGCTGGGGCTGGCGGTGGCGACCTCGTCGAGGAAGATGGTGCCGCCGTCGGCCTGCATGAATTTTCCCATCTTCTCGCCCACCGCGCCGGTGAAGGCTCCCGCCGCGTGGCCGAACAGCTCGCTCTCCAGCAGCGTCTCGGGCAGGGCGCCGCAGGCCACCTCGACGAACGGCTGGTCGCGGCGGCTGCTGCGGCGGTGGATCGCCCGGGCGATCAGCGACTTGCCGGTGCCGCTCTCGCCGGTAATCAGCACCGTGGATCGGGTCTCGGCCACGGCGTCGACGACGTCGAAGATTTTCAGCATCCGGTGGTCGTGGCCGATGATGTTCTCCATGCCGTACCGTTCGTCCAACTGCGCCTTGAGCGTCTTGTTTTCCTCGATCACCTTCCGCTGGTTGACGGTCCGCTCGATCGACATGAGAAGCTCTTCGTCCATCAGCGGCTTGGTGAGGAAATCGGAGGCCCCGTGGCGGATCGCTTCGACGGCCCATTCCACGGTGCCGTAGCCGGTGAGCATGATCACCGCCGTGTCGGGGTGATTCTTGCGGCAGTGGGCTAACAGCTCGAAGCCGTCGTCGGCGCCCAGGCGGATGTCGGCCAGAACGACGTCGTAGTTTTTCCGGTTCACGGCGTCCTTGCCTTCGGACAGGCTCACGGCCGTGTCGACGGCATACCCTTGCTCGCGGAGCCAGTCGGCCATCGAGGCCAAAACCTGCCGGTCGTCGTCCACCAATAGAAGCGTCGCCAATGGTTTCATAATATCACCCTGTAGGAAGGTCCGTCGCAAAATATCTACGTTACAGGGGAGCGAAGTCAACTCGATCTTGACCCCACCAATAGCTAAAAAACCAGGACTTATCCCGCTGTATCGGGGGGGTGAATTCGTTTCCTTGGGGTATTTCATCCTGCTCCCTAGTGGGCTAGGATTAAGAAAACCCCCATTGAAAGCGACCAACCTTTGAGGGAAAAACCTTCGGGGGGTACTGTAAGGTGTCCATCGTTGGGCGCGTCAACGGCCAACGACCTTCGAACCGCGAAACCTAAAAATTATTTTTCATTTCGAGAGGAGGCCCCGATGCCCATTCGTTTACTGATTTGTGACGACCATGAAGTGATCCGGATCGGTCTGAATACGCTCTTGCAGGGGACGGACATTCAGGTCGTCGGCGAAGCGGCCAACGGCAAGGACGCCTTGAGGATCGCCTTGAAAGAGAAACCGGACGTGATTCTGCTGGATATCCGCATGGACGACGGCGACGGCCTGGCCACGCTGGAAAAACTGCGGCAGAAGACGCCGGAATGCAAGGTGGTGATGCTCTCCACCTACGACAATCCCACCTACATCGCCCGGGCCGTGGCGCTGGGCGCCTGCGATTACGTGCTCAAAGGCTCCACGCGGGACGCGATCATCGAGACGATCACCTCTGCGGCCAAGGGCGAGTCGCCCAGCCGGGCCGGCGAGCTGAAAAAGATCGCCAGCGCGATGAAGGTTCGCCAGACGGTCGACGACGACGATGTGCCGCTGACGCAGCGTGAAACGCAGGTGCTCCGGCACGTGGCGTTGGGCCTGAGCAACAAGGAGATCGGCCGCTCGCTGGAGATCAGCGTCGAGACCGTCAAGGAGCACGTGCAGAACATCCTCCGCAAGATCGCCGTCAGCGACCGCACCCAGGCCGCCGTCTGGGCGGTGCGGAAGGGATTGGTCTGACGGAGAAGAGGTGTCCGGCCCAAGTAGAAGAGTCGTCTCGCCTCTTCCCGGATCGCCGTTCCTAATTGTCCATTTCAAATTTCAAATTGCAAATTGAACGACGAGAAAACCTAATCAGGAACAGGTTGCCTGCCTGTCCCACGTTCCTGGGGGATTTTCTAAAAAAAATTAATTCCTGATCCTTGATCCCTTCGCCCGGGGATGGGCCTTTTCGTAGGCGGCCCGGAGCGAGGCGGTGCTGACGTGGGTGTAGATTTGGGTGGTCACCAGGCTCTTGTGGCCGAGGAGTTCCTGGACGCTGCGGATGTCGGCGCCGCGGTCCAGCAGGTGGGTGGCGAAGCTGTGGCGGAGCGTGTGGGGCGAGGTGCGGGCGTCCAGCCCGGTTTGTTGGAGGTATTTTTCCAGCATGCGGCCGACGCTGCGAGTGGTCAGGCGGCGGCCGAACTTGTTGACAAACACCGGGGCGGCGGGACCGGGGGGGATCTTCGTGTTCAGCTTGCGGGTGCGGAGCCAGCGCCGCAGGGCCTTCAGGGCATAAGAGCCGATTGGCGAGAGGCGTTCGCGCCGGCCCTTGCCGCGGACGCGGAGGACCTCGGCCGAGAAGTCCAGGTCGCCGTCGTCCAGTCCCACCACCTCGCTGACCCGCAGGCCGGCCGAGTACATCGTCTCCAGGATCGCCCGATCGCGGAGCCCCATCGGCGCGTCGCCCGGCGGCGATTCCAATAATTGGCCGACGGCCTCGGTGGAGAGGAAGTGCGGCAGAGGTCGGCTTTTCCGCGGATTGCGCAGGGGCTTGGCCGGATTGGCGTCGACCCAGCCTTCGCGCTGCCCAAAGCGGAAGAAGCTCCTTAGCGAGGCCAGCCGCCGGGCGGTCGTCGCCTTGGAGTAGCCCCTCGCGTGCAGGTCGGCGACGTATCCGCGCAACTGCTGGACGCCGACGGCGCCTGGGTCCGGGAGGCGGCCGGAAGAGGATTCGGACAGATAGGAGACCAGGGCCGAGAGATCTTCGCGATAACTTTTCAGCGTCAGGGGCGAAGCGTTGCGTTCCACCTGAAGGTATTGCAGAAAACGCTCGATGGCCTCTTGCATGGGATCTGAATTTCAAATTGCAAATTGCAAATTGCAAATTGCAAATTTAGGCATTTGTCATTCTTTCGTCATTCGAGCTTTGTCATTCGTCCTTTGCGAAACCGCAAGCGGCTTATGATTCATCCGGTTCGGCATTCATGGGGATTTCGAACCGCGTGGAGTAGGAATACTTCTGGGCCTCGTGGCGGATTTTTTGGCTGAGGACGGCGGCGTCGTACCAACTGAAGCTGAGTTCCGGATTCGAGGCGTAGCGCCCCAGGGTCCGCAGCGTTTCGGCGCGGCTCTCGTCGTCGTACAAAAATACGTACCGCTCCACTCCTTTGACCAGCGCTAAAACGTTAATGTCTCGGCTCACGAGGGCACTCTCCTTGTCATGGCAAAAAGGCGATTTTTCCCTTTCCCGCTCCTTAAACTGTTATCGGATGATGGGCCACCGCCACGTCACTCGGGATTCTCCGGCCCCGCCCCGCGCGGAGAGCATTTCGGCGATGTGCATGTGGCAGCAGAAGCGGATAAAATCGTCGCTCCGTTGGAGGTAGCTTTGCCATCCCCCGGATCGGGCGTCGTCGCGGAAGTCGTAGTAACTGCTCAGCGCGGTGGTGAATTCCATGTCGTTGCCGTTGTAAGTCCTTACGTGCTCCAACACTGGGGCGTTGGTGGGCACCAACGGCGGAGGCGTGGTCCGGGGGCCTGGCGGAACAAATCCTTTTGGGTCGGGCCAATCGGGCGGGAAGCCTGTTCCGTTTGGCGAAGTTGTTCCCAACGTCCCGGTTGCATCGATGGGAGCGATATATTGCATCGGTTGCACTCCGCCTTCGGATTCCGCGGTGCCGTTGAGAGCGACCGGCTGATTGGGCGCGTTCGGCGCCTTCGGCGTGGAATCCAGGCTTGCCGGACCGTTGGGACTGAGCGACTTGGGAGGCGACATGTCCGCCGTCGGCTTGGGTGTTTGTGTTTTCAGTTGGGCCTTGGCCAACGCCATCTCGGCCTCGAGGACCAGCGGTGCGGGAATCTCTTTTTCCGCTAAAGTTCCCCAAGGCAGACCATACCCCGGCGGGATGGGATGGTAGCCGGGATTGGCGGCATACCATAGGACTTCCAATGCCATTCGAGGGGGGTAATAGGAGGAATAGTCCGTGATGCTGCCGATTACGATTGCGTCGACATGAAGGGCCTGCGCAAGACGCCGGGCATCTTCCGGTCCTGTTAGTTGATTCCCCTGTTTTCTCATCTCCATTTCGACGATTCCCACGGGCACCACTTCAAAACCGGGAATCACCTGTAATTCATTAGCATACGCAAGCGCCACCTTACGGCCGTCCAGAGTCGGATCGTCGGAAAGGTTAATAAATGGGGCGATTGCGATTGTAGAAAGCTGCGGGAAGGGATTGTGGAACTGCGGCTGACGGTATGCCTTTGGAAAGAAGGCGCAACCGCCCAGCGGCAAGAAAAGAAGTCCCAGCCAGTATCGCAACATCCTGTTATGCATATACTTATGAAATGCGTTCCACTCGCAAATCACTGCCCGGTTCATCGGAATTAATCCATGAAAAGCCGAAAATCGAGTCGGATGCGGCGAATTTATCGGCAAACTCGCTGTAGTTTCTCCAGTTTAAATTTCCAGAGGCTGCGATTGTCCCGGAATTCGACTAAAATGATCTGAAATTAGAACTTATTGCCTGAATACGTTTTACGGTTTTCCAAGCATTACGAAGCCAGGGCCAAGGACGGCCCGGCTCGCTGGAAAGAGGTTTGCCATCATTCACGGATCAGCAGAAGTGCTTCCTCGTTATCCTACTCGTCCAGTTCGCGTTGGAACGCTCACAATCGGCAACGGGCAGCCGATCGTGATCCAGAGCATGTGCGCGACGAAGACGAGCGACGTGGCGACAACGGTCCGGCAAATCGAACAGCTTACGGCGGCGGGGGCGGGCGTGGTGCGGTTGGCGGTCGATAACCGCCGGGAGGCCGAGGCCCTTCAAGAAATCCGCGCCCAAACCGGCGCTAATCTCTCCGTCGATTTGCAGGAAAACTACCGGGTAGCGGCGGAGGTGGCGCCCTGGGTGGAAAAGATCCGCTACAACCCAGGCCATCTTTTTCATCACGAGCCTTCGCGGTCCTGGCGGGAGAAGGTGCGTTTTCTGGCCGACGTGGCCGGAGCGAACGACTGCGCTCTGCGGGTGGGCGTGAATTGCGGCTCGATTGACCCGGAAAAAAAAGACAAATTTCCCGCCGACGATCCCCTGACGCCGATGCTGGAAAGCGCGTGGGAGCATTGCGAGCTGCTCGACCGGCTCGGATTCACGCGGTACGTGGTTTCGCTGAAGGATTCCGATCCGGATCGGGTGGTAGAGTTGAACCACCGTTTCGCCGCCCGGCGCCCCGACGTACCGCTGCACCTCGGCGTGACCGAGGCGGGAATGCCCCCGGAGGGGATCCTCAAGACGCGGCGGGCGTTCGAACCGCTGCTGCGGGAGGGCATCGGCGACACGCTTCGGGTCTCGCTGACGGTACCCGTAACGCGGAAGCACGAGGAGGTGGCGGCCGGATTGCAGATCGTCGCCGACGTGGCGGCCGGACGGTTCCTGGCCGATCGGCCGGAAGCGACCGCGACGGGAAAGAGGGGCCTGGAAATCATCAGTTGTCCGAGTTGCTCGCGGGTGGAGAACGACCGGTTCTGCGAACTGGCGGAGCGGGTTCGCGAGGCGACCCGTTACGCGGCCGAGTATCCCGTGACGATCGCGGTGATGGGTTGCCGCGTTAACGGGCCGGGCGAGACCGATCGGGCGGACCTGGGCCTGTGGTGCGGAGCGGACTGCGTCCACCTGAAACGAGGGAGCCGGTTGTTGGGCGTCTATTCCTTCGAGCAGATTATTTCCCGACTCCGGCGGGAATTAGACGCCGTCATCCGGGAGTTTGTTGAGTCTGAAAAAAATGTCAGGTAGCCGGCGACAAACAGCCGCCGAGGAACAGGGGAAAATCCTCGCGGCTGTTAGTCGCCGGCTATTTTCACTCTTTTTACGAAGTTCGTGTACCGACCACCGTGAAATAATCATTTTTAAGGAGGCAATCAAGATGAGGTATCGTCGATGGTTTGTGTTGTTGGTTTATGGGATCTTATTGACAGTACCTCCGGCATCGGCCCGGGCGGAAGGCCCACAGGCGGTACGGTGCGCCCCGGACGCTTCTTATGCGGAAAGGCTTGCCGCCCGGGAGGTCCGCCGCTACTTTTATCTCCGCACCGGCCGGTTGCTTCCCATTACGACCGAAGCGAAGAGTCCTTCCTCCGGGGAGATGTTCGTCGTCGGCGCGAAACAGCGGGCCTGCGTGCTCTCGCTGCTGGCCGATGCGGATCCCGCGGTGAAAAAGGCCGTGGAGGGTTTACAGCCCGAGCAGTACCTGGTCAAGACGCTGGTCGTTGACGGCCGGCCGGCGGTGCTGGTCGCGGGGGGCGATCCGATCGGCGCGCTCTACGGGGCGTACCGGCTGGCCGAGGCGCTGGGGATGCGGTTTTACCTGCACGGCGACGTGGCGCCCGACGAGCGTTTGCCCGACGAGTTGCCGCAGGTCGATCTGCGGGGCAAACCGCTCTTTGCACTGCGGGGCATCCAGCCGTTCCACGATTTTCCAGAGGGGCCCGACTGGTGGAACACGGACGATTACAAGGCCTATCTGACTCAACTGCCGAAGATGGGGATGAACTTTTTCGGCCTGCACTGTTATCCCGAGAACAACGTCGGTCCTGAGCCGCTGGTCTGGATCGACCCGGCCGACGAGATCGGGCGGGGCGCCCGGGTGAAGGCCAGTTATCCGGCGCGGCATTTCACCACGGACAGTCAGCCGCCGGCCTGGGGCTACTCGCCGTTGCCTACGGCGTCCTTTTCTTTCGGCGCCGCCGATTTGTTCGACCGGGACGACTACGGCGCCGACTACATGCGAGGAACGCATCCCTGGAAGGAAATGTCTCCGGAGCAGTGCAACGCGCTGTTTACGCGCGTGGGGTCCATGTTGAGCGATACGTTTCGTTATGCCAAACGCTTGGGGATCAAGACCTGCATCGGGACGGAGACGCCGTTGACGATTCCCACTCCGGTAAAAAAGCGTTTAGAGGCGTTGGGGAAGAATCCCGCCGATCCGGCCGTGGTGCAGGAAGTCTATGAAGGGATGTTCCGGCGGATCAAGCAGACGCATCCGTTGGATTACTACTGGTTCTGGACGCCGGAGAGCTGGACTTGGGAGAAGGTCGAGCAGAAGCAGATCGACGCGACGCTGGCCGATCTCCGCGCCGCGCTGGCCGCCGCCGAGAAGGTGAAGGCGCCGTTTACCCTGGCCACCTGCGGCTGGGTGCTGGGGCCGCCGCAGTCGCCGGCATTGTTTGATGAATTTCTGCCGAAGGACATGCCCATGAGCTGCATCAACCGGACGGTGGGCAACACGCCGGTGGAACCGGGATTCGCCCGGGTGCACGGCCGGCCGAAATGGGCCATTCCCTGGATGGAAGACGATCCGGGGATGACGATGCCGCAGCTTTGGGCGGGGCGGATGCGCCGGGACGCGGCCGACGCGCTGGCCTACGGTTGTACCGGACTGATGGGCATCCATTGGCGGACGGAGATCATCGGGCCGAACGTTTCGGCATTGGCGAAGGCCGCTTGGGATCAGAGCTGGAATGTTCCCTCGGGAAAAGATAGCCAGAATTCACCGGCAAAAGAGAAACCGCGATTCCTGCCTGCCGGCGATTTCTACGCCGATTGGGCCGTAGCCAACTTCGGCCCTCATGCGGCCGTAGAGATTGCCGCGATTTTTTCGCGCCTGGACGGGCGATTGCCCCGGCCCGCCGATTGGGTGACCGGGCCGGGCAGCATCCGTCCCGACGACCGGCCGTGGGAGACGGTCATCAAAGACTACCTGTTCGTCGATGAATTGGAGGCGGCCGGCGACAAGGTGGAAGGGCCGGGCAACCGGCAGCGTTACGAGTATTGGCTGGACGTCATGCGGTTGTTGCGGTCGATTGCGCACGTCCGCTGCGATTGGGGCCTGTACCATGCGGCCATCGAGCAGGTCGAAGCGGAGAAGGATCCGGAAATTCAGAAAAAATTGGCCCGCGAATCGGCCTTGCCGCTGCGGATCGCACTCGTCGGGACGTTTGCAGAAATGCACCGTCACTTGCTCAATTCGATCCATACGCCGGGCGAGATGGGCAACGTGGCCAACTGGCAGACACAGACCCTGCCCGTCGTCCTGACCAAGCCCGGGGAAGAGCTGGAGAAATTACTCGGTGGGCCGCTGCCTCCCGAGGCCCAGCCTTTGAAGACGTACACGGGCCGACCGCGGCTGTTTGTGCCGACGGTGCGCACGGTGTTGCAGGCCGGCGAACCGCTGAAGTTGACGGTCATCATTCTCGGCGGGGCGCCCCGGGACGCCGCCTTGTATTGGCGGCCCCTCGGAACGGGCGAGTTCACGAAGATCCCCCTGGCGCACGTCGCGCGGGCCGTTTACACGGTCACGCTGCCCCCGGAGGCGGTCCGCAACGACTTGGAGTATTATCTTCGCGCCACGGTCGGCGATCAGCCGGTTTTTTATCCGGCCGCGGCCCCGGCGGCGTCCCAAACCGTCGTCGTCGTGGACGGCAGACCGCCGAAATAACCGTTTTCCTCATTCTCGTTGAATAAATTCGTCAAGGTGAGCATGGCTCTCTTACTTGACAAGGAAAGGGCCAAAGATTCCAATGAAGAATTCTTTTCCTGAAATGCACAAATACTAATGAACAGCCGACAACGTATTGCAGCCGCCTTAAACCACCAAGATCCTGATCACGTCCCGCTCGATCTCGGCGGCACGGCCGTTTCGGGGATGCACGTCGCCAGCGTATACAAGCTACGGCAGGCCCTGAAGCTCGATCCGCCCGGCACGCCGGTGAGGGTCGTCGAGCCGTATCAGATGCTCGGCGAAATTGCCCCGGACCTGCTGGATGCCCTGGACGTGGACGTGGTGAGTCTGGCTTCGCCGATCACCATGTTCGGATTCGAGAATAAGGATTGGAAGCCGTGGGCGCTGGCCGACGGCACGCCGGTGCTGGTGCCGGGGGGATTTAACACCGATCCGGAGCCGAACGGCGACATCTTGATGTATCCCGAGGGGGACAAGTCCGTGCCGCCCAGCGGCCGGATGCCCTGTGGGGGCTTTTACTTCGACTCGATCCCGCGGCAGGAACCGATCGACGAGGACCGCCTCAACCCGGAAGACAACGTCGAGGAGTTTACGCCCGTTTCCGACGGGCTGTTGCAGTATTACGCCGTCGAGGCGGAGCGGTTGTACCGGGAAACCGACCGGGCGATTGCGGCGAACTTCGGCGGAACGGCCTTCGGCGACATCGCGCTGGTCCCCGGTCCCTGGATGAAGCGTCCCCGCGGCATCCGTGGCGTGGCCGAGTGGTATATGACCACCGCCGCCCGGCCCGATTACGTGAAGTTCGTTTTCGAGCGACAGTGCCAGGTCGGTCTGGATAATCTGGTGAAGATTTACGACGCGGTGGGCGACCGGGTTTCGGTGGTGTTTGTCACCGGGACCGACTTCGGCGCGCAGCACGGCCCCTTTATCAGCCTGGCGAGCTATCGCAGTCTCTTCAAGCCCTATCACCGCCGCGTGAACGACTGGATCCACCAGCACACGCCGTGGAAGACGTTCATCCACACCTGCGGCTCGGTGATCTCCTTTTTGCCGGACATGATCGAGGCCGGCTTCGACGTTCTCAATCCGGTGCAGTGCTCCGCCGCGGGGATGGATCCGCAGAAGCTCAAGGACGAGTTTGGCGATCGGCTGACGTTCTGGGGCGGCGGCGTCGATACGCAAAAGACGCTCCCCTTCGGCACGCCGGAGGACGTCCGGAAGGAAGTTCGTGGGCGCATCGAAATCTTCAACCGCGGCGGCGGATTCGTCTTCAACACGATCCACAACCTGCAGGCCAATATTCCCGTGGAGAATCTCCTGGCGCTCTACGGGACCGTCCGCGAAGCGCGATGAAATGGCGAAGCGGCGTCTCGCCGCTTCCTGCGTGAAGGAACCAACCGAGTTTTGTTCTTGGATGCGGCAAGATGCCGCATCTACTTCGGCCGGAAGCGGCGAATCTATTCGGCAGGCTTGATATACGGCGGAGGAACTTCGCGGGGCTTGAGGTACTCTTGGGGCTTGTACACCGGGGCCTGGTATTCGGGACGATTGTAGAAAATCGTGCTCATCTCGTAAGTCGGCTTGTGATCGTAGGCCGGGGCGATGTAGGGCCGGATAATATAGCCCGGTTTCAAGTAAACCGGGGCGTTGTACGTCGGCGCCAGGATGCCCGGCGCCTGTGCGTACTTGATGTCGTAGTGGGGCTTGTTGTCGCTGGGGAGAACGTAAAGCGGCACGTGGTAGGCCGGTCTCCGCACCGCGTCGAGGCCGAAGTGCGGCGCATCGTAATCTGGCGGGGTGTAATCGGGCCGGTCGTACACCGGCCGGTTCTCGATCATCGGCCGCCACGACGGCTTGGAAGTTTCGTCCATCAGCGGGTCCAGCCGCCTGGGAAAACCGAAGAAACTCTCGGCGTGCAGCCGGGGATCATCGACGGGATACGTCTGCCGCGCGTCCCGAGCCGTCGGCGCGGCGGACGCCTCTGCCGCGGCGGGTCTTGACGTGACGGCGGAGTACGACTCCCAGATTGATCCCCAAACCGCCCCGCCGTTCGGGAGGATTTCGTCGCCCGCGATGAAAACAAGAATGAAAAAACCGAGACGCACGCTTCGGAGACAAGCACGGACCATGATCATTTTCCCCCTCATAGAAATATAGCTTATTCCCGTCCCGGCTCGCCGGGCGGCATGCGGCTCTTCGGCCTTCGATTGGGGAGTAAAATGTTCAGATTTCCTCATCTAACGCCCCGCAACGGCGGTCGCGGGGGGAAAAATGCGGCATTCTTTCATCTCCGTGACCGCCGTCGCGGGGCGTTGAGGTCGGATTCAGAATCTGCGATTCACGAGCCGGCGGCGGCGCCTTGTTTTTGCCCGCAGTGCCGGAAAGCAAGGATTTTTTGGACTAGGCGGGCAGCCGTCAGGTCGCAGCCGGGTGGATGCGGCGAGGGGACGAATTCCACCACGTCGGCGCCGAGCCACTCGACCTTCGGGCTGCAGGCCAGTGCGCGGAGAATTTCCATGGTTTGCGGCCAGGTCAGTCCGTTCGGCTGGGGCGTGCCCGTACTGGGAATAATCGACGGATCCAAAGCGTCGACGTCGAGCGTGAGAAACACCGGCCCCTCCAAGTTTCGGAGCTGCTCGATCAATTCTTCCCAGCGGCGGGCAAGTTGATGGGCGAAGAAGGTCGTTATCCGCGGGCCGCTCTGCACTAATCGGTGCTCCGAGGCACTTAAGCTGCGGATGCCGATCTGGAGCAGCCGGCATCCCTTCTCCCATAGGCGGCGCAGCACCGTTCCGTGGGACCAATACTTCCCCTCGAGTTCGTCGATCAGGTCGGCGTGGGCGTCGAGGTGAACGATCGTCAGTTCGGAGAGCCGGTCGGTAAGCCCCAGGACCGTGCCGTAGGTCACTAAATGTTCCCCACCCAATCCGACGATGAATTTCCCCCGTCGGGACCGGAGGACGTTTTCGATTGCGGCAAAGTAGTCGGGCGGAGGCGTCCCGGGGGTCGATTCCACCGGCGGGAGCGTGCAGAGCTGCGGCTGCGTTTCGAAATCGACGAGGGTCTCTTCTTCAAAGAGTTCCAATTTCAGGCTGGCCGCCAGGATGGCGGCGGGACCTCCCCGGGTCCCCTGGCCATAGGTAACCGTTTCTTCGAACGGGAGCGGCAAGAGAATCGCGTCGGCGGAATCTTCACTGACGGAGGAGATTCCGAGAAATTGTGGAAACGATGGTTGCATCATGGAGAAAATTTTAGCAGAAGGGGCATGTCCCCGACAGGGGGGGTGTTCTTCTCGGACGCGCGAAATGACATTTCAAGCTGGAGGATCGGTTCCGGAGAAGTGGCGCTGTTGATTATGTTATTTCACTTTAAATTTTAGGGATTTGCTCGCGTACAGTGCAGTATCTGCATAATAAATGGGCGTTATTTCCGTTTTTTTGTGTGAACTTCCGAATTTCCCGGTCGGTGACTCAATTTGTTTGGAAATGCTATTCGACTTCAAATCTCTTTTCGTCTTAACGACTTTCGTACAACAGTCGCCGATTTTTTTGTCGGATCGCCAAGGGGCGCACTCGATTCTTGGAGTGGTCTGGCATGTGCTTTGCGGTTTCAGAAACTTTTCATCCCGGCGAATATGCCGGGAGCAGGACGTTTTCCTTCAGTCGCCCGGCGGAAGTGCCGGGGCTGAATATTTCGGTCCTTCATGATCCAATTCAGGTGAAAGGCATGATGAATCGAGGTCTGGGGTGCATTTTCGTGTTGCTTCTGTTGGGCCATCTGCTAGTTCTTGTCGGCGCACCGTGCGGCTACGCCGAAGAAACTCCCGGGACGACGCCGGCGGCTTCGGACGCGCCGGCCGCGGGAGTTCCGACGCTGCTGGAACTCCAGCAGAAGATCGACGAGAAGGCGATTGCGCTGGACACGGTGTGGACGCTGGCGGCCGCCTTCCTCGTGATGTGGATGCAGGCGGGATTCGCCCTGGTGGAGACCGGTTTTACCCGGGCGAAGAACGCCGTGAACATCCTCATGAAAAACCTGCTGGATTTTTGTTTCGGGAGCATCGCCTTCTGGGTAATCGGCTTCGGTTTGATGTTCAGCATCGGCAACGCCTTCGTCGGCGACAGCGGATTCTTTCTCGACCAACAGAAGGTCGAGATTGCCCAGGACGACGGCACGGTGAAGGCGACCACCAACTTCGATCCGATTTCCTGGACCTCCGTTCCCCTGGAGTGCAAATTCTTCTTTCAACTCGTGTTCTGCGCCACGGCGGCGACGATCGTCTCCGGAGCGATGGCGGAACGGACCAAATTCACCTCGTACATGCTTTACAGCATCGCCATCTCGGCGCTGATCTATCCGATTTCCGGCCATTGGATTTGGGGGGGAGGGTGGCTCGCGCAGTTCGGCGGCTCGGGGATGTGGGACTTCGCCGGATCGACGGTGGTGCATAGTTGCGGCGGGTGGCTGGCCCTGGTCGGGGCCTTCGTGCTCGGCCCCCGGTTGGGAAAATACACCGCGGAAGGGAATGCCCGGGCCATTCCGGGACATAACATTCCCTTGGCGGCCTTGGGAGTGTTCATCCTCTGGCTGGGCTGGTTCGGTTTCAATCCCGGCAGCACGATGGGGGCCTTAAGCAACGACATTTCGCACATCGTCTGCACGACGAACAGTGCGGCGGCCATCGGCGCCATCGCCGCGTTGGCGACGTCGAAGATTATCTTCAAGAAATGGGATTCCGGCATGGCGCTGAACGGCGCATTGGCCGGCCTGGTGGCGATTACGGCGCCCTGCATGTGGGTGTCGATCCCCGGCGCGTTGGCCATCGGCGCGGTCGGCGGCGTGCTGGTGGTCCTCTCCGTGCTGTTTATCGAGCGGATCCTGAAGATCGACGATCCGGTCGGCGCCGTGTCGGTGCACGGGGTCTGCGGCGCGTGGGGGACGCTCTCGTTGGGCTTGTTTTCCATCGCCGACGGCAACCTGGCGCCTTTGCCCGGCCTCTTTTACGGAGGCGGCCTACAGCAGTTGATCAACCAGGCGGTGGGCGTCCTAGCGGTTTTCGGCTGGTGCGTCGCCGCCGGACTGGTCCTCTTTTTACTGTTGAAGTACACGGTGGGCCTACGCGTCTCGCCGGAGGAAGAATGGGAAGGTCTGGACTTCGGCGAACACGGCAATTCGGCCTACCACGGTTTCGTCTTTGCCACCACGCCCGAGGGATAAAAGAAGGAGTGACGCGGGATGAAGAAAATAGAAGCCATAATTCGACATTTCAAGCTGGAGGACGTCAAGACGGCGCTCAGCCAGCAGGGCATCCACGGGATGACGATCACGGAGGTCCGGGGTTTCGGCCGGCAGAAGGGCCACGCCGAAATGTATCGCGGCACGGAATACACCGTCGATTTCATCCCCAAGGTGAAAATCGAGGCCGTCGTTTCCGATCGAGACGCCCCGATGGTCATCGAGACCGTCGCCCGGACGGCGCGGACCGGCCAGGTCGGCGACGGAAAAGTATTCGTCTTTGATCTCTCCGAGGCGGTGCGGATCCGGACCGGGGAGACCGGAGAAAACGCCCTCTGAAGAGGCCCCCGACGATTCGAAAGATTGGCCCCGGCACTTGAATCCTTGGATTGTCGAAGTTGCTTATTGATGCTTAGGTGAATGATGTTTTCTGAACGATCCGGGACGGCGGTCCCGGGAGTAAAAGAAGACCCCATTCTACCCCCGCGACCGCCGTCGCGGGGTGTTTTATTTAATGGGACGTTCGTTTTCTGAAGGTCAGTAGAAGCCGGCTATTTCGCGTTCTTGGGGCCAGCCGCCTATAACTGTTTCTGCACCCGCTGCCGGGGGATGCTTGATTTTTCGGCCATTTTCGGTTATGCTGAATAAACTTCCTTTTCCTCGACTTGAATCCATGATGACGGAGGCAGCGGATCGGAGCGGCAACCATGCGAAGACTTTTCCTCGTGGCGGCGGTCTGCGCGCCGCTGGCGGCGTCCGTCTCTGCCGCCACGTTCCAGAGCGTAGGGATTTATCAATCGTTTGACCAGCTCACTGCCTGGGCGCATCAGTTTGCCGACGGCAATCCGGACCTGGTGGAATTAGTTCAGTACGGCGCGAGCTACCAGGGGCGTCCTCTTCTGGCCCTGAACATCTCGCTCCAACCCGGCGTCAACGATCCGACCAAGCCGGAGTTCCTTTTCACCGGTGGGATTCACGCGCGGGAAGTGATTGCTTCGCAGGCGGCGTATCAATTGGCGGAGCGCCTTGTGGAAGGTTATCGCAGCGGCGCTCAGGAATTTACCGACATCCTGGCGGAGCGCGAGGTGTGGATCGTGCCGAACATGAATCCCGACGGACGGATCGTCGTCGAGGGCGGCGGCAGCAGCCAGCGGACGAACCTGCAAGGCGTCGATCTTAACCGGAATTTCCCGCATAGTTGGGAGAAAAACAACGCCTCGCCGGGAAGCGAGACCTACGCCGGGCCGGAAGTCCTCTCCGCGCCGGAGGCCTCCCAATTCTGGACGATGCTTCACGATTCCGAGAAGTTCGATCACCTGCTGGGGGCCATCGATTTTCACAGCGGGGCGCAGACGATCATCGATCCCTGGCTCTCTCCCACGGAGTTCCGTAATGATCCGTTGCCTACGGCCGAACGGGGAAAGTTCGACGCCTTGGCCGACCAGATGAGCCAGGAGTCCGGGATCGGCGTGGGGCGGCTGCACTACGATTCCTACGGTACGTTGACCGACAGCCTCTACGATGAGTTCGGAGCCTACGCCTTTACCGAGGAGCTTTACCAGGGAGTCTTCACCGATTACTTCACGTACTTCAACCCGGTCGATGCCGCGACCCGGGACGACCGGGTGAACCGGGCCGTGGATTCCGCCTTGTTTCTCTTGAGCGACGAGGCGTTTGCCTTGGTGCCGGAACCTTCCACCGTTTTGCTGTTGGTGACGGCCGGCGTGTTCGTGCTTCTGCGGAGGGGTCGCCGGTCAGCGGCGGGAGATTAACGTTCTGATCCCAATCAGAAATCAAGGGGCCGTTGGTTGGGATGTCGAGGGGGAGACGATGCGATGGATGATCGCCCGGAGTTCGTCGAGCAGCCGATCGATTCCTTCGTTTTCCCGCTCCCGGGCCTGCTGTTGCAACCGGCTGGCCGGTTCGGTGAAGGCCGGGAATCCCATTGTTCCGCCGGCTCCTTTCAACCAGTGGGCCAATTCAGCCAGTTTTTCCCACTGGCCTTCTTGCCAGGCGGCGTGCATCGCGTCCCATCTGCCCTCCAATTGCCCGACGAAATCGGTGACTACTTCGCACAACTCCGGATCGTCTAGCGAGAGCGTGGAGGTCAAGAGATCGGCCTCCGGCGGAGGCGACGTTTCCTGCCGGGAGGGCCTGGAGGGCTTGTCCCTATTCAGGGCTTCCACCACGGCGTGTAACAGCTTCTCGACGTTGACCGGCTTGCTCAAATAGTCCGAGCAACCCGCCTGAAGACATTTTTCTTTGTCGCCCTTGAGGGCATGGGCGGTCAAGGCGACGATCGGCAGGGTTGCGCCCTGGGCGCGTAACAGGGCCGCGGCCGTATAACCGTCCATCAGGGGCATTTGCATGTCCATCAGGATCACGTCGAAGGGTTTCCGCAGGGCCAGTTCGACACCGGTATGCCCGTCTTCGGCGGTCGTGACTTTCGCTCCCGCCCGCTCGAGGACCCGCGTGAGCATCTTCCGATTCGTGTCTCCGTCTTCCATCAAGAGGATCCGGGCGTTGTCGATCCGCAGGGAGCAGTGGGGGATGACGGGATCGGGAGTGACGATAAAGTCCGTCGAGTGGACGTCCAGGATCCGGACGCCCTCCAAGGAGCCGGGATCGATCATGGCGCGGAAGGTGCTTCCCTTGCCCGGTTGGCTGGTGACGGTCAATTGGCCGCCGAGGGCCAGAGCGATGCGGCGGGCGATGGGCAATCCCAGACCGGTCCCCCCGCGGCGGTGCGTATCGGATCTGTCGACCTGGATAAAGGGATCGAAGATCGTTTCCAGTTGATCCGCCGGGATGCCGATGCCCGAGTCGATGATGTCGAAGGCGAGGAGTTGCTTCCCTCCCTCGTCGACCATTTGGGACACGATCCGCACGCCCCCCATGTCCGTAAACTTGATCGCGTTGCCCACCAGGTGCATCAGCAACTGTCGCAGCCGGTCGGGATCGGTTTCGATGCTTTCCGGCGCGCCCTGCGGCCATTCGGAGTCCAGCGTGATGTGCTTTTCCAGGGCCCGGACCCGAAGCAGCGAAAGCACATGTCCCAGCACCTGCATCGGCTGGCACCGTTGGCGTTCGATCTCCACCCCCTCCGTCTCGATTTTCGAGAGATCCAGGATGTCGTCGATCAGGATCATGAGTTGTTGTCCGCTGGCGTAGATCGTTTGCAGGAATTCGTGGCGTTCGGTTTCCGTAATTTGCTTGCAGCCGTCGTCGAGCAATTCCGTAAATCCGAGGATTACGTTCAGCGGCGTGCGGATTTCATGGCTCATGTTGGCCAGGAAATGACTCTTGGCGTTGTTGGCCGCCTCGGCCTGCCCGATCGCCTGCCGGAGCATTGTTTCATTGCGTTTGCGGGAGGTGACGTCCCGGAAAACCGCGATTGTCTGCCACTGGTTCCGCCAATCGACCGAGGAGAGCGAGACTTCGAAGGAGCGGATTTCGCCGTTCTTCCGACGGGCTTCCAACTCCTCGGTGCGGTTGGCCTGCGTCTTTTCGTCCAGGTCCCGGAAGCGCGGGAACAACCGCCGGAGCTGGTAGGATGACTCGGGCGGGGCCAGCAGCGCGTGCACTTCGCGCCCCAGCGTCTCCTCGGCCGAATAGCCAAAAATCTCCGTTGCCGCGGCGCTCCAGAAGGTGATCCGCCCCCGATGGTCCACCACCAGGATCGCGTCCTGCGCCAAGCTTGCAATGTAGCAGAAGCGGGCCTCGCTTTCCCGCAGCGCTTCCTGCTCCTTGGCGATCCGGCGATCGGATTCCTCCAGCCGTTTTTTGACCCGGCGGATGACCATCGCCGTAATCAGTAAAAAGACCAGCGAGGACGTGATGCCGAAACCGAGCAACAGATTACTCGAATGCTCCCGCCAGGCTTGATGGGCGTCCACGTCGAAAAACATCAGGATCTCGCCGATGGAGCGTTTCGCGGCGTCCTTCAGGGGCATCTGCCCCACCCGGTACGTATGCCCACCGAAGACGACTTCCGTTTCGTTGTGCTTCAGGGATTGAGGATCGTCCTGGATTTTTTGGATGATTTCGGGGGGAACCTTGTTGAAGGTGCTTTCCGTGACGACCGCGTGGGAAAGTTGATCCCAATTGCCTTGCCGGCCGAGCAGGGCCATGCCGCTCTCCCAGTCGTTGCGGCCCAGCCATTGTTTTTTCACCAGCAGCACGAAGTTGACGTTCGTGGTCTTTTGCACCTCCCGGAGAATCGGATCAACCTCGGTCCCCAACTCGAAAAAGCCCAGCAGTTTTTTATCGCGGATGACGGGATACACGTAGCGCAGCGTAAACGTCCCGAAGCGTCCCAACTCGATGCCCCAACTGTTCTTTTTCGTCCGCTGCGCCTCGCGGAGCGTAAAGCGGTCGATCACCTCGCCGTAGGTGTCCGGTTTATAAAGACGCAGGAAACAACGCCGGTCCGGATCGATAAAATAAATATGGGTAATCCGGTTCCGAGCCTGCAACTTCTCGGCCAACGGCCGGCAATAATCCAACAACTGTTGCCGATTCTGCGATTGCCAGATATTGAGCAACTGCCGGTCCTGCATCGTCGCGGCGGCGATCCCCCCCAGGCTCTGCGCCATGTTGGCCAGCCGCTGCTTATAATACTTGTATGCGGTGTCCAGCGATTGTTCGCATTCTTGATCGAAAAAGGTGTCCTCCTGCATCAGCGCCATCGTCGAATAGGCCGCCAAGAGGACGATGAGCACCAGGCCCAGGGGTAAAAGGATCGTCAGTTGGATGGAACGGTTCTTGGTCATCGGGGATCTCCCTGCGTGGAAAACGAATCTTGGATCCGCCACGATTTACTCATTAACAATAGGTTATCGGCGGGCGAAAATCCCGCGGGGGGCAAAAATGCCGCGTTTCTCGGGGAGGGCACACTCGGCCCGGGACGGCTCGATCGAAATTGTCCGGCACAAGGCTAAAAGATCCTGCCGCTTCTGCGGATTAGAACGCTTTTTCCGGACGACGGCGGCCGCCGGCAGCGCCGTTTAACCCTCGCGGGCCAGCTTCTTCAAGGCCTCGATTCCCCGCTCGATGACCGCGTCCGGGGCGGCGTAGGAGATGCGGAAGTGGGTGTCGCGGCGGCTGAAGACGCCGCCGGGAATGATCAGCAATTGGTGCCGTTCGATCGCCCGACGGACGAACGTCTCGCCGTCGCTCCACGGGACCTTGGGGAAGGCGTAGAACGCACCGCCCGGCGGGGCCAGCTCGTAGTCCTCGGCCAGGCCCGAGACGAGCTGGTCCCGCTTGCGGCGGTAGGCGTCAATCGTCTCCGCCATGTCGATCTCCAAGGCCGCCGCGCCGGCCCATTGCATCGGTTGCGGGGCGCAGACAAAACTGAACTGCTGGAGCTTGATCATCTCCTGGATGATCGCCGCGGGTCCGTGGGCGAATCCCAACCGCCAGCCGGTCATGCCGTAGCTCTTGCTGAAGCCGTCCAGCACCAGCGTCTGCGGATTGTACCGGGCTGGCGAGACGAACGGCCGGTCATAGCAGAACAGGCGATAGACCTCGTCGCTCAGAAGGACCACGTTCTTCCGCGCCGCCAGTTCGGCCAGACCGCGGACGGCGGCCTCGTCGGCCACGACCCCGGTCGGATTGGCCGGGCTGTTCAGCAGGATCAGCTTCGTCCGCGGCGTGATCGCCGATTCCACGCGGTCCAGGTCGATGCGGAAGTCGGGATAGGTGTTGATGACGACCGGCTTGCCGCCTACGACGTTGACCAGGGCGTCGTACATCACGAAATACGGATCGAAAAAAATCACTTCATCACCGGGATTGACCAGCACCATCAAGGCCAAGAGCAACCCGCCGCTGGTCCCCGAGGTGACGAACAACTCCCGGTCCTCATGCCCGTATTCCTGCCGCACCCGGGCTTGAAGTTTTTCCCGCAGGACGGGCATCCCCTGGGTCAGCGCGTAGCCATTTTTGCGGCTCTGGATGGCGTCGATGCACGCCTGCCGGGCTTCTTGCGGCACGTCGAAATCGGGCTGCCCGATCGAGAGATTGATGGGGTCCTTGAGCTTCGCCCCCAGATCGAACACCTTGCGGATGCCCGAGGCGTCGAACAGCCGCGTGCGATCGGCGAGCCAGTCGTTGGAAGGGGTATTATTTTTTGTCATGTTATCGCGAAGTGCAACGCGCTTTTTGGGCGGTGCTTAGGTTGCGTCGAGTGTTGCACTTCGTACCGCCGGTAAGTATTGAAGTTAGGGCAAAGTGCATGGTTGTAAGATTATAAGTTCCAAAAGGGGGATTTGCACTTGGTGGTTTGGGTAATTTGGTGGTCAGTCATTCGCTTCGCTGGCAGGGGCCGGTGGTGGTGTTTATCCATTAAGATTGACAGTCTTGTGGTGCTGGGTGGGGTACGTACATGTTGAAACCGAAAGCAGACTGCTCCATTGTACAGTATGGGGTGGCCAATTTCTAGGTTTTTTAGTGAATGTTTTTTTCAAGAAGATAGCACTTCGGATTTGATATCCTGATAAATTTTTGTATACTACTTCTGTCTTTTTCAAAGCAATTCAAATTATTCTAAAAGCTGAGGGAGGGGGCGTCCATGAAGGAAAAGTATTTTGTCAAAGTGGCCAAATTTGAGATTTTAAAACCTGCCAATGGGATGACTTGGAAGGAGTTTCGACAATTGCTTATGTCGGTGCGCTATCGGGTGTTCCGTTTGGCAAATCTTTGCGTCAGCGAAAATTTTCTTCAATTCCATTTATGGCGGAAGAAAGAGATTGATAAGATACCCACTTTAAAAATCAGCGAGTTGAATCGTCAGTTGAGGGAGATGTTACTTGAAGAGAAAAAAACAAGCGATGCGGAGCAAACGCGAATTTGCAAACGAGGCGCATTGCCGGCTAGCATTGTCGATGCACTATCCCAATATAAGATTCGCGCACTCACCGCCAAAAGCAAGTGGCGGGATGTAATACGCGGAAATGCGTCTTTGCCATCTTTCCGCAACGATGCCGCAATTCCCATTTGTTGTCATAAACCATCCCACAGACGTCTGGAAAAAACCTCGAATGGAAATGTTGAATTGGAACTCATGATCTGCATGAAACCCTATCCACGGATCATTTTAAAAACGGAGAAAATCTCCGGCAACATGAAAGCTACCTTGGAACGTCTCTTGGCAAACAGGGGGAATTCAGATACCGGGTATCAGCAAAGATTTTTTGAGGTTGTGCAAGACAGACAAGAAGGTAGAAGATGGTATTTGCATGTAACCTATAAATTTCCTGCCTCGTTGCTCCGCCTCAATCCGCAAGTGATCGTCGGCATTGATTTAGGTTTTTCCTGCCCTCTCTACGCGGCCATAAACAATGGACTAGCGCGGTTGGGTTGGCGTCATTATGAATCTCTAGGGAAGCGTATCCGCAACTTACAGAATCAGGTTTTTGCCCGGCGTCGGAGCATGCAGAGCGGCGGAAATGCCTCTCTAACGATGGATACTGCGCGAGGCGGACATGGACGCAAGCGGATTTTGCGGCCAATTGAAAAATTGGCGGGTCGAGTCAACAATGCCTACTCGACCCTTAACCATCAACTATCTCGTTCCGTCATCGAATTTGCGAAAAACCACGGTGCCGGGGTAATCCAAATGGAAAATTTGGAAGGTCTGAAAGAGCAGTTGACAGGGACGTTTCTCGGATCACGGTGGCGATATCACGAATTACAGCAATTTATCGAATACAAGGCGAAGGAAGTCGGAATTGAAGTTCGCAAAATCAATCCTCAATATACGAGCCGGCGCTGCTCCGAATGCGGTTACATTAATATTAAATTCGATCGCGCATTCAGGGATGCAAACCGAAAAGATGGGAAAACGGCGAAATTCATCTGCCCAAAATGCAAATGGGAGGGCGATCCGGACTACAATGCTGCGAGAAATCTGGCTACCCTTGACATAGAGAACCTGATTCGACAACAATTAATCAATCAAGGAATTCCCTCCGAAAGGGAAGAAACGCCTGTTCTTTAACAATTTACATTGAAACCACCAGAAAAGGGAACGCTAGCCTATGGGCAATCGCGACCCGGTGGTTGAAGGCCATCCTGATTGGCCTAAAGGTTGAGAAGTCACCAAAAAAGGCTAAAAAAAACGTCTTTGGTTGACGCTCACCAAGTGCCTTCCACGGTTTTTTTATCAAGGATTATGCCCGAACTTCTTTTGATACAATAAGTTATCTGAGGGTGTCCTGAAATTCACAGGCAATCCACAATCCATTTTACTTGCCCGTTCTTATTGCCACGGCGGTGGTTATAACGAAC
>JAFGPV010000204.1 GCA_016936015.1 Pirellulales bacterium
CACCCCCCGCCGCCGCCCCCCCTAAGTGTTCCGATCGCATGTCCCGTTGACCAACTCCCTTCAATCAATCACTGATCCGCCAAAGTGTTCCGTTCCCAAAACACACCGTCCGTATAACCCTGGATTTTTTGATTCACCTCGACTAACTCAAGTCGCCTTTCGGCGAGGAGACAATACTCATGGTCGATTTCCACGCCTACGTAATGCCGGCCGAGCTTTTTCGCCACCACCGACGTGGTGCCCGAGCCAATGAACGGATCGAAGATCACGTTGCCCGGATTGGTGCCGGCGAGGATGATTTTCGCCAGGAGTTTTTCCGGTTTCTGGGTCGGATGATCGGTGTTCTCCGGCATCGACCAGAAAGGCACGGTCAGATCGGTCCAGACATTCGAGGGATGCGTGATGCGGTACTTGCCGTTGCGCGTCTCCTGCCAATCCTTCGGTTTTCCCGACGGATCGGTGTACGGCGCCAATACGCGGCGTTTGAGTTTGACGTTTTCTACGTGGAACGTATAGTCGTCCGAGACGGTGGCAAACCAGACGTCCTCGGCGTTGTTTTTCCAGTTGTTTTTCGCGCCGCGCCCCTTTTCCCGCTCCCAGCAGATCCGGTTGCGGATCAGGAAATCTCGGGCCAGCACGCGATGGATCGCCGTCGAAGAGCGCCAATCGCCGCAGACGTAGATCGACCCGGTCGATTTCAAGAGCCGCCGCATCTCGGGCAGCCAGCCCAACAGCCACTCCTCGTAGCGTTCGAGATCGGTCGCTTTGAACGTTTTTCCGTTGAACGTCTTCGTGAGGTTGTAAGGCGGATCGGCAAAGATCAGGTCGAAGGCCGCCGAAGGTAGGAAAGGGAGGACCTCAAACAGGTCCTGGCAAATCGTGGAATCGATAATTTCTGACAGCGTCACCGGCCGGTCGAGCCGCCGCAGTTTCGCGGCACAGCGCCGGCGGTCTGCCGCCGAGAGGCGAAGCGTCCGGTTTCTCGGTGCGCGGGATTTATCGGCCATTTTCCGTCAGGGCCTGGAGGCGGGGGAACTCGTCGCTGAGCGCGGGATAGAGCCGGGTAAATTGGCGGTAATAATCGGCGTAACGCGCCCGGGCGGCGCGGCCGGGCTGGATGGTTTCGGCCACCTGGACCAGCGCCTTGCAGGCCTGGGCCACGGAGCGGAACTCGCCGGCCCCGACCGCGGCCAGGATCGCCGCCCCGTAGGCGGGTCCCTCGTCGGCGTTGACCACGGCGCAGGGCGCGCCGTAGACGTCGGCCTGCATCTGCCGCCAGATCGGGCTGCGGGCGCCGCCGCCGGAGAGCCGGATCTGCCGGATCCGCACCCCGGCCGCCTTGAGCAATTGCAGGGCGTCGTTCATGGCGAAGGTCACACCCTCCAGGACCGCGCGGATCAGTTGTCCCCGGGTCGTGCCCGCCTGGAGGCCGATCCAGCCGCCCCGGGCGAAAGGATCGGCGTATGGCGTCCGCTCGCCGGTCAGATACGGCAGGAAGAATACGCCGCCGGCGCCCAGCGGCGCCTCGGCCGCCTGGGCCGTCAACAGTTCGTAAGGGTCGCGCTTTTCCCGCCGGGCCTGCTGCATTTCGGATTGCGCCAACGTATTGCGGAACCATTGCAGCGAGCCGCCCGCCGAAAGGACGCAGCCGAACAGGCACCACTGGCCCGCCACGCACGAGCAGAAGGTGTTCACCCGGCTCTCCGGATCGGCGCGATACTCCCGGCTGTGGACGTACATCACGCCGCTGGTCCCCAGGGTGGCGCTGGCCAGGCCGGGCGCCACGATGCCGTTGCCCACGGCCCCCACGGGCTGATCGCCGCCCCCGCCCACCACGGGCACGCCGGGTTTCAGGCCGAGTTGCCGGGCGGCCGGTTTCGTCAGCCGGCCGGTAATCTCGTGCGATTCGACCACCGGCGGGAGCAGTTCCCGGTCGATCCGGAATTTTTCCAGGATCGGTCCGGACCAATCACGTTTTTCCTGATCCAACATCAGTGTGCCGGACATGTCGGAGACGTCGCCGACGTACTCGCCCGTCAGCCGCAGGCGGAGGTAGTCCTTCGGCAGCAGCAGGTGCCTGGCCCGCTCGTAAACCCGCGGTTCATGGCGGCGGACCCAGAGCAACTTGGTGAGCGTAAACGAAGTCATGGCGGCGTTGCCGACCATTTTCACGAGGTTCCGCCGCCCGCCGACGGCCCGTTCGATCTCGGCCGCCTCCCGGGCGGTCCGCTGATCGTTCCAGAGGATCGCGGGCCGCAGCACCTCGCCGTCGCCGTCGGTCAGGACCAGCCCGTGCATCTGGCCCGAAAGCCCGATCGCCGCCACGTCCGCGGGATCGACTTTCGCCCGGTGCAGGGCGCGGCGAACCGCTTGCGTCGCGGAGCGCCACCAGTCGTCGGGCTTTTGCTCGCTCCATCCCGGCCGGGGTGCAGCGATCGGGTGCTCGGCCGAGGCCGTAGCAAGAATTTTTCCCGCCGTGTCCATCAACAGGGCCTTAGCGCCCGACGTGCCGAGGTCGATTCCGAGATAACAACTCATGCGGCGGCTCCGGAGGGTGTTAATGGTATTATTGAGGATCAAATGGATAAAGTTGCATCCAATAGCCGGCGGCTAACAGCCGCCGCGGGGAATTCGCATCTCTCTCGGCGGCTGTTAGCCGCCGGCTATCTTCAATATCCCGAGGATCAATTAATATCCCCGCATCACATGCCTGACGCTTTACCCCCTGAAGAACAAATACGCCGCCGCAATCGCGGCCAGGACGCCGAGCGAGGCAAGGACTTCCCCCCAGCCCCAACTGCTGCGCGACGCGGCCCGGTGTTCCTGGGTCAGCGTGCCGAAGGTCAGCCCGCTGATTTTTTCGTAGTCGGGGGCCTTCGTCAGGTAACTGACCAGGTACATCACTCCCACGCAGACGAGGAAGATCAGCACGCTATAGTATTGGAAGTAAAGGTTGTTGACGATCCAGAAGAAGGATCCCTCGGCGTAACCGTCGGCGAAACCCGACAGGCCGAGTTTCACGGGCGTATCGACGGCCAGCCGGAACAATCCCAGCAGGAAACCGACGATCAGGGCCGCCAAGCAGCCTTGGGCGTTCAATCGGCGGTGAAAGACGCCGAAGAAAAAGACCACGAAGATCGGCGGCGCGAGATAGCCCTGCACCGTTTGCAGGTAATCGTACAGCCCCTTGCCGCCGGCGATCACGGGGATCCACGCCAGCCCGATCAAGACCATGATCGCGGTGGCCACCCGGCCGACCCAAACCAGCCGCTCCTGCGATATGCCCGCATGAAATCTCCGGTACAAATCCATCGTAAACAGCGTGGCGCTGGCGTTGAACACCCCAGCCAGCGAACTCATGAGCGCGGCCAGCAGCCCGGCAACGACCATCCCCCGGAGTCCCACCGGCAGGACGTGTTTAACCAGCAGCGGAAAGGCCTGTTGCGCCGTGTCGCGGTTGACGGTCCCCTCGGCCGAGATCAACTGCTGGCGGAGCGGCTCCAGCGTGTCGCTTTTGGCCAGGGCGAAGCAGATCATGCCGGGAATGATAAAAAGGAAGACGGGCAGGAGCTTGAGGTAGGCCGCCCAGATGCCGCCCCGCCGGGCCTGCCTCTCGTCCGGAGCGCCCAGCGCCCGTTGGACGATGTACTGGTCGGTGCACCAGTACCACAGGCCGATGATCGGGGCGCAGAAGAGCATGCCCAGCCAGGGATAATTATCGTTGAAGTACCAGGCGATCCGGCCGGTCTCCTTGACCGGCGCCCAGGTCCCCTCCATTCCGGCGGGAACCAGCGGCTTCCAGAGATTGAACATCTCCGAGCCGACGATCTGCCGCAGCGGCTCCCAACCGCCGAGGGCTTTTAAACCGAAGACCGTTAATAGGGCCGAGCCGAGCACCAGGATTAATGTCTGGAAGGCCTCGGTATAGGCCACCGCCCGCAGGCCGCCCAGTACGGTGTAAATTCCCGTGCAAAGGATGACGAGGATCGACCCGCACCAGAAACTGTCCAGGTGCAACGTCCCGATCTGGACGTTCAACTCCGGCAGCAGGACGCTGAAGACGATCCCGCCGGCGAAGATCCCCACCGCGATCTTCGTCAGCACGTAGGCCACCAGCGAGATGATCGACAGCATGTAGCGGCTGGCGGGGCTGAAACGCTGCTGGAGGAACTCCGGCATCGTAAACACCCGGGACCGCATGTAGAACGGCACGAAGAACCAGCCGAGCATCAACAGGCACCAGGCGTGCAGTTCGTAATGGGCCATCGCCACGCCGTCGGTAGCTCCGGACCCCGCCAGGCCGACGAGGTGTTCCGAGCCGATGTTCGAGGCGAAGATCGACGCCCCGACGATGAACCAGCCCAGGTTCCGGCCGGCGAGAAAATAATCCTCCGAGGTCCGCTGCCGTCGCATGGAGATGAGTACGATTACGCCCAGAAACGCGAAATAACCACCGATGACGGCCCAATCGATCCAGTGGAGGGATTCCATGAGTTTCCTCCGGTTATTGTCGATCGCGCAACGGTGCGCCGCGGCGCTCCAACCGGCGTTGGCCCCTCATGTGGCGGCCGGAGGCGGCCCAGGCTTCGGCCTCGACGGTCAGCCGGTTCAGAAGATTTTCGATTTTCCCCCGGAAATATTCAAGCCCCGGGCGGTCGAGCCCGGGCGGAACGAAAATCTCGCCGCTGACGACCGCCCGGGCGCGGGAATACGGGCGCGGGACGGCGAACCGGTCCCAGGCGCTCCGGATCCGCCAGGGGCGATCGTATCCGAAACCCATCACGATCAACGGCAGCCCGAGCTTCGAAGCAAGATAGACCGCCCCGGGGGCCATCCGCCGCCGGGGACCGCGGGGGCCGTCGGGCGTGATCGTCAGGTGCATCCGCCGGCTGCGGGCCAGCAATTCCCGCAGCGCGGTTACCCCGCCCCGGTTCGTCGAACCGCGGACGAATCCAAAGCCCAAATGACCGGCGGCATAGGAAAGGATCTCGGCGTCGCGGTGCCGGCTCAGCAGCATCGCCAGGTTGCAATGACCGCGAAGAAAAAGCGGAAAAAGAATATACTCGTGCCAAAAAATGTAGATCTTCTGACCCTGGCACTCGGGAAACACCGGATCGATCGTGGCGTCGTAGTACGCAACCTGATAGTCGAGGGTGCTCATCCACATGCGGACCGCCGCCGAACTGAGCAGGCCGCCGAGTTTGTTGATCCAAGGGCGGTTCAGGTTCATGGGCGGAATGTGGCGAAGCAGTGGGGTGTTTCCCAGAGCCGGACTTCAACGATGGGAAATCCTTGGGCGACGGCGTAGTCGGCGATCAGCCGGGCGATGTTCTCGGCCGTGGGATTGACGTCGATCAGGTGCAGCGGCTCACCCAACTCCTGAAGCAACGGCACGGCCGGATCGTCGCGGCGGAGGATCATCCGGTGGTCAAGGTGCTCGTCAATCCATCCGCCGACGACTTGCTTGATAACGCCGAAATCCAGCACCATTCCCTGGTCGTCCAGCGTCCCGGCCGCGAAAGAGAGGATCGCCCGGCCGTTGTGCCCGTGCAGGTGCCGGCACTTGCCCGGATAATCCAGCAGGCGATGGCCGTAGCAGAAGTCGATCTGTCGGGAGACGCGGAACATGAGGGGATTTGTGGTTTATTGAGGAATTCTGCCGAGGACGTTAAATTATAGTAGTTCGGATTGTCGGGGGAAAGGTGAATGACGAATGTCGAAGGACAAATTACGAAAAAATACGAATGCCTAATGACGAAATGACATACAACCGTACAAGCCGAAAATCGACTCTTTTCGTCCTTCGAGCTTCGGATTTCTTTCGTCATTCGTCCTTCGTCATTCGACATTATTCCATCAAGGCCATCGCATGTTTCAGCAACAACCTTTAACACTCACCCGCGAGCAGGTCCGGCGGGTCGATCGACTGGCGGTCGAGGAGTTCGGCATGTCGGGCCTGGTGCTGATGGAGAACGCGGGCCGGGGCGTGGCCGACGTCCTCTGCCGGCTGGGTATTGCCGGGCCGGTGCTGATCGCCTGCGGCCGGGGGAACAACGCCGGCGACGGCTTCGTGATCGCCCGGCACCTCGAACTCCGCGGTCACACCGTCCGCCTGGCCCTCTGGGCGGCCCCGGAGGAACTGGCCGGCGATGCGGCCGCCAACTTTCACATCCTGCAAAAGACCGAAGTGCCAATTACGGTTTTCGGCAATCAGCACGACGCGGCCCGGCTGGAAACGCTGCTTGCCGGCGCAACGTGGATCGTCGACGCCCTGTTGGGCACGGGAGCCCGGGGCGAACCGCGTCCCCCCTACGACTCCGTGATCGAGCAGCTCAACGCCGCCGCGGCGCCCCGCTTGGCCGTGGACCTGCCCAGCGGCCTGGACTGCGACACCGGCCGACCGGCCGCGCAGACGATCCGCGCCGCCGAAACCTGCTCCTTCGTAGCCGCCAAGCCCGGTTTTTTCGCCCCCGGGGCCGAAGACTACGTCGGCCGGCTGCACGTGCTCGACATCGGCGTGCCGCGCTTGCTGATTCAACGGGTAGCGGCGGGCTGATGATCTTCGGGTAAGTTGAACTGCTACGGTCTCTTTCTCAATTCGGCCAATTCGCGCTCGAGTTGCTCGACGCGCCGTTCCAACTCGAGTACGCGGTTTTGCAACTCCCGGAGGGTTTCGTCCGACGAGACGGGATATTTTTCCGACGGGGGCGGCAGGATGAGATCCGGAGGCCCCGGCGGCGTGACGGCCGGTCCGCCCGGTTCGGCTTGGGCCACTGGGGCGGGGATCATCTCTGGCGCGGGACGGGCGACGATTTTTCTCTCCGGCGGTCGGCCCAGCGTCACCTTCAGTTTTTGCGGCGCGCCGCCCCGCAACACGGCCAATTCCACGGTCTCGCCGGGGGCGTACAAAGCCAACACGTCGGCCAGGTCGGTCATTTGCCGTACCCGGACGTCTCCCAGCCCGGTGACCAAATCCTGTTTTCGCAGGCCCGCCTTATCCGCGGGCGAACCGGCATAGACGTCTAGGATCCGCACGCCGCGCCCGCGGTCCTGGCGGTCGTCGGCCAGCACGCCCAAATAGCCCGAGGCAGGCTGGTTCTCCGAGGACGGCAAAGCGGTTTTTCCGCCGGGCGGCGCGGGATGGGCCGGCGGATTGCCTGGTACGGCCTCCGTTCCCACACGCTGTCGGATTTGATTCTCCAACCGTTCTAAAACCGTTTGGGCCAGAAGCCCCGCTGCGGAACTAAAAAACAGCACGAGGGTCAAAATGCCGTACCAAGTTCGTTTCATCATGGGATCTCCGAAATCGGTTTTCAACTTATTTTCTTTAAAAACCGCACTTGCCTCGCAAGCCGGCTCGTTCCCTAGCCCAGCCGGCACAAGCCCAGTCGGGGCCAAGGACGGCCCGGCTCGCCTGCTTGGAAAATTATATCCACTTTAACGCTCCTGATGCTAATGTAACTCCAAGAAATATGGTATCGTGGAGGCATGTGGCCCTCGACTAAATCGGTGTTCTCGATCGTGCCGGTTCCCTCTGCGGAACGTCAAGAGGCGTTGGAATTGGTCTTTTCGCACTTGGCGGCGGAGCAGCGCCGGGAGCAAATCGAGGCGATGCAACCTCCCCCTTCCGGTCGGCGGCACGAGGAAATTTTCATAGGTGCCTATCGGGACGGACGCTTGGTGGGGGCCGGCATCGCTCAGGTCCAGCCCGGCCGAATCCTCCAGGTGTGGCTCCCCCGGCTCGTTGCCGACCAGTCACCGGAGACAGCCTTGGGTATTCTTGAAGCACTACTTGAACCATACCACGGTTCCGATATCGTACTGGCCCAGGTGATGCTCGAATCCACTTCGCCGCAGGAAGAAGAACTGCTCCGTCAAGGGAGTTTCGATCACCTGGCTGATTTACTCTATATGGTCTGCCCAGAGAGCGTGTATCCCGAAATCGTACCGATCTCTCCGCTTCAGTTCGACTCCTACGATTCCGCCGATTCTGCCCGCTTTGCCCGCCTTGTCGAGAGCACCTATTGCGACACACAAGATTGTCCCCGGCTGAATGATGTTCGACGGATTGAAGACGTACTCGCAGGGTATCGAGCGACGGGAGTGTTCGATCCGCGTCGCTGGTATCGGATCCGGCAGCGTGACGAGGAGATTGGTTGCCTGTTGCTGGCCGATCATCCGGCCTACGGGAACATGGAGTTGGTTTACATGGGAGTGGTTCCCTCGGCCCGAGGCCGGGGGCGGGGGCTGCACATCGCTCGGTTCGCCCAGTGGCAGGCGCGTCAGGCGGATCGTACCCGATTGGTCCTTGCCGTAGACGAAGCAAACCAGCCGGCATTGCAGGTCTACGCTGCCGCGGGTTTTCAGCCTTGGGATCGCCGGCGCGTGTACTTTCGGATTTTGCAGCAACTGGTTGCATCCTAACGATTTTCGCCGAAGTTCCGGGATACCGCGACGGTTTCGGCACGTGCGCTTTCAACAAGTTATCCACGCGAGGAGAAGGATTTGATCGCGGGGGGGAAATTTTTTTCCTGCCGATTTCCCGGTCTTTTCCGAGGATTCCATCGGGCGGAAAAGGTTTCTCGGAAATTTTCCGCCCCACGGCCGCCGAGCCTTTGACAGCACTGCTAGCACGGGTAGAATCAAACTTCGCTTGTTCATTATGGAACGCGGTAGAAGAATACCGTCGCCAGAAGAAGGTGGGGAAGTGACCAAGGACGATAAGGAGATCGTGTCGGCTTTGCACGAAGCCCTGGCCGGCAAGGTCGGAAAACGACGTTACGAACTGTGGTTCGGCGCGAGCACGAGGTTGGCGCTCGACGGCGACCGGTTGCGGATCGGCGTTCCCAACCCGTGCTTCCTGGAGTGGATTCGCGGGAACTTCCGCGGGCCGATCGAGGAGGCGTGCCGGATGGTGTTGGGCCATTGTCCTTCGTTGGACTTCCACCTGGAGCCGAAACCGGCGGAACAAAGTCCCGCACGCATGACCGACGGGAAAGAAGAAAAAAGCCGCGGCGCAACCGACGGCGCCGTAGCGGCGATTTTGCCGTTGCGCGCCGCCGCTGAGGGTGCGCCCGCTCCGTCGGATCCCGCCGGCGTCTCCGCCCGCCCCGCCGGCCGGAGGTTGGCCGACTTCGAGAGTTTCGTCATCGGCGAGGGCAACCGGCTGGCGCTGACCTCGGCGCAAATGATCCTCCGCCAGCCGGGCCAGATTTCGCCCCTGCTGATCTACGGTCCGACGAGCGTCGGTAAAACGCACCTCTTGGAAGGCATTCTCATGGCGGCGCGGCAATCCGCGCGGCAACCGGCGGCGGTGGCGCTCTCGGCCGAACAATTTACCACCTTCTTTCTCGAAGCGCTGCGCGGCAGCGGTCTGCCCAACTTCCGACGCAAGTACCGCGGCGTGGGATTGCTGATCGTCGACGATTTGCAATTCTTCGTGGGCAAACGGGCCACGCAGGTGGAACTGCTGCACACGATCGACACCTTGACCCGCGAGCGCCGCCAACTGGTCTTCGCCGCCGACCGGCCGCCCGCCGAGTTGGCGGAACTGGGACCGGAGCTGACCACGCGGCTCTCCGGCGGCTTGGTCTGCCGCATCGACCCGCCCGACTTCGCCACCCGCCGGGGTATCGTCGCCCAACTGGCCCGGCGGATGAACCTCTCGCTGCCGCAGGACGTGCAGGAGTACGTCGCCGCCCAGCTTACGCAACACGCCCGGGAGCTGTCCGGCGGACTGTGCCGCCTGCAAGCCACCTCCGAGGCGCTGGGCAAACCGATCACCCTGGCCCTGGCCGAGGAGGCGCTGGCCGATCTGATCCGGCACAGCGGGCGGATGGTCCGGCTGGGCGACATCGAAAAGGCCGTTTGCGAGACCTTCGGGCTGGACGCCGCCTGCCTGCAGGCCGACGACAAGTCGAAGCGGGTCAGCCATCCGCGGATGCTTGCCATGTGGCTGGCGCGGAAGCACACCCGGGCGGCCCTGAGCGAAATCGGCCGCTACTTCGGCCGCCGCAGCCACAGCACGGTCGTCTCGGCCCAAAAGCAGATCGACCGCTGGATGGCCGCCGGCCGGCAGGTCCAGCTTGCCGAACGGACCTGGCCGGTCGACGACGCCATCCGCCACGTCGAGCGCCGCCTGGCGGCGGGGTAGTGCAACTCCGCCAATCTTCAACAATCTCATAATTCGCCTGTTTTTGGATTTTTTGCACAAGTAGGGGGTCTCTTCGCATCGGTTTTTGCCGTCTCTGCGGCGTGTTGTTGGACACAATAATTCTTGATGTGCGCAAGGGGTGTTTTGAAATGGGTGTTTGCCAAGGCACAAAAAATAAGGCCAATGACCTCTTGCGGCAGAGCCGCCCCGATAGCAGAGCTATCGCGGGCACCCGGTAGTTGGTCATCAAAAGTCGAAAAATGCACGGGAGGGGTCCCAGACGGGTGATCTCTTTATTCTTTTGGGGGAGTTTGTTGCTCAACAAATTTCATTATTTCCACGTTTTTTAGTTGAGGCCGACTCCTTCCGGCCAGACGCGTTCCACCAGACAACGAGGGCGGCGCGTATTTTCCACGCAGAGAGGGATTGCAGATCGACTTTCCAAAGAACTTCTGTACATATATACACTACCATAACCGGCGGCCAATTTCAAGGGGGTTTTTGGGCCGGGGGGAGAGGGGGGATAAAGGATGAGGGATGAGGGATGAGGGATGAGTATTGGGAGGGGGCGGAAAATGGTTTCTCGCCAAGGTGCGAAGGCGCAAAGGGGAAGCGGCTGATGGGAAATGAAAGAACTCTTTTAAAGGAACACTAATTTCCACTAATCTTCGCTAACGATCGCAATCAGTGGAGATGAGTGAAGATCAGCGTTCCCATTCTTCTTTGCGCCTTCGCGTCTTTGCGAGAAATTTTTCTTGTTTTTTTTTCATGTCCTTTGAGTTCTTCGTGGTTAAGCATTACATGTCTGAAGGGGTACTTGAATTCCCCGCAAAAGGCTGGTATATTATGGGCGTATTGGGTATGCCACTTGAGTTGTTTGCGACAGAGGGAGAATCACGATGGGCGTTCTTGGCTTGCGGCTTAGTAGTGATTTTAATCGGAATTGCACATCTCAATATAAACGACAGCGGAAGCCGTTTTCCTGCAAGCTGAGATTTGAGACGCTGGAAGACCGTTGTCTTCTTAGCACCACAGCCGTCGAGGTTTGGGGATCATGCACTATCCCCGATGTAACGCCTCCCATCGGCTGCGACGGCCCTAAGATTGCCATTGAGACAGGCGTTCACGTTGAGACAGGAGCCGGGAATGACGGGAATGACGGCTATCTGGTGAGCGGCAATTTGACCGCCCGCAGCACACCTTATCAATTTAAACAGATTGAGGACGATAAGACCCTGACGATTACGGGCACGGGTACAGTGACGATTTATACTCAATTTGTATTTCGACCCGCTCTGATTACGTTGGCGGCGGGCAGCGAATTGATAGTTCATGCCGGCCAAGCATTACAGTTGCAACTTCCCGCGGCTCCGGGTGATCCGGGAGCGTTCATTACCCCGCATCAGTTGCATTTCGTGATTGATACAACGAACGCTCCAGCCGGAGAGCCTGCGGCGACTATTGATTTCAAGACAATACAACGGGGCGATATTGCGGCTCAAAGCCCGGATGGCTTGAAAATACTTGACGCCTCAGGAAGCAAGGGCAAGTCAAAGGGGGGGATGGGTGGAGACGTAATCGTCATGGCCAATGGAGCAGGCATTTCAGGCACGATTCATGCCTTGGGAGGCGATGCAGTCGGATACAGCAGTAATAGCGGGGGAGACGGGGGAAATGGAGGCACAATTGCAGTCGCAGTAACCACTATTACAAACACATTGCACTTAGATACCAGCGGTGGTAAAGGGAGTTATGGAATGGGAATGTATTCAGTGACAACCCCTGGAGGAACAGGAGGAAACGGCGGCGCAATCAGTATGGAAATTGTTAATTCTGTAAATTCGTCATTAATCAATGCAAAAGCCGACGGCGGCTGGGGGGGAGTAGGGGGATGTGGAACGTTTGGCACGGATATCCAAGGTCTGTATTGGCCTGATGAAAATCACGACCCAGATGATTCTTTGGTTCCTCACGCTGGAGATGGAGGTAATGGCGGTAAAGGCGGCAGAGGTGGTGGTATTGGACGAATTGATATTAAAGCAGATGGAAAATCAATTTCATTTCCAACTAAACCAGGAAACGGAGGTTCTGGCGGACGGGGAGGATTTGGTGGGAGAGTTCTTCCACCTGATAATAATTATGTTGGATACCCAGGAAATGGAGGTCAAGGAGGAATGGGAGGAGATGCAGGGGGACCTGGAGCGCTACCCGGCTTTGGCGGACTGGGTGGTGACGCTGGGGCATTGTGGTGGGACAACGTGCCTTGGATTGTTGGCCTGGAAGGTTCAGATGGATTGCCGGGTACCTATCCAGCGAATCCTTTGCCTCCTCCCCACTATGTTTCACCTCCTGTGATGCCTGAACAGGACGACTGGACGATCATGGTCTATGTAGCCGGGGACTCACAGAGGAATTGCCAACCCGACATCCAGCAAGCGCTCGCGATTGCGCTCGACCGGCTTGAGGATGTCGATCTTGGCAATGTTCCCATCAATGTGGTAATGCAGATGGACCGCTATGACGCGAGCCTTCCAGGCGATTTCACGTGGCCCACCCCTTTCTGCAATCCGGAGTCGCGCCGTGGTTGGATTACGTATGACGGCGTAAAAGATTCCATTCGTTCGGTATTCTTGCCCGTTACCATCGGCAACAATCCGAACAGCTCCGCGGACCGGAACAACTCATCGGCCTCATACACTTTACAAAACTTCATTCAGTGGGCGGTTGGGGAAGCACCTGCGGAGCATTACGCTCTCATCCTCCAGGGACATGGAGCGGGTATCGTCGGATTACTGGAAGACAACACTAGCAACGACATCATGGGATTGAGACGCGTGGGGGCAGCGATTGAGGGAGCCGGCTTATCGCGCCCGATTGATGTTGTGGCGGTGCAATGCTGCAACGAACAAATTGTGGAGCTTGCGACGGAACTGAGAGGGAAGGCACTCTACGTAGTCGGCTCTCAATGGCCGTTAGATTATTGCGAGATCGATGGGAATTTCACAAGCGGGAACAGGTGGCTGGGATGGTTACGGAATCATCCGCACGCCTCGGCATCTGATCTGACAGGAAAAATGGTCTCTGTTTATGGAACCTTGTGGAATATGATTACTTTTCTCTGGGAGTTAAAAGCGCAGACATACTCTACTTTGGACATGACAAAAATGCCAATGCTGATTAGCGCCGTGAAGGCATTTGTGGATACAGCTGACACATGTATTGGGAAGGACTCCTCCATCATTTCAGATTTAGAGAGGATCCGCAACATTACACGAGAAGATAATCCTCAGCAGCAGGTGGACCTAGGAGTCTTTATGTACAAGGTCGCTACTGATCCTATTCTGAAGGCAAAGCAGCCAATTGACCAGCCAGGCTCGCTTTGCTACAGTGCTTGGGCGACATACAATCAGGCAAAAAAATTGGTGATTCAACGAGGAGGATGGCTGACTTGGTCGCATACGGGGATTTCGGTCTTCTTTCCGAAAAAGAATCATGATCAGGCAAGAATTCTCTACCCGCCTTTCGATGGTGCCGGCGGCTACAATGCGACAAATTTTCAGTTTGTTGCCGAGACGCGTTGGGACGACTTCCTTCGGCATCTTATACCTTCGCCACCTCCTCCGAGCGCTTCCTCGACACCAACTGTCTGCAGCAAAGCAACGGCCAACCCCTTTCCTGACCTAGAGGGAACCGTTGTGGATCCAACGGCGACCGTGCAGGTAACAGTAGCTGGCCATACTTACGACGCGATCAATAAAGATGACGGCACATGGGCATTACCGGGAACCGCCTTGGTTGCACCTTTAGCGGAGGGCACCTATGAGGTCGTCGCCATCGCCTATGACATAAACGGCAACATGGTAGGGGAACCTGGCAAGGGGGAACTGATCATTGACTTCCATCAACCGGCCAGCGATATGTATCCACTTCCTGATATCTCCCCAACCAAGGATTTTGTGCTTAGCTGGTCAGGGGCAGACAACGAGAATGGTTCCGGGATTGCGCACCTCGAAATCTATGTCTCGGACAATAACGGTCCGCTTTCTCTCTGGTTGATTAATGCAGCCGAGACTCCCGTAGTTTTCTACGGTCAGAGCGGACATCATTATGCCTTCTACAGTGTGGCAGTTGACCTCGCCGGCAATGCGGAAACACTGCCGGCAGTGCCGGATGCAGTGACCACGGTGGAGATAGGAAGCACTGCAATTTGGTCGGGAATTGGAGCAGATGACCATTGGACCACGGCTGCGAATTGGATTGGAGATATTGCCCCATCACCCGGCGATGTTCTGTTATTTTCAGCGAACTCGGCACAATTGAAGAGCGTCAACAATTATCCGGCCGGGACGGTTTTCGGCGAGATCATCGTTTGCGGGAGCGGGTATCAGATTGAGGGCGAAGTCGCGTC
>JAFGPV010000205.1 GCA_016936015.1 Pirellulales bacterium
AAGAGAAAACAACAACTGGAGCAATACCGGCGACATGTCGCGAATGCCGCGTAAAAAATGCTTAACGGCGTTGCCCTTCGGGGCAGCAGATCACCCAGCCCTGGGCATCGCCCAGGGGGACGGAGGCCGGAGGAGGGCGATTGCGGCCCATCGGGCCAACGGTTCGTTCGCCATGCAGAACGGTTGGCCCGTTGGGCCGTGGCCAACATGGCGTTGCTATGATCCCCTGGGCGATGCCCAGGGCTGGGCGAATTACAGGGCCTTCGGCCCGTCGATCATCATAACCATCGGAATAAAACCATCTCCGGATTGCGGCTGCTGCATGGTTAAAAATCACTGCGTTTTTAGCAGTCCACCTGCGACCCCACCTTCCCCGGCGCGGAAAATATGCGCCCACCTTCCCCTCACACTCTGTCACAGACGTGCAAAGACACCCTTCGTGTCCTTTATGCCCTTCGTGGATCCTTCATCCAACGAAAAAACATCCCGCAACGAACATCGACTATCACCCATCCAGGGGCCCGACCGTGCATTTTTCGATTCTTGATGACCAACTGCCCAACCTCGAATAACCACCGCTTTCCCCAAATCCCAACGGCAAAAATTCCAGCCCGAAAAAACCTGGATTTCCCGAGAAAAACACGCGAAACCGGCTCGGCCCGCCTATTTAATAACCTCAAAAACTCCCTCCTGCCGGCCGGAGCCATCACGGACCAAACATCGAAAAACACCGCACCAAACGGCTTTCGCGCCGGAAAAGTGCTCAACAATTCGCGCACAACAATTCGCGCGCGGATCCGCATATTACGGCACTTCGCGCCCCCCTATTGTCCAAATATTCCACCCGAAAATGAGTAAAAATTCATGCCGGTCAACTTCCGGAAATGCCATACCCTCCGCCTCATATTGAGATTGTTCCGAAAAGGGACGGAGAATAAAATTTACTTGTCCAGGGACATCCTTTAAGGAGAAAGATCATGAATTCGAGAAGGATTTTACGGCAATTCGTGTGGGCGGTCGGGTGCATCACGGTGCTGCTGATGGCCTCACCGGCCTCGGCCCAGCGCGGGGGATTCGGCTTCAGCATCGGGGGCGGCGGCGGAGGCTGGGGCGGAGGATATGGTGGGGGCTATGGCGGAAGAGGTTATCACTCGTCGAGCACGCACTGGGGCGTGGGCGCGTCCCCGTACGGCGTCGGCTGGGGCGTGAATGTCCCTCTGGGCAACAGCGGAGTGCGGATCGGCGTGGGCAACTACGGATACTCGCCCTATTATCGGCACTACTACTGGAACGATCGCGGATACGGTCGCGGGTACGGTTATGATGATTATTCCCCTTCGTACTCCGCTCCGTCCGCGGACTATTATTCCGAATACGCCCCGGCCAATCCGCCGAAACCGCCGCCCTTGCCCACCGCCGCTCAACTGGCCCGGCTGAGTGACGTTCAACTGCGGCAGATCCTGGCCGACGCCGCGGAGGGCTACAGCCGGGAATTGGACGGCTTTAACACCGGCGATAGTTGGAAAAAACACTTCCGACTGACGGAAGTGCAGGAATTCGCGAAAAAGGGGACAGTCCCATTTTCGTTGCACGAAAATCGGGACAGTCCCCCGTCCTCCAATCCGCCGGACGCCGCCCAGAAGGAAATGCTCGCCGACGTGCTGGCGAAAATGGACGCCGCCTCGCAAAAGCCCGCTTTTGAAGTAATCACCGAGCCGTACGGATTCCGCCTGATGCACCTGGTGCTCCGCGAATACACCCTGCCCGTAGCCGTCCGCCAAGGGCATCTGCTCGCGGCGCAAGTGCCGATCTTAAAACTCTCGCTCGACGGTTTGAATACCGGCGAGAATTGGAAGAAACACCTGGAGCTTGACGCCCTGGAAAACGTCGCCGAAAATCTCCCGATCTCGGACCCGGCAACCGGGCAGCATCTGGAGAAGATCTTGGCCAAATTCGACGCCGCGGCCGAAAAACCACAATATCAAATCATCGCCCGGCAGGACGGTTTTCAAGCGGTGCGGACCTCGCTCCAGAACCTGATCCAAGCGCTCGGCCAGGAAACGCCGAAGCAGGAGGCCCCGCCGCCGCCCGCAGGCGTTTCCCTGTAAACAGCCGGAGGTCGGACGTTCCCGTCTGACAGAAAAGCAGGAAATCAGACATTCCTGTCTGACAGAAAAACAGGAGGTCAGACATTCCTGTCTGACCATCAAGACAGGCAGGAATGCCTGTCCTCCCGGTAAGGAACCTCATGGATTTCTCCTGGTTAAGCATCTTGGGAATTGCCGTCGGCCTGGCGATGGACGCCTTCGCGGTCTCCGTGGCCGCCGGCTTGAGCTTGGCGCAGGTCACTTACCGGCACGTCTTCCGGCTGGCGTTCCACTTCGGCCTGTTCCAGTTCCTGATGCCGATCCTCGGCTGGCTGGCCGGGAAGCAAGTGGCGGAATCGATCAAGGCCTTCGATCACTGGATCGCCTTCGGGCTGCTGGCCTACGTGGGCGGCAAGATGCTCTGGGAGGCCCGGCGCGACAAGCCGCCGGGCGCCGCCGCCGATCCCACCCGGGGCCTGACGCTGGTCACGCTCTCGCTGGCCACCAGCATCGACGCCCTGGCCGTCGGCCTGAGTATGGGACTGCTGGGCGTAACGATCATCCTCCCGAGCGTCGTCATCGGCGTGGTGACGGCCACGCTCTGCACGGTCGGCATCCTCTTCGGCGCCCGGATCGGTTCCCGCTGGGGCCGTTATGCCGAAATCGCCGGCGGCATCGTCCTGATCGCCATCGGCCTGCGGATTGTAGTGACGCATTTAGGGGGATAATCCCACGACCCCCCTTTGACGGGTCAGGGATATCTGAAGAAAATAAAAGGATTACAGTGCCATCCAGGATTCTTCAAAATAATGAAGATACTTGGCAAAAAGGAGAGACCCCGTGATAACTCGGATTTTCATCGATAACTACAAGTGTTTTACGAATTTTGAATGTCAAATCGGCTCACTTCAACTCCTTGTGGGAGATAATGGAACGGGAAAGACAAGCTTGTTTGAAGTGATTTATATTCTGCGAAAATTTCTTACTCAACGTATACAAAGCATTGATGCATTTTCTCCGTCGTCATTAACTGCTTGGGATAAAAGATCCATACAAACATTCGAATTGGAGATAGATGGAAATGCTGGCAAATATCTTTATCGGATTGTTATTGAACAAGATGAACGTCACCACCGAAACCGGATCAAATCCGAAGAGTTAAAGTACAACAAATTGTATCTTTATCAGTACGATGGCAGTGATGCCCACCTTTTCCACGACGATGGGAAACCTGGTCCAACATTTCCCTTCGATTGGTCATATTCGATGATTCCAACAATTCCCGAAAGGGATGATAATAAAAAACTAAGTTGGTTTCGACAGTTTCTTGAAAACATTTATATTTTTTGGCCTGATCCCAGACGCATGAGTGCACAAAGTGATTCTGAAATATCTTATCCGGACTGCTCTTTGCATCAAGTAGTTTCGTGGTATCGACATTTAGTCCAACAAGAAACAAATTTTGGCGCACGACTTGAAAAACTGCTGAAAGAAGTAATTGATGGACTAGAAACTATCCATCTCGAAAAAACAAGTGAGAGTTCGCGCGAACTAAAATTCGGTTTTGAATTTGGCACAGATGCTGTTATCCCTCAAACAGTATCAACCGTTAGAGATATCACTTCCTCGTCAAGTTTCAGTCTCTCATTTAATCAATTATCAGACGGGCAGCGAAATCTCATCGCCCTCTACATTATTCTCCTATCATCAATTAACAGTGGAACCACGGTTTGTATTGATGAACCGGACAACTATGTTTCTTTACGTGAAATACAACCCTGGACTCTGGAAATATGCAATCGTGTCCGTGAGAAATCCGGTCAGTGCTTGATCATTTCTCATCATCCAGAATTAATCAATTATATGGCGGCAGAGAACGGATTGGACTTTTTCCGCGATGAATCTGGACCAGTGCGGATCAAACCGTTTGAATGGACGAGTGAAGATGTCTTAACTCCTGCGGAACATGTAGCCCGAGGATGGAAATAATCCCATGGCCAAAAAACGGGGAATTCGATTCTCGATCCTTGTGGAAGACCAAGTTTTATCAAAGTATGTTTGCAGTGTTCTTCTGAAATTCGGTTATTCCACACATAAAATGCGAGTAAGGATCTGCCGGAAAGGAGAAAACGCAAAGCTCTGGGTAACGCAACAGTATCCTGAGGAAGTCAAAGCGTACCGACAACGAGCAAGGGAAAACTATAACTTGTTGGTTGGCACTGATGCCGACGAATTGACCGTGCAAGAAAGGTTCGACGCCCTGGCGGCATCGCTAATAAATCAGAACGTTGAACATCGAGAATCCGAGGAACGCATCGTGATTTGGATACCGAAATGGCACATTGAGACGTGGATTCGGTATCTGTCGGGAGACCACGAAGTAAATGAAAATCAAAAATACCATCTTGATGTGGATAGAGTGAACTTCCAGTCCGTGGGAGATCAGTATTATCGCCGGTATCAGGAATTCAAGGACGATCCGAACCAGGCAACGCTGCCTTCCTTAAAAAGATCTTTTCAAGAGACGGATCGGCTCCCTTTGTGACGAAAGGGAATCCCATGCCCCACGACCATGATTCAACAACGCCCTGTTGCCCTCCTTTCGATCCCGCGGTTTGGGACAGCAAGACCGTCTCGTGGAACGAGAAGCCCTTTATCAAGGATTCCCTGCGGCTGTTCTTTCACATCCCCTGGCCGCCGACAATCGGCCGGTTGATGAAGCGGATGTGGGAGAAGGCCCAACGGGCGAACGCCGCTCCGGATTTGAGCGATTTTTTGGTCCTGGCCTACGACCCCTCGCCCTGGCGGGGCGAGTATTACATGGCCGTCACCAACCGAGTGCCTGATGCCGAAAACATTACAATTTCGGGAACCTTTTTTACCAAGGTATTCGACGGGCCGTTTCGCGACGTACCGAAATGGATCAAGGCCATGGACGTCTACGTGGCCGATCGAGGCCAAAAAACCAAGAAATATTATTTCCATTACACTACCTGTCCCAAATGCGCGAAGATTTACGGGCACAATTACGTCGTGGCCTTTGCCCAGATATCTTAAAAATCTTCAATCTCTAAGCAAAATTGCCCCCTTTGACGGACAGGGGAAAAACGGCGACAATAGAGAGTGATTACACGAAACCGGCCTCCGATGAGGGGCCCCTGCGATGGGATCCTGTGAACCTGGTCAGGGACGAAAGTCAGCAGCCATAAGCAGTCTTTCTCAGGCGCAGCGGGCCTCTCATCGGGGGCCGGTGCGCCATCGGGAATCATGTTCCCCCTCTCCCTCCGGGAGAGGGTCGGGGTGAGGGCTTCTATTGTGATATTTTGAGACGCCCTCACCCTAGCCCTCTCCCAGAGGGAGAGGGGACCAAACAATGCCCGCCGACAGGAAAGATAAGACCGAGACCGAAACGACTGCCGTCTCCGCGGCCGGCGAGTACGTCGTCGTGGCGCGGCGGTACCGGCCACAGGTTTTCGATGAACTGATCGGGCAGGAGCACGTGGCGCAGGCGCTCAGCAACGCCATCGCCACGCAGCGGGTGGGCCATGCGTATCTCTTCACGGGGGCCCGGGGCGTGGGCAAGACCTCGGCCGCCCGGATCCTGGCCAAGGCGCTGAACTGCGAAAAAGGGACCAGTCCCACGCCCTGCAACGAGTGCGACGCCTGCCGGCGGATCGGCGCCGGCGACGACGTCGACGTCTTGGAGATCGACGGGGCCAGCAACCGCGGCATTGACGAGATCCGCCAGCTCCGGCAGAACGTGAACATCCGGCCCAGCCGTGCCCGGTTCAAAATCTACATCATCGACGAAGTCCACATGCTCACGCGTGAGGCCTTCAACGCCCTGCTGAAAACGCTGGAAGAGCCGCCGGAGCACGTCAAATTCATCTTCTGCACCACCGAGCCGACGAAAATTCCGATCACCATCCTCTCGCGGTGCCAGCGGTTCGACTTCGCCGGCATCCTGACCGATGCGATCGTCAAGCGGCTGGAACAGATCGTCGCGGCGGAGGGGATCGAAGCGGAAGGCGAGGCCCTGGAACTGCTCGCCCGGCGGGCGGCCGGCTCGATGCGCGACAGCCAATCGCTGCTGGAACAATTGCTGGCCTTCGCCCCGGGAAAGATCGCCGTCGACGACGTCAACGGAATGCTCGGCACGGCCGGCGACGCCCGGCTGATGGAACTGATTCGGCGTCTGTTGGCCCGGGACGCGGCCGCCGCGCTGGCCGACCTGGACGCCGCACTGCACGCCGGCGTTGATGCCGCCCAATTCGTCGAGCAACTGCTGGGCTACCTCCGCGACTGCATGGCCGCCGCCGTGGGCTGCCCCGCCGAGTCGATGTTATACTCCTCGCCGGCAAACGCCCAGGAACTCCTGGCCGCAGGAAAGAAACTCGGTCTGCACACTCTGCTGGCCATGCTTCAAATCCTCGATCAGACGCTCGCCCGAATGCGATTCTCGACCCAAGGGCGGATTCTGGCGGAATTGGCCCTAGTAAGGATGTGCCATCTGGAGAATCTGGATGATATAGAGAGCTTAATCATACAAATCCAAGGCGGTAGGATATCCGATTCGCCGGGATCGCGTCCGATCCCGAAAGCTTCAGCCTCGGTAGGAAGCTCTCCTCCGGCGAAGGGTATTCCTGAGGCGGGAGGCTACCAGGCTAAAAAGTCCGAAGCCGTTCCAGATTCCCTTGCACCGGCCGAACTCCCCCCTCCGACGGCGGCTGCCGCGGGGGAGGTTTCCGAAGAAAATGCCCTCTCGGTTTGGACCGCGGCCTTGGGTAAAATTACCGGGATGGTCGGCCAGCAGGCCAAGCAGTACCACCACGTCGTGCTGACCGCGCCGGACCGGTTGGCGGTGTATTTCAAGCCGGAGTACACCGTATTGAAAACAATGTGTGAAAAGTACAAGGGCCGGTTCGAGGAGGCGTTGGCCGAGGCCGCCGGTGAAAAAATGCAGGTGGAGTTTCTCCTCCTCGATCCGCCAGCCGGCGCGGCGGCGACCTCGGCGGCGCGAAACGTATCGCAACACCAGCGGATGATGGAAATCGCCAAACATCCTTTTGTCAAACAGGCCGTGGACCTCTTCGGCGCCACGCCGACGCAGATCGATCCGCCCGCCGAAAGGTGAATGCGTGCATTGTAGGAGGCGGCACCCACCGCCGATTGCAGTGTTTTTCCCGTTTCCTCGGCGGCAGGAGCCGCCTCCTATAAAGGAACACCGCGACCATGTTCAAAGGTCTTTCCAACCTGGCTTCGCTGATGAAGAACGCCCAGCAGATCAGCGGGCAGATGGGGCAACTGTCCGAGACGATGAAGAACCGCCGCGTGCTGGGTTCGGCCGGCGGGGGAATGGTGGAAATTGAAGTCAACGGCCTGATGGAAGTCTTGCGATGCCGCATCGATCCGCAACTCCTGACCGGCGGCGACCGGGAAATGCTCGAAGACCTCGTACTGGCCGCCGTCAACCAAGCCATTTCCAAGAGCAAACAGATGCACGCCGAGACGGTTCGCGAACTGACCGGCGGCTTCTCCCTGCCCGGCCTGCAAGATGCGCTGAACAAATTTGCGGGAACGGAGGAGGAAGAGGAAAAGGATGAGGGATAAAGGATGGCCGAACTGACGAAATCCGTCGTGACCTTGATCGACCGATTCGCTCAGCTTCCCGGCATCGGGCGGAAATCGGCGGAGCGGCTGACGTATCACGTGCTGCGGATGCACCGCAGCGAGGCGTTGGCCTTGGCCGACGCCATTCGGGCGGTGAAGGAGAACGTCCGCTATTGCCGGAAATGCTATAATTTGGCGGAAGATGAAGAGTGCGAGATCTGCCGCGATCCGCAGCGCAATCCGGAACTGCTCTGCGTGGTCGAGCAGCCGCGGGACTTGATTGCCTTGGAGCAGGCGGGCGTGTATCGCGGATTATATCACGTGCTGCTGGGACGGATCGCCCCCTTGGACGGCGTCGGTCCCGAGCAACTCACGCTCGACGCCCTGGCCGCCCGGGTGCGGCAAGGGGGAATCAAGGAAGTCATCCTGGCTACGAATCCGACGGTCGAAGGCGACGGCACGGCGCTGCACATCGCCAACATGCTGGGCGACCTGCCCGTGCGGATAACTCGACTGGCCCGCGGCATCACGCCCGGCAGCGTCATCGAATTCGCCAATAAAGAAATCCTCTCCGACGCGATCCGCGGCCGGCAGGAATTTTAATTTTAACACATCCCACCTCGAAATGCAATGGGAAGATAGTATAATACCTATAGTAATCGACGATGGTTTACCGCTTACCGGCCCGGGAAGGCACTTTTTCAGATCGGATGGGGATATGCGTCTGAGTCTCGGACAAGACCTGCGGATGGTGCAGAAGCAGATTCTGGCGCCGCGGATGATCCAGTCCATGGAAATCCTGCAATTGCCGATCCTGGCGCTGCAGGAGCGGATCGAGCAGGAGATGCAGGAGAATCCGATCCTGGAGCTTCAAGAAGAGGAGCCGGATTTTCCCGAGGAGACGGCGGAGCGGCCCGTCCCCGACGCCCCCACCGATGAAGAGCGGGAACTGGTGATCGATGAAACCAACCACAACGAGAGCGACTTCGAGCGGCTGCTGAAGATGGACGAGGAGTGGCCCGACCACTTCGAAGAGCGGACCCGGCCCTCGCGCAATCAGGTCGAGCAGTCCGCCGAGCGGAAACTCGACGCCATGGCCAACATGGTCGCCCGGCCCCAATCGCTGCAGGACTATCTGACCGATCAACTGGGCTGGTTCGACCTGCCGGCGGAGACCCGGCAGTGGTGCGAGCGGATCATCGCCAATCTGGACGTCAACGGGTATCTGCAAGGCCGCCTGGAAGACCTGGCGGGCGCCAACTTCCAGACGGAGGAGGACCTCGCCCAGGCCGAGCGGGCGCTCCGCGTCGTGCAAAAACTCGATCCGCCCGGCATCGGCGCCCGGGACCTGAAGGAATGCCTCCTCCTGCAACTTACGCCCGGCATGACGCTCTACGAGGAACTGAAGACCCTCATCACCCATCACTTGGAAGATCTGGAATACAACCGTCTGCCGGTCATCACCCGGCGGACGGGCTACGACATCGAACTGATCCAACGGGCACTGGTCGAGTTGAGGAAGCTGAATCCCAAGCCCGGCGCGGAATACCACAACGTGCCGGCCCCGCCGGTCACGCCCGACATCTTCGTCGAACTGGGCGAAGACGGAAAATACAGCGTGCGGTTGGAAACCGGCCAGACCCCCAGTCTGTACATCAGCCCGTACTATCGCAAACTGTTGCAAAACCCGGCCACCAGCGAAGAGACCCGGGAGTACATCAAGCGGAAGGTGAACTCCGCCCAGTGGCTGATCGACTCGATCGAGCAGCGCCGCAGCACCCTGACCCGCGTTGCCCAGGCCATCGTCGATCACCAGACGCAGTTCCTGAACAAGGGTCCGGAGTTTATCGAGCCGCTGAAGATGCAGCAGATCGCCGACAAGGTGGGCGTCCACGTGACGACCGTCAGCCGGGCGGTCGACGACAAGTGGATCCAGACGTCCCGGGGCATCTTCCCCCTGAAACGCTTCTTCTGCGGCGGCACGATGAGCGCCGACGGCGAAGAAGTGGCCTGGGACACCGTCCGCTTGAAGCTCCAGGAGATCATCGACAAGGAGGACAAGCAGCACCCCTTAAGCGACGAGCAGCTCGTCCAGGCGATGGCCGCCCAGGGAATCACGGTCGCCCGGCGCACGGTCACGAAGTACCGCAAGGCGATGTCCATCCCCAGCAGCCGCCAGCGCCGTAGCTGGACCCCCGCCGCCAACGGAAAACCGGCGGAAACCGGAGAGACGGCGGAAGAGGAATAGCGGGCGGGAACAATCGGCACTCCGCCATGATCTTCGGAAAAAGCGGCAGGATGCCGATTCTACTTTATCTACCCTTCGGCAGTTTGCTCATCAGGGTGCGGACGCGGAAGAGGGTTTGCTGCTGGAGGTCGCGTTCGGGAATCTTGGCGGCGGCGTTCTCGGCCTGGTCGAGCAATTGCCGGGTGCGTTTCGCGTCGCCGGTCTTGGAGAACTCGACGGCGATGTCGGCCAGGGCGTTGGCCTTCTGGTGGAGATTTTCCAGCTTCTCGGCCGTTTCGACCGCCAGCTCGAAGGTCTTTTTCGCGGCGTCTTTCCGTTTCAGGACGTGTTGGAGCAGGGCCGTTTGGGCCAGGAGCTGCACGCGCGAGCGGCCTTTGGGGACGGCCTGGGCCGTTTGCAGAATTTGAGCGATCACGCGGTCCGCCTCCGCGGTTTTGCCGAGCTTGCCGAAGGCCTCGGCCGCGGCGATCAGCGTCAGACCTCGCGCCAACGGATCGGTCAGTTCGGCGGCGAGTTTTTCCGCCCGGCGGACGGTTGCGACGGCTTGACCGGCGTCGTCCTTGATGACCCCCTGCGCCTGTCCCAGCCGGGCCAAGGCCCGAGCCTTCGAGCCTTTCTCTTCGATGGATTCGAGCGCCTTCCCGGCGGCCTCGAAATCCCGCCGGGCCGCCGTTTTGTTGTCCAGCAGGGCGTCGGCCTCGATCAGCAGCGCGAAGACGTGCGCTTGGGTGACCGGCTCGGGAATTTTTCGGCAGGCCAAGCGGGCCAATTGCAACGTGTCTTCCGCTCCGAAGACGTCTCTGGCGCGGAACTGATCGTCGACGATGCGGAGCAACTGCCTGGCCCGCAAATGAGGATCTTTCTGCTTTTCGGCCTTTTGAATTCGCGCCGCAAACGACAGCGGCCCGCCGGAATCCGATCGGCCGTTGCAGCCGCCGAGGACGGTCAACAACACGCTACAAGAAAAACATGCCCTGAGCAAACGTCTCATTTTGGATATCGCGCCTCATAGAAAAAAATATCAAAACGCCCCAGGATGGCAATCCCGGGGGGTTGCGACGTCAGGGACTGGTATAAAACTCACGCAAACTTAAACCGGATCTTTTCCAGCCGTGCCTGCGTCTCGGCCATCAGGGCGTCTTCGGCCGCTTCGTCCACGGCCTCGTAGGTAACCGAGAAACGGAGGAACGGACCGGCATCGTCCCAGGGGACCGTGCAGATCGAATGCTCGGCGATCAGGAACTGGCTGCACTGCTCGGCGCTATCGAAGCCCCGGCCGCCTTCGAGGCCCTGGGGGGCCGCGGCGTAGAGGAAGTAGGTGCCCCCGGGCATCCGGCAGCGGAAGCCGCAGCGGCGGAGCGTCTCGACCAGTTTTTGCAGCCGCCGCTGGTATTTCGCCCGAGCACGGCGGGGAATCTCCGGATCGTCCAGGGCCGCAACCGCCGCCTTCTGGATGGCGATGAACTGCCCGGAGTCGGAGTTGTCCTTCACGTCGGCAAACGCCCGGACGATCCGCTCGTGGCCGCAGACCCAGCCCAGGCGCCAGCCGATCATGTGCCAGCCCTTCGAGAGCGAATGGACCTCGACGCCCACCTCCCTGGCCCCGGGGATCTCCAGGAAACTCAACGGCCGGCCTTCGTAGGTGAGCATCAAATGCGCCGCGTCCTGGACCACCACGATTTGATTTTCCATCGCAAACTGAACGACCCGCGTATAAAACTCCCGGGTGGCGACCCGGCCGGTTGGACTGTTCGGGTAGTTCAGCACCAGGAGCTTCGCCCGGCGGCGAACTTCGTCGGGGACGGCGCCGAGGTCGGGGTAATAGCCGTTTTCCTCCCGCAGCGGCAGCTTGTACACCTCGCCGCCGAAATACCGGGTATGGGTGCCGGCCACCGGGTAGCCGGGGACGGTCATCAGCGTCACGTCGCCCGGGTTGATGAACGCCGCCGGCAGCATCGCCAAGGCCGTCTTCGAGCCGATGCAGTGGTTAATCTCCGCGGCCGGATCCAGCTCGACGCGGAACTCCCGGGCCATGAACCGGGATACGGCCTCCTTGAACTCCGCAACGCCGTTGTCGGCGTAGCCGCGGTTTTCCGGTTTGCCGATCTCCTCGGCCATCACGCGGCGGACGTCCGGGACGGCCGGCTCGTCGTTCTCGCCGATGCCGAAGTCGATCAGCTTCCGCTCGGGATGCTCGGCCAGCGCCCGGCGTTTGGCCCGCTTGATCCGCTCGAATTTGTAAATTTCCGTCCCCTTGCCGTATTGGCTGCCGCCGATCCGCTCGGCAAAGAGGTTTTGAAAATAGGGATCGCTCATGGGAATCGTTGTAAAGCCGCGACCGGTGGTCGCGGCTGAAAAAAACCAGGAGGCCGGACATTCTTGTCCGGCTTGGAATAGACAGGCAGGAATGCCTGTCCTCCTGCGGCTTTCCGTGGGGATGAAATGGGGTAGAATTGGAAGTGTATCCAAGCCCTCTGCCAGTGGCAAGCGGAAACGGAAAGGATCGGATTTTGGAGACCAACGCACCCCAGCCCTCCACCCCACCTTCGGGCGAGCGGATTTCGGCCGGCCTGGAAAAATCCCCGTCGAAAGCCGCAAAAAACGAGGTCTTTCTGCCGGCGGTGCTCTTTTTAGCCACCTGCATTTCGACCCTATGGACGGGGGCCGCCGATTGGGCGCCCTACGCCCATCTGGACCAATTCGACCGGGCCTTCTCGGACTTCTGGCGGAATCTGCCCCAGGGCGTCGGGGCGTCTTTCCGCGACGCGGTGGCCGAAATGCACATGAACTGGTCGCAAGGACTGACGTACATGGCGGCGGTGCTGGCCATCCTCCTGACCCACGAACTGGGCCACTTCGTCATGGCCTGGCGGTACCGGATCCCCGCCACGCTGCCCTATTTCATTCCCCTCCCGATCCTCCCCTTCGGCACGATGGGGGCCGTAATCAGCATGGAAGGCATGGAGACCGATCGGCGCCGGATGTTCGACCTGGGATTGGTCGGCCCCCTGGCGGGATTGCTGGTGGCGATTCCGATTACCTGGGTGGGCGTGATGCAATTGCCCCAGAATCCTCCGGCCGGCGCCGGGATCCAATTCCACAATCCGCTCATCATTCAACTGATGATGCAATACCTCCGTCCCGACTACGGAGATTCGAGCGCCGTCTATCTCAATCAGTTCAATGCCTTTCTGATGGCCGGTTGGCTGGGGATGTTCCTCACCGGGCTGAATATGCTCCCGATCAGCCAACTCGACGGCGGGCACGTGGCCTACTCGCTCCTGGACCGCAGCGCCCAGACGCTGGCCCGGACCGTGCTCGTCCTGGCCATCCTCTGGGTCCTCTTCTCGGAACAATACGGGTGGCTCGTGATGCTGGTCATCATTATCTTCCTGGGCGTCGATCACCCGGCGACCACCGACGACCGCGTGCCGCTCAATCCGTTCCGCCGCGTGCTCGGCTGGCTGGCCCTGCTGATCCCCATCCTCTGCCTCTCCCCGATCGGACTTACCCCCGCGGCGAGATAGGGGGCATTGTAGAAGCGGCATCTTGCCGCTTCAGATGAGCGAGAAAAACTGTCATCCCTGCGCGATGACGCGGCAAGATGCCGCGTCTACTGCTTACGGCGCGCCTCGAACCGGATCCTGCTTGTCGTTCCAGCAATGGGTTTCCAATGGGATGGTCCGCGTGCTCCCGTCCAGGAACGTCACGTTCACGCCGCCCCGATGATTGGCCGTGAGATGGGGCGCGGGAGGAGGCCTCTGGGGATCATTCAGCGCCGTATTGAGTAATTGCGGACTTTCCGCGTGGGAATCGGCGGGACGCACCGCCCAGCGGAAACAAAGTGGATGATCGGCAGTTTCCACGCTTAGTGTCTGGATGACCTCCGGCAGATACTCCGTCTGCTTAAATGCCCAGCGGCTATCCGTCGAACGTTCCGAAAGCATGACGATATTGGCGGTCGATCGGAGGTCGCTCAGACTCATGTTGGGTTCCATGATGTTTTTCACGCGGATGCGAAACAACCGGTTCTGATAATTGGCAGTGATGGAACCACCGGCGACGGGAACGTAGCCGAGATTCACAAAATACGACAGTCCTCCCTTCGGATTCGCGATATCGCCGGAGGGACACAGCAGTTGAGGGACCTCGACGTCGGTGCCCGTCCCGTCGCGCCAGGCTTTAAAGAGGTCCATCCGATCGATCTCCGGAAAAATATCGATCACCCAATTGCTATACAGAGGATTGGCGGGATCCTTGGGATTCGGCGCGGTGCTGACGACGGCCGGCAGGCGGCGCTTGGACGAGTCGTAATGGAGGATGGCCTTGCCCAATTCCTGCTGGTTGTGCAGGCACTGGGTGGTCCGGGCGGCTGCTCGGGCGCTGTAGATGGCCGGAATGAGGATGCCGATCATCACCCCGATAATCGAGATCACGACCAGAATTTCCACGAGGGTAAATCCCCGGCGACGGGCGGAAATCATCACGACGCCTCCTGGTGCAGGCACACTCGGTGTGCCGACTGAATTTTTGGCAGCCACGAGTTGCGGCTCTCCAATTAGTTTTGTTGCGGAAAGGGCAGGTTGACCGGACTGTCGCCTTTCGCTCCGCGAAAGTCGCGTGTAATGACCGCTACTTTCGCGGAGCGAAAGGCGACGAAAGACTTTCCGCAACAGGAACCAATTAGCCCTCAAATGTCATTCTGGCACAAGACAACGGAAAATAAAAGAGACATCTCACCCCATGCATAGAGCTATAACACAATAGCCTTTGGTGGGGATTGGAAAAATTGCCGGCCCCAACGGGGCATTCGATTCACCCAGCCCAGGGCATCGCTATCGTTGTTACACACGCTTTTAGAGCTGACGGTCAATAATAGAAAGGATCGTTTACGATCCTTCTCCACGTAAGTGGTAATAGGCCCGTGCTTTAGAGATCGTCCAGTTTTTCAGGTAAACTGGGATGTCTGGGACATATCCCGAAGGGATTACAGTGGGTAGCCCCGGGTTGCCGCGAAGCGGCTGCCCGGGGGAAAAGGTCAACATCCCCATTTCAACCCTGAAAGGGTTGCAGAGTGTGCA
>JAFGPV010000206.1 GCA_016936015.1 Pirellulales bacterium
AAAGTTTACAAGACCGTGTGCAAATCACTGCCCCCGCTGCATGGTGGATAAAAAAAGGGTCTTGACAAAATGCCAAGGAAAGTGTACATAAGAACACGTATCTTTAGACGGCTCGATCGTTAGTGATTCTTCCTGCGAAACTCGACCCCAATCCTACCCCCTGCGTGAATAATATGCGCCCTCCCATTCACATTGCGACTTGGAGAATATGCGAGAAAGAGAGATGCCATCCCGAAATACTTCTTTTGAAAATCCAACCCCCACCAATGAGACGCCTTCTCACCCGAAATTGCCCAAACGCCATACCCGTTGACCAAACCCGCAGGCCGAAAGTCCTCGCGATGGATGCCCATTCCTATCGTCCCGCATTCCCGAATCCCAACCCAAAAATTCCCCGTCCCCCATCCCCATCTCCCAGCATCCCCGATTTTTTGCACCGTCCCAAACACCCGTTTCAAAGCACCCCTTGCGCACTTGCAAGAATAATTGTGCCGACGCTGTTCGCTGGGACTCGGAAAAACACGACGCAAATGCCCCCATATCGAGCAACAATTCGGCAAAACTTCAAGAAACAGGCCGTTTTCGAGGTTTTTCGAGTCCGCAACGTTTTCCGCCCCGAAACCTCAATATGCCCTGAAACCCGCAAAAAACCGCATCCAAGTGCTTTGGCCCGATATTTTTTGATGCGCTTTTGGGGACGATCATTAGCTTTCCCCAAGCAATACGGTGAAAAAGCAGAATTAATACATCAACACGCCGCGCAGCAAAAACGTGTCGGTGGGATCGAAATCGGGCTGGGAGCCGCTGAATTGGATGTGGCGGCCCAGCACGTAGCCGACTTCCAGCCGGACGCCGAGGCCGCGGATTTCCGTGCGCTCGATGCCGAGGATGAACCGCCAGTCGCGCAACAGGACCACGTCGTTCGTATCGTCGTCGAGGCGGATCGCCCAGGCGTCGCCGAGGAACTCGACTTTGAAGTAGGCCCAGGTCTCGATCTCGCAGTCTCCCAATTGCTCGACCAACAGCCGGCGGGCGATCCGCGGATAGGGGAAGAGAAGTTCGTATTTCACGTCGTCGCTGGGCATCCAGATAATGCCGCCGATGGGAATGACGTCGACGTCGGGCCGGGCGAGATAGGCCGCCCCGAGGACCAGTTTTACGTGCTCATTGTACGTCCAGGCGGCCGCCCCGTGGCCGGGCATCCGGAACGCCTTGCCGGACGACTGCTCGAAGTCGCTCCAGACGCCGGGCGTCAGGGCAAAATCCAGCCCGAGCTGGGGCGTGACTTGTGCCATCCAGCGGAATTGCATGTAGGCCTCGTACAGCCGGGGCGGCAGGTCCACGCCCTGCGGACCGTCGAGATAATGTCCCGCAAAGCCGGAGGTCATCACCAGCGGCGATTTCACGGTCGGGCAAGGCAGGGCGGTGATCAGTTCGGCCTGCAAATCGTTCTGACCGAAGCCCCGCTCGCCCCCGCCGGGCAGATAGGTGCCGTAGAACAACGCCTTTTGGAAGAATCCGCTACGTGCGCCTTTCGGCAGTGCGGGTTCTTCCGGACCCGGCGTGGTGACCTGGCCGGGCGCCTGGGTCACTTCGGCGGAAGAGTCGGGGTGCAGGGCCAGGCGAAGGGGGTCGCGTTGCTCCTCAGGAGCCACGGCGGGGAGCCGGACCACCTGGGCGGACAGCCGCGCAGGAAGGAGGAAAAGAACGGCGAAGAAAAGAGTTTTAATTGCAAATTGGAAATTGCAAATTGCAAATTGCAAGTTGGACCTCGCTTCAATACGACAGGCCGGCGTGGATGAAGAAAGTGGTCTTGGGATAATAGACTACAGGGTACCCGCTCTGATATCGCAGTTCGCGCTCGAAGGCGATGCCGCCCTCGACGAAACCGTTGAGGTTTCGCGGAGTGGTAAATTCCAAGCCGAGCGCCATGCGGATGTCGTTGTAGTCGAACTCGTCCCTTTGCCCGCGGACGGCCGGGTTTACCTCGGGGATGTCGGCCCGGACGATGGACCAATTGCCGCCGCCGTAGTCGCCCGAGGCGTAGAGCCACCATTCGAAGCTCCCGTAGTTCATCAACCGGCGGCGGAGACGGGGATTCGGAAACAGCATGGCAATCTCGACGTCCTGGTTCGGCGTCCAGACGAAACCGCCGGTGGGCAGGAGCTTCACCCGCAGACGGTCGAGATACATCACGCCGGCCTTGATCTTGAAATTCGGTGAAAAATTCAACACGGCCACGCCGGAACCGCGATAACGGAGATCATTGCTGGAAACCGTGGCGGCAAAATCAGTGAACAGTCCGGTCTGGAACATCAGTTCGCCGCCAAGCCATTGGGTGACTTGGGGATTCCAGGCGCCGATGATATAGGCGTCGAAGGTTTGGGGTGGGAGGTCGGCAAAATATGGGGCGATCGTGACCGGTCCTTCCCACCAGTGCGTGGCAAAGCCGGGGGTGACCAGCAGCGGCGTGGCGGAGTTGAAAAACAGCGGAAAGGCCGCCGTCACGTCCAATTGCACGTCGTTGATTCCCAACTGGCCTTCGCCGTGACCGATGAACCAATGATAATCGAGTTGGATATTCTGGATGAGCTTCGTTGCCGGGATGGAAGGGATCGCGGGGGCGCCGGCCTGGAAGTAGGGATCTTGCGGCAGGAGCGTGGAGGGCGTCCCGCCGGCGGCGCCGTAAGGATCCCAGCCGGGCGTGGGCGTCTGGATGTTGCCGCCGAACGTCGCCGCCGGCGCGGGATTGTTCGGCGGAATGAAGTTCGTACTGCCGTTGGGCGGACTTGCGAAATTCGTCCCGCCGGATCCCGACGGAGTTCCATAGGTCGTCGGAGGCGTCGCTCCGGGCGTGGAAGCGCCCGAACCGGGGGCGGCCATCCAGCCCGATTCGGAACCGGTTGCCCCAGTTCCCGAAGAGGTATAGGATGGCGTCCCGGCGCCCGAAGGAGTCGATGGACTCGGAATGATGTTCGGAATCCCCGAGGCCGAGGGGAATGCGTTGTTGCCGGGCGGAGGTGTAGCCGTCCCCGGGGTGCTCAAAGTGGACGGCGGCGATCCGGTACTCCCCGGCGTCGTACCAATAGTTGCGCCCGGATTAGGTGCGGAGATCTGGGCAGTCACAGGTGATGTAAATTGAATCCGCTGCCCTTGAGCGGGGACATATCCCAAGGTGAGAATCAACAGCATGAATCCATACCAGCGCCAAGCGGAACGGAACACCGTTTGTCTCCAAAAGAAAAGCCAATTATTTTTCAAAGTTGGGGAGAGGGACCCGGCAATTCCGAGAAGTACGTTCCTCCGGCCCGAAATCACCCCCATAATCCAGTGAAAAGCAAGCGATCAATACCAATCCTGCACGTTATGGTCAAGGGCAGTTCCTTCAAATTGGCCAGGGATGAATTAAATAGGGCAAATGGGAGACATGGGATACAAAAGAAAAAAATGAATGTTTTCTCTTCCAATATTTATTTACTACCATGCCGCAGTTTGATGTTTCACGCATCGTCCGCGAAACCTTCGTCCGACAGGTGGATTATCATCCCGTCGTCGATTCGACTAATACAAAGGCGGCGGAATGGGCAAAATGCGGAAAGGCGCTATTGCCGCTCCTGGTGCTGGCCGATCGTCAGACGGCCGGCAGGGGGCGGGGGACCAATCGTTGGTGGACGGGGGAAGGGAGCCTGGCCTTCAGCCTGCTGATCGACGAGAGCTGGATGCCCCGTTCGAGTTGCCAGTTTCCGATGCTCGGCCTGGCAACGGGCATTGCCGTCGTGGAGGTGATGCAACGGTTCTTACAGGGACATTGCGTGGATTTGCTCTGGCCAAATGACGTCGTTGTGGCCGACCGGAAATTGGGGGGAATCCTGGTTGAGGGCGACAGTCGACGGTTTACGGTCATCGGCGTCGGCGTCAACGTGAACAATTCCCTACGCGACGCCCCGGCGGATTTGCAGCCCCTTGCCGTTTCGGTGCTCGATTTGACCGGTTTAAAGGACGATCTGACGGGAATCCTCATCGGAATCCTCCGCCGACTGGAAATCGAACTGAAAGTGCTCCGGGATGACAAAGGATTCAAGCACCGCCCCCCCTACTGCCTGCCGCAGAATGAGCCGGTGCAGATAAGCGGCGAGGAAGGGATCAGCACGGGTATTTGCCGCGGCATTCGATCCGATGGGGCAATCGTTGTGGAGACGGCTGATGGAATGAGGTCCGTTCATGCCCGGTCGATCCAATTCGGATCAGCAGCGCAGTGAACTGTCGCCGTTGAGCAACACCTCTGTTGCATCTTGTTTCCGATTGTCCGATTTTTTATTGCGGTTGAATCGCAGTAAAAACCGCAAGTGTTTTTGCCGCAAGGACTTAGATTAACCGATCCCCTCTTTGGCACAAATTCTGCTGGGAAAATAGAGCAACGTGTCTTTTTGATCGGCAAGTGTCCTGCTAAGTAAGGAAGTCGGCAATGCGGACGCAAGGAGTCAAAATGCCCGATCCGGTGATGGAGTTGGTCCAGATCGAATGGCTGGTGCTGCCCATCGAAGATTGCCCCGACGCAAAGGCGGAACAGAAGGTCATTACCTGTTATTTCCGCAAGCCGCACGAGCCTTGGGAACCCGATCGGGCGTTCGTCCTACCCGTCCGTGTCCGCCGCAGCCGCAGTCGAGTGCTCTTCTCTCAGAAATTGGGTCTGGACGGTTGAGAAAAAACGACCAAGGGGCAAGAAGAGAGGGGCCTGATTAAGATTCTCAACAGCATCGGGGATTACCAAGGATGACCTTCTCAGATCTATAGCTGATTACCAGCCAAAGACAGCAACTTTTTACCTTCCACCAGAGATGCCTGTTTGCTTTTCAATGCCATGAATAACATGTCAATTTACGATGAACGCTGAACTGAAGTAACATGGGTTATGTGCGGTGCATAGAAAAGAAACAGAGACATTTCCGATTTTTCAAAATTTTCCGAAAGTTCCGGCAAGAAAGCCCCGATAAAGTTTGCCGACTAAAACCGGTAAGCAACCGGTCTGTAGGTAATTCCCCATTTTCGAGGTGTCGGACATGTTCGTTTCAAAACGCTTTTTTGTCGGATTCTGGGCAACGGGTGTGAGTTTGGCCCTGCTCGGCCAAACGGGCACCGCCCAGTCGGAGGGGACCAGCGAGGCGGGCGGCTGGCGTCCCATTCGCGGCCAATGGGAGGAGCGCGTACTGCAACGCGATTTCCAGGAGGCCCCGACGCGCGAAACGCCCGTAACACGTCCCGTTCGTTCGCGGCCGACGGTTCGTGAGGATACACCCTCCAGGGAACCGCCTCTGAGAACGGCCTCGGCGCCGCCCCCTCGTACGCGAACCACGCGGAACGGCTATTCTCCGGCGGTGCGGAGTCCTCGAACGGCTTATGCCGATCGGCCGGGTGCATATCGCACGAGCCGGTCGTCGTCGATGCGCGTAGCGCAACACGAACGATCTCCCATGACGCCAGAGCCGGAAGTCATCCCGCCCGGCGACATCCAGTATGAACCTTTGGGAGGATCGTACGGACAACCGGGTGGTTGTTCGGGAGACGGATGCTCGGGCATGGATCCCGGCTGCGGTGATTGCGGCGACTACTGCGATTGCGGCGATTGCATGGAAGACTGCGGCGAATACTGTCCTCCGTGCTTTGGTCCCTTCTTTTGTTGGGGCCCCCGGAATCTGGCGATTTTTGCGGGCGTGCAGGGATTCAAGGGGCCCCGCGACCGCGGCCGAAACGGCAATTTCGGCTTTAACGAGGGCGTCAACTGGGGTGCGCCGCTGGGCGATCCCTGGGGTTGCGGGTATCAACTCGGTTTTGCCGCATTGCAGAGCAATTTCTCCGGCGATCAGGTGGGATTGTTTGCCCCGACCAATCCGAACAATACCGCCCGGACCGCCGACCGCCATCAATACTTTTTCACGGCCGGTCTTTTCCGCCGGGCCGATCCCGGCGGGCTTGAATGGGGCGTGGTCTTCGACCTGCTGCACGACACTTACTACGACAAGACCGACGTGAAGCAGATCCGCACGGAGTTCGGCTGGCAATTGAGCGAATGTTGCGAGATCGGCTACTCCGGCGCCTATCGCCTCGGGAGCGACACCATCGCGGACTCCTTCGGCCGGGACATCGACGGCAAGCTCGACGCGACGGATCAATTTGTGGGCTTTATCCGCCGCTATTTCGAGAACGGCGGCGAGGGCCGGATCTGGGGCGGGGCCACCGGCGACGGTGACGGCCTTTTGGGCGCCGATTGCTGGCTGCCGCTCGGCCGGGGCTTTGCCCTACAGAATTCGTTCAATTACCTGATCCCGAAGCTCTTCCGCGGCAACGACGCGAATCCCAACACCGGCGTGCAGACCGGCGGCCAGATCGAAGAGTCCTGGAATTTGTCGATCAACCTGGTCTGGTATCCCGGCAAATCGGCGCAATGCATGAGCACCAGTTGCTACCGCCCGCTGCTGCCCGTGGCGGACAACGGACAATTCATGGTCAAAGAACGCCCCGTCACGTCGGGGCACTAAAAGTCCGATCACCAAAGGCGTGGGGGATGCCTGGAGGAGCCGTTACGAAACGGCTCCTCTTTTTTTTATTACCCCCAACTCCAGATTTTGACACCAACACATGGCCTGCTCGCCGTTGGGCTCGACGCCACGTCCGAATGCGTAGCAGTGACCGAGCAAAGTCTGCACCTTCAGATTGCCTGGTTGGCCGTTGCGGACGACCACTTGACACCTTTGGACTGCTTACCTTTTTTAATGCACCCTCTGATAGGTGGTATTGATTAACCATTTTAAAGTGCTATATATCGAGCTGGGATTCGCATGATAAAAGTAATAATTGTGGGAGTTGAAACGTTTAGCCCAAGTTACGGAGTTGCGCGATAAAATTCAAGGTTTTGGGCTGCGTCGTTGACGTAAGTCCAATGGCGATGGGCTTTCTTTC
>JAFGPV010000207.1 GCA_016936015.1 Pirellulales bacterium
ACTTAACTGAGTACAGGGCAGGCCCACCTCCGGCTGATCGACGCAACGCACGGTCCACATCTGGTCAGGGGTCTTGTCGTTAGGTGGATATGTATGCATGTACGACGAAGCCCCCGGCGAATGATAGGCCCATGCGCCCCGCAAGTCCCAGTTACTACCGCCACGGACATCGACCTTTCCCGAGATCACCTCGCTGGCCAGCGCCGAGGTGGAAGTCCCATCCCGAATATCCTTCAGTTTCCGTTCCACGCCAATCTGAAATGCCCCGTTCGTGGTCAGATCCATGCTACTGGAGTAGGGGCAGTCTATGACACGGCGCCCCCCATCCTTAGCGACCAACGTCTTGCTGCCCATGCAAAACGCGTAATTCGACCGGGAGTAAGTATCATCGGCTCCGCTACCGCGCGCAATCCGACCACTCGCGCTATCGCTGGGACACTGCCAGACCGGCAACTGTGTCGCATAGAGTAGAGCGTTAGTTCCAGGCGACGTGGTCGGATCCATATGAGGCTTCATGCTCCCCAGTTCGATATATCCCAGAATTCGAACCCACGCCGGATGTCCTATCACGGTGTTACTGGAGCCGGGGACACAGAATCGATAGCCCACCGGGAGGTATCGGTTCGCGTTCTCGTAATTCAACATCGCCACGCCGACTTGCTTGAGGTTGTTGCTGCACTTGATGCGCCGAGATGCCTCGCGAGCAGCCTGTATGGCTGGCAGCAGCAACGCGATCAAGATCCCGATAATCGCGATCACTACCAGGAGTTCGACCAGCGTGAAGGCCTTTCTGATGGATTTTCTCACGTTTTAGGGCTCCTTCAACCCAAAATCGAATCACGACCAACAGGGAGTGGTCTCCTGGTCTTGCTCGCCCTCCATGACCACCCCCGCTTGCCCTCCTTTTGCGGAAAACGTGGCGGGACACGCCACAAGGCGTGTCCCTCGCCAAACGATCACGTCAACGCTCCTCCGCGCTCCCGACGGCTTTTCTTAGGCGGTGCGTCTTCTCCCGAGAACCAACCGTCCAAATCCTGCAAGCATCACGAGGACGCTTGGTTCAGGCACGCTGACTCCTCCGGCCTCACCGACGTCATAGTCCCCCAGTTCGCCGCCAGGATGGAGGCGTCGCATGCGCCGATGCTCTCACTGCCGCCGAAATTACCCATCCCGTCGGCCAGTTGCGTCGCGCCCTATATACATAGCCAATGGTTTCGCGGCTCGTCGCTAACTCCTCCTTCGATAGCCAACAAGTGCCAGGGTGGTTACTAGACCGATCACCATGACCAGCGTGGACGGTTCCGGGACCTCGAAAATGTAGACGGCGCCCGCGTCGGTGTCGAAACCGTTGGCTCCCGTTGCCGTGACGACGATCGTAGTGCCTGAAATGGCGACTATCTTTCCAAAACTGTCGCTCTCGGCCGCGTCGTCGGGAAGCAACATTTCCAGGTACGAGCCATCGTCCTGAAACACGTACGCTGCCCCGGAGTCGGTCAGGCTGTCGGTATCCTCACCGTAGGCCCCGGCGACGACCAGGCCCGAGTCAGTCGCCACGGAACGACCGAAATAGCCGTAGGTCTCGACGTTTTGGGAGGCAATTTCGCTTACCTGTCCCCAAGTGTCCTCTCCCCCTTCATCCCGAGACAAAATTTCAGCCCAACCGGCTCTGGACTTGCCGTCGACCGAGCGGTAATACGCGCCTGACACGACCGTATCGCCGTCGATCGAAACACCGGCTCCATATCGCGTGCCGGACGTGCTTGTGATCTTGGTCGTTTCGCTCCAGTTGCCCAGCCCGTCATCCTCGAATATGTAGGCTTTGCTGATGTTATAGGCCCCGATGACAGCCGTATCGCCGTCGATCGCCATGGCCGCCCCGAAGTAGGCGTTGCTGGAAGGGTCACTGGCAGTGAGCTTGGTGATTAGTCCCCAGTTGTTCGTGCCGCCCACATCACGGCCGAAGACGTAGGTCGCCCCTTGGTTGCCGGACGCACCGTCATACTTGGACGCGCCGACCAGTGCGATGTCGCCCGAAATGGCCACGCTGGTACCGAAGCCGATATCGCTGGTGGCGTCGGTTCCGGCGGTCAGCAGGGCCACTTCCGTCCAACCACCCATCCCGTCGCTGCCGTAAATGTGGGCCGTACCCGCGCCAGCCACACTGCCGACGGTGCTCTTGTTTGCGCCGATGATGATCGTATTGCCGTCGATGGCGGCGCCATTGCCGAAGTCGTCAATGCCGGTCCAGTCGGCCAAGTCCAGTTTGACTTCCGATCCCCAGCCGGAACCACCCTTCGTGTAAACATAGGCCGCACCCGTGGCTGTGTCGGTGGCTCCAACGACGATCGTGTTTCCGCTGATCCCGGCAGCAGAGCCGTAATTCATGCCGGATGTACCGTCGCTGGCATAGAGCTTGGCCGATTGGGCGAACATTTCGGCGAACACAGCCGGCGTCGTGGCCAGACAAATGGCGGCGGCCGCCATCATCATAATCCCGATATTGAATAGTTGCTTGTTTCGTCTCATGTGACATCTCCTCTCGAAGTTAGTGGTTGTACGTGTTATTGTCGTGCTTCTGTTGCTCAAAAAGGACCAACAACCGTCATGAAAAGGTCTACCTTGCCGTGCAAGGCTTTCCAACTCTGATCGCTGCCTCCTTCTGCAAGTTTCATATTGACTAACAATGGACATGGCTCCTGCTGGACACGCCACAACACCACCGCTGGATCTGCACCCCAACGATGGCCGGTTGACTACACGCTGCGTGAGCAACAGATGCTTGCACAATCGAAAAGAGTCCACGATTAGTTTGCAAAAACATCACAAGTTACCGAAGCGCGAGTATTGGGGCCCAACCAAGGGAACCTCCTTTTGATGTCGCCATCCGTCACCTTCTCAATCGGCATCTTGCTTCCATCTTCTATTCAGTGTAAACTAGCCCCCGTTCTTGGAACAATGATTTTATCTTTCATTCTCATTAAGAATTTGTTGCATCCCGAAAGCGGTCGGTTGTAGCAAGGTGCATGGGGACATGGACAAGATCCCGCGCGTGGCTCTGTTGATCGAATCCTCCCGAGGTTACGGTCGGGGGTTGTTGCTGGGCATTGCCGACTACGTCGGCGCGCATGGGCCGTGGTCCATCTACCATCACGAGCGGGCCCTCGGCGACCCGGTCCCCGCGTGGATGCGACGCTGGCACGGTGACGGCATCATCGCTCGAATCGCCAACCGGCGAGTCGCCCAGATGATTGCACGCCGGCGACTGCCCACCGTCGAGCTGCGAGACCTGTATCGCATCCCAGGCGTGCCGGTGGTGGAAAACGAGCCTCGGGCCGTGGTCCGCATGGCCGTCGATCATCTGTTGGAACGGGGATTTACGCACTTGGCCTACTGCGGGCTGTCCGGAGCGGATTATTCCGAGCGGCGGCAAAGGCTCTTTGTGGAGTTTGTTGCCCAAGCCGGCCAACAGGCCTACGTCTACACCGGTCGATCCCAGCAACGATCCCCGGATACCTCGATGATTGAAGCTGCCGGGCTGCTCGACGAAGACAAAATTGCCAAGTGGCTCGGCTCGCTTCCCAAACCGGTCGGCGTAATGGCCGCCAACGACGTGCGGGCGCAGCAGGTCCTCAACGCCTGCATCGAGCATAAAATCTCCGTACCCGGGGAGGTGGCCGTCATCGGCGTCAACAACGACGAACTAGTTTGCGAGATGTGCCATCCAACGCTCACCAGCGTCGAACCCAACACCAAGAAGATCGGCTACGAGGCCGCGTGCCTGTTGGACCAGCTCATGAAAGGACGCAAGCCGTTCCAGAACCGCATTCTCGTCGAGCCGGTGGGCGTGGTCGCACGGGAATCGACCAACGTCATGGCCATGCAGGACCGCGACGTGGCCGCCGCCTTGCAGTATATTCGCGACCATGCTTGTGAGGGAATCTCGGTCAACGACGTGGGGGCACACGTGTTCGTGTCGATTAGCACGCTTCACCGACGATTCAGCAAGATCGTGGGACGTACGCCCCGGTCGGAGATTGTTCGCGTGCAGTTGAATCTCGTCAAGGAATTGCTTAGGCGGACCGATTTCCCCCTGAGCCGGATCGCCGAGCGGACCGGCTTCAACCACGTCGAGTCGATGTGTCACCTCTTCAAGACGGCCGTCGGTATGACACCGGGGCAGTTTCGTAAGCAGTCGCGGATTTCGTAAACTATCCTGCTCTCGACGCACGCCGCGAAGTTCCGTCGGCCGACTCGCGACCCGTTCCGAGACGCCGACGCGATGCCAGAACGTTGGCCAACCCCAGGCTTTTGCCCGGCGGGGCATGTGACGGGCCTGACAGGAATTCTTAAACAGATTGGCACCTAATGTCATTGAAGGCTGGAAAGCGAAGCGGTTATCCTCGAGGTAGTAGGAATCATGTGATGGATGAAGAGACCTTCTGATGCCAATAACATTAAACTCAAGTCCCTGACAGGAAACACCTTAAAGCAATCAAACCCTCAGTTCCACCAAACCTTGTTGTATACCACATGCTTAAAACTCCAGCCCGATCATCACGAGTTCAAACCCTGCAAGATGCCGTTGCCGCCGGCGAATTTCCTCGATCAAGTCGGCGATACGGCGGAGTGGTTGTTGCAATCATTGCACCTTGCCTTCCCTCCGGCGAAGTCGATCCACCGGCCATGCGTCGGCTTTGCCGGATCCTGGCCCATCAAGGATGCCACGGCATTTTCGTGGTCGGATCGACCGGCGAGATGCCGTATTTAGACGAAGACGACCGCCGAGCGCTGACGGCGGCTGCGCGGGAAGGCCTGGAGGAGACCGAGACGATCCTCTACGTCGGCACGTCGGGATTGGGACTGAAGCAAACAATCCGTTATACGCAAAACGCCGCCCAGGACGGCGCCGACGTGGCCGTGATCATGGCCCCGATGATCTTTAAGTTCAGCCAGACCGAGTTGGCGGCTTACACTCGGGCGGTGGCCGACGCCAGCCCGATTCCCCTTGCCATCTACCACCACCTCCGCATGCCTACGACCTTCGAGGTGGAAACGATTGCCGAACTTGCCCAGCATCCGAACATCGTGGCCATCAAAGACACCAGCAAAGATTTGACGCGTCTTGGCAGCTTGATCGACGCGACGGCCGGCACGGATTTGACCATTTTCCAAGGCTGCGAACATCTCTTTCTGGACAGCCTGAAAATCGGTGCGGCGGGCTGCGTCAGCGCATTGGCCAACGTGGCCCCGGAATGGCACGTCGCCTTGCATCGGTCGTTCCAAAGCGGGAATTTCACCGAAGCCGAGATCCACCAGAGACAACTCAGCGCCCTGTGCCAGATTTTCCATCACGAGTTGTTGACGTCGTCGTTCTCGTACTTCACCTATGCCTTGAAACGCATCCTCCAGCACCGCGGCTGGCTGGAACACGTGCACGGCCTGATGCCCGGGTTCAAGCCGGCGGCCGAATTCGACGAGGTCGTCCTGGATTACATCCGTGTCATGGAACTTTGATCCCATGCCCCTCTCGGAAACTTCCGAAGAATCAACGGTTTATGATCGTCTGCTGAAACTGGTGTTTTCCGGCGACCGCCCGCCGGGCAAGCGCTTGATCGAACGGGAACTGGCCAAGGAATTGGGCGTCAGCCGCATTCCCGTACGCGAGTCCATCCGCGAGATGCTGGCCCAGGGACTCCTGGTGGGAGGGGACAAGTGGAAGGGCGCCTGCACGCGTTTCTACACCCCCGACGAGATCCGGCAACTGTCCGAATACCGCCAGATCCTCGAAGGCGGGGCGGCCCGGCTCGCCGCCCGGCATGCCAATCGCGCCGACTTGACCCGGCTCGAAAAAATTTGCCAACAAGCCCTGGACAACATGCGTGATTTCAGTTGGACCTTGCAGGACCGGCTGGATCACCATTTTCACGACACCCTGGCCGCCGCCAGCCGCAACGAACGTTTGATCCACACCATGCAGCATTTGCTGACCGAGTCCTACTATGTTTTTTACGTACTTCCCTCCTCGAGTCTCAAACTGAAATCGCCCGACGAGATTACGGCGCACTTGGAGCGGGTCTGGGAAGACCATCGCTCCATCCTGGATTTGATCCGCAACGCGGACGCCAAGAATGCTGAGCGGCTCGCGATTGCCCATCTCCAAGTCACCGGCCGTCAATCAGCCAGGGATTTACTTGATACGTAAAATGCCCGTACGACCGACTCGAAAAAACCTGATGTCCGTGAGATCGTGGTCCTCTATAAAAGGAGTGTCCGGGGGCTTGAATGTGTCCTCGATGGCTAATAACCCCTTCCGCAACCTACACAGGAGCAAACTCAACTGGAACAGCCGTGTTTGCGGCGGAACCTAGACCATTGACTACCTCGGATCAGTAATACATGAAAATGGCCAAGTCGTCCTCCGGGGTAGACATCGGGGCAATGGGCCATCGAGACGTTTTCTCAAGATCGAACCATGAAGAGAAAAACTTGGCAAATTTTGTGGAACTGTGGACAGGGGCTCATCGCGGTTCTCGTCCTCTGCGCCATTCATGAGAACGTTCTCGCGGCTCCCCCCGCTTCGGAATCCGGCGTGGCGTCTTCGGCCGAATCCTTGAAGGCGTGGCGCAAGACGGCGGTGGACCGGCAGCGGCGGATCATCTACAACAACGACGGCAACGAGCCCATCAAACACATGACGCGGCCCTCGGTTGAAGATTTTTTGAAATGCCGCACCTCCGGTCTGGAGGGAACCCAAGTCGACAGCGTTTTCTATAGTACGTCGGACGGATTCGGCACGTTCAAGCATCTCACCCAGGTCGGGCAGCTGTATACACTCCGCATGGAGCCGAATCCCAATAATCAATTGCAGGCCATGGCCGAAAAGGGACTCGATTCCCTGAAGATCATGACCGATTTCGGGAAAAAGCACGGGATGGAAATATTCTGGTCGTTCCGCATGAACGACATCCACGACCATAAGCCGTTCGGGTACCAAGCGGAGCGGTTCCGCTTCAACAAGCTGAAATCGGAGCATCCCGAGTATTTGCTCGGCTCGCTGAAAAATCGTCCTAAGTACGGCGGTTGGTCGGCCGTCAATTACGGCCTGCCGGTCATCCGCGACCTGGCGTTCCGCTACGTCGAGGAGATTTGCCGCAACTACGACGTGGACGGCGTCGAGCTGGACTTTTTCCGCCACCCGGTTTTCTTTCGCTCCACCACCCAAGGCAAGCCGGCAACGGATGAAGAGCGCGCCAAGATGACCTCGTTGCTCGGGCGGATCCGTTCCCTGGCCGATGAGGTGGGGATAAAACGGGGCCGGCCGATCCTGATCGCCGTCCGTGCGCCCGACTCCGTCGAGTACGGCCGCGCCATCGGCCTGGATATCGAACGTTGGATGGCCGACGACTTGATCGACCTCTGGATCGCTTCCGGGACTTTTCAGCTCAACGACTGGGATGACAGCGTTGCGCTGGCGCACAAATACGGCGCAAAAGTCTATCCGTCGTTGGATAATCCCCGACTCCATGATCGCATGGCCATGGCCATGCGGTCGACCAACCTCGCCTACCGCGGCCGGGCGGCCAACGTCTGGTCGTCGGGCGCCGACGGCGTGTATCTGTTTAATGCCTTCGATGTGAAACACGCCGGTCCGAAATCGCCCCTCTGGCAGGAACTGGGCGATCCGAAGGTCTTGGCGAAGCTGGACAAGAATTATTTCCCCGCCATCCACGAAGTCTGTCCCGTCAACGGAGGAAACCTCCCCTACCAGCCTTACCAAAAGTGTGAAACACTCAATCCGGGTAATCCGAAAATTATCGATCCGGGGAAACGAGCGACCGCCCGGCTGCGGTTGGGCGAAGATTTCACGAAAACCTTGCCCAAGACCTTGAAACTCCAATTGCGATTCGCCGGTCGATCCCAAGCCAATGCCATTCGCGTTTCGGTGAATGGCCGCACTTTGAAGCTTCAGCCGGGGGAGACCGGGTGGCTGGAGGCCCGGCCCCAGCCTGCCGATCTGCGGGAGGGTGTGAACGTGATCGAAGTCGCTTTATCGAAGGACGCCCCGAAAACGAAATGGACGGATCTCCTGCTCGGAGTGCGGCACTGAGGAAACGGTGGCCTGGACGGGCAGTCAGCCTCAACGACTTTCATTCCACCGAACCTCCAAAAGCGCGGCAGGCGTCGTCGCGTTGGGAACACGTCGTGTTGTTTTTCATTGTCGATTGATCCCTTCTTGGATTCCCTCGCGGGTCCATCATCCAGTCCTTTTTCCCCGAAACGTCCTGGCCCATGAATTTCGACTTGTTCGACTGTATTACGCTGGTGCTCTATTTCGCGATCCTGCTGGGGATTGGCGTATTTTTCATGTTCCGGCAACGGAACACCACGGATTATTTCCTTGGCGGGCGGAAAACGCCTTGGTTTGCCGCGGCCATCAGCCTGTTTTGCTCGCTGTTCAGCGCCGTGAGCTTTCTTTCCGTGCCGGGAGAATCCTACCAGCATGGACTGGTTCTTTTTCCGCGCTATGCGTTGTTCCTCGCTGCCGTGCCCGTCGCGGTCGTCCTCTTCGTCCGGTTTTTCCGCCGTCTCGAATTGACCACCGCCTACGAGTACCTCGAGCGGCGATTCAACGTCACCGTCCGGATCATCGCCAGTTTTTTGTTCTTGACCCTTCGCTGTTTTTATGTGGGGGTGATCCTGTACGCCTCGGCCTTGGCGATGAAGCCGATCACGGGCTTGGACATCGGATGGGGCATCGTGGTGATGGGCGTGGCCGCCACCGTGACGACCACCTTGGGCGGCATGAGTTCGGTGATTTGGGCCGATGTTTTCCAATTCATCGTGCTTCTGGGAGGCATTTTGTTGGTGTTGATCATCCTGGCGATGGACGCCGGTGGTCTGGGTGCGATCTGGACTTGTGCGGAGCAGAACGAACGCACTTTCGGTTTCTTCAACGATCCGGCCTACTATTCCTTCAATCCTTACATGAGGGCCCCCCTGTTCACTGCGATGCTTTCGGCGTTGATCACCAAGTTGAGCTATTCCGGCGCCGACCAGATCAATATTCAGCGTTATCTCAGCACGCGGGGCGAGAAGCAGGCCGTCCGCAGTCTCGTCTGGGGGACCTTGATCGGCATTCCCGTCATGTGGCTGTTGTTTTTCTTGGGATTGGGATTGTTCCGCTATTACCAGGCGCATCCGCAACTGGCGCCGCCGGGAATGCGACCCGATCAGGCGCTGCCCCATTTCATCGCGCATCAATTACCCCCTGGAGCAGGCGGCTTCCTGATCGCCGCCATCCTGGCGGCCTCGCTGGGGGCGCTGATCGCCGTGCTCAATTCCCTGGCCACCTGTTCGATCGCCGATTTTTACGTCCGCCTGGTTCGCCCTCAGGCTTCCGAGCCCGAGAAACTCCGATTGGCTAAATGGCTGACCATTTTTTGGGGAATCCTGGGAATCTTCAGCGCCGGATTGCTGATGCGACTTTACGGCGTTCAGGAAGGCCGAAATCCCTTGCTCCAAGTCTCCGAGGTCACCCTGAATTTTTTCGGCGGCATTCTGTTGGGGGTCTTCCTCTTGGGCATCCTCACCCGGCGGACGAATTCCCTGGGGATTTGGATCGGTGTCGGAAGCGGTTTGGCCGTTACGATGGCCGTCATGGCGCCTTCCTTTTTCTTCTCGCTTCAGCCGGGAGAAAAACAGATCTCCTTCTTATGGATCAACATTATCGGTTGCACGGTGACCATGGCAGTCGGTTACGCCGCCAGTTTCTTCGGCCGGCCCCCGGATCCCCGGAAAATCGCCGGCATGATCTTTTGGGACCGGAAATAATTTTGGTTCATCCCTTTGACAATGTTAAAAATCGATTACCACCGACTGATTCGGGGACATCTTCTGGCATCCACCCATGTCGTTTGTATCGAAAAGAAAATATTGGCTACATTCTGGCTACACAGAGCAGAATACTGACAGCCGGAATGCGCAAAAAAGAACCCCGCAAGTGCTTACGGGGTTTCGAGTTACGAAAGCGGAGGGCAAGGGATTCGAACCCTCAACCGGTTGCCCGGCACCTGATTTCGAGTCAGGCTGCTAACCGTTCGCGTACCCTCCGGAAGGACATTCTGAAAGATTATATTAATGAATTTCAAAAGGAGTGGCAAGCTGCCTTGAAGGTGTTCCTGCATTGGGTACGATAAGAGGGGTGAGTCGCTGATTTTTCGCTGGCGGTCGTCAGTTGCCCGGCCGCCGTGCGGGCTTATCGGAAAGGAGACCACGGGGATGGAGCGAACCTTGGCAGTGATCCTGGCGGGCGGGAAGGGGGCAAGGTTGGAGCCGTTGACGCGCGATCGGGCCAAGCCCGCCGTGCCCTTCGGAGGAACTTACCGAATCGTCGATTTCACCTTGTCGAACTGCTTAAACAGCGGGTTGCGGAAGATCTTCGTGCTGACGCAGTACAAGGCCATGAGTCTCGATCGGCACATCAACCTGGGGTGGAAGCGCTATTTCTGCCGGGAGCACGGCGAGTTCGTCGACGTCGTCCCACCCCAGCAGCGCGTCGACGAGCACTGGTACCAGGGAACGGCCGACGCCGTCTATCAGAATATCTACTCGCTGGAACGGGAGCATCCCGACTATCTTATCATTCTGGCCGGCGATCACATCTACAAGATGAACTACCAATTGTTGCTGCAATATCACCTGGAAAAGAGGGCCGATTTTACGGTCGGCGTGTTGCCGGTCACCTGCCGCGAAGCGAGCCGGCAATTCGGCGTCCTGGAAGTGGATGAAGAATACCGGATCCGCGGCTTTCAGGAAAAACCGGTGGAGCCCCGGCCCTTGCCCGACGATCCCGAACATTGCCTGGGTTCGATGGGGATTTACCTCTCCACGGCCCGGTTCCTGTTCGAGTTGCTTTGCCGCGACGCCACCCGCTCCGCCAGCCGGCACGACTTCGGCGGCGACATCCTTCCCGCGATCCTCGGCGACCATCGGGTCTTTGCCTATCCCTTCCTCGACGAGAACCGGAAGCACGTGGCCTACTGGCGGGACGTGGGGACCCTGGACGCCTTCTTCGAGGCGAACATGGACCTGATCTCCGTCGATCCGCAGTTGAACATGTACGACCAGGACTGGCCGCTGCGCACGTACCTGCCCAACATTCCCCCGCCGAAGTTCGTTTTTTCCGAGCCGCACCGCTGCGGTTACGCGCTGGATAGCCTTGTCTGCTCAGGCTCCATCATCTCCGGCGGTCAGGTGGAACGGTCGATCATCAGTCCCGAGTGCCGCATAAACAGTTTCTCCCGGATCCAGGATTCCATCCTTTTCGAGGGTGTGGTGGTCGGGCGCCACGCCAAAATCCGCCGGGCGATCATCGACAAGGACGTGGTGGTTCCGCCCGGCGAGGAGGTCGGTTTTGATCCGGAACGGGACGAGGCCCGCGGATTCGTCCGCACCGACAAAGGAGTCACCGTGATTGCCAAAGGAAGCCATTTCTCGCCGGTCGCAGGAGAGTATTGCTCCTTATCGTAACTGAGAAAACGTCGGACGATACGAGTTGATTGATCCCCGGATAGTGAATGATCCATCAACGCCCCGGGACGGCGGGCCCGGGGGCGGAAAAATGCCTATATTTTTCCCTGAGATCGCCCTCCCGGGGCGTTGGACAATGTAGTATTGGATTTCTGAGGACCACTAAACCTCCGGTTCCTCGTGGTTTTCTTGAACGATGGAGTATTCATCGGTCCGCGGTCCGGCGCTCCTTGGCATTTCCCGGCTCATCCCGTAAAATAGGCTTTTCGCGGCGATTTCTTCTTGCGCACGAACTGAACTGTAAAAAATGGAGCCTCCTGAAACGTCTTCGATCTTTCGCGTGCTGGTGCGATGGTTTCCAGATTTTCTGATCCGCGGGAGCAAACGGGCCCGCGCCCAACTCCGCATTCTCGCCTTGTCGGTTATCGTGGGCGTCGTCGCCGGGCTGGGGGCGATTGTTTTTTACATTGCCACCCGGGGAGTGGAATACTACGCCCTGGAAAGCGTCGTGGGCTACAGTCCCTCGCCCCGGCCGGCCGGTGAGCCGGAAAATCCGAAGTTTGAGAAATCCACCACCTCGCTGCGTCCCTGGCTGTTGCTGATCGTTCCCACTCTGGGCGGCCTGGCCTGCGGTTTCCTGGTCTATACCTTCGCTCCCGAGGCCGAAGGACACGGCACCGACGCCGTGATCTCCGCGTACCATTCGCTCGAAGGGAGGATCCGCAAGCGGGTGCCGATCATCAAGACGGTGGCCAGCGCGCTGACGATCGGGATGGGCGGCTCCGGCGGCCGGGAAGGCCCGATCGCCCAGATCGGGGCCGGCTTCGGCGTCGCCCTGGCCGAATTCATGAACCTCCGCTCCGTCGACCGGCGGATCTTGATGGCCGCCGGCATGGGCGCCGGAATCGCCGCCATCTTCCGCGCCCCCCTGGCCGGCGCCCTGTTCGCCGCCGAGGTCCTCTACCGCTCGCCCGAGTTCGAACCGGAAGTCATCCTGCCGGCCGCCATCGCCAGCGTCGTTTCCTTCTGCACCTTCGGCCTGTATGCCGGCTGGAGCCCTTTGTTCCACGTCCCCGAACTGGCCTTCCACAATCCGCTCCAACTGGCTCCCTACTTGTTTCTGGTTGTCTTTATGATCCTGTTGGCGGCCGCGTACACCAATTCTTTTTACGGATTTGTGGGCCTGTTTAAAAAAGTTCCCATCAAACCGCACTTCCGCCCGGCGCTCGGAGCATTTCTCACCGGACTGCTCGGACTCGGACTGTACTACTTCTTCGGGCAACGGTCGCTGGCCGTGCTTGGCTTCGGCTACAGCGCGTTGCAAAGCGCACTGACCGATCCCTCGCAAATGACGATCTGGCTGCTGCTGGCGATTGCCGTGGGAAAGATCCTGACCACCGGCCTGACGATCGGCAGCGGGGGTTCGGGCGGCGTCTTCGGTCCCTCGATGGTCATCGGCGGCTGCGGCGGGGCGGCCCTGGGACTATTCCTCCATCGGATCTGGCCCGGATTGGTCCCTCAAAGCGAAGTGCCCGCCTACGCCCTGGTGGGCATGGCCGGTTTTTTCGCGGCCGCCGCCAAAACGCCCTTCTCCACGTTGATTATCGTCAGCGAAATGACCGGCGGCTATCACATGCTGCTGCCCGCCCTCTGGGTCTGCGCCCTGGCCTACATCTTCTCCGACAAGACCTCGATTTACTCTTCCCAAGTCGAAACCCGATCCCGCTCTCCCGTCCACCAAGGCCAATTCGTCCGGGAAATCCTGGCCGAGGTCCACGTGCGGCGGCTCATCAAGCCGGCCTCCAACGTCCCCCTGCTCCGCCCCGGCGACTCCCTGGAAAAGGCGATGGAGGCCTTCGACGATTCGCTCTATCCCGTCCTCCCGGTGGTCGCCGAGGCCGATCGGCTGCTGGGTCTGGTCGACCTCGAGGAACTGCACCTGGCCTCGCAGTCCGCCCATGCCACGCAACTGATCCTCGTGGCCGACATGATGCTCACCGACATCCATCCGCTGCACCCCGACGACACGCTCGACCGCGCGCTGGAACTGTTCGTCGACAACGACCTCCAGGCCCTGCCGATCGTCGAGACCATCGACAACCAACAACGCTACCTCGGCATGGTCCGCCGCTACGAAATCGCCAGCCAATACCTCCAACGCATCCACCCGCTGAGCCGCTTGAAAAGGCGATGATCCTTCCTACTCCCCTCTCCCTTTGGGAGAGGGGCCGGGGGTGAGGGCAAAGGAGAGGGGCCGGGGGTGAGGGCAAAGGAGAGGGGCCGGGGGTGAGGGC